>DAOTTP010000186.1:0-3396 GCA_034437835.1 Anaerolineae bacterium | reverse complement strand
ACGGACAAGGCGGGCGTTGTCCCTACAAATTCTCCCGTGGCGGGTTTTTAATGTAGGGACACGGCCTGCCGTGTCCGCTGATGATGGATGGTATCAATCGGATTTTGGCGAAGGTATTGACTAAAGGGACTCCTTTTCCCGACTCTTGAGCCAAGCAACCCACTTTAGTGGGTTTTGTAGTCCATTAGACGGGGGTTTTAACCCTCGGCGACAGATTGGCGATATATACGTCTAGTCATTTGACATTAGCCGTATGATACAAACGTGGGTTGTAATTATGCCGTTTGTGTTTCGGTTCTCCATTAGGGTGACTATACTAGATCGTCCATTGCTAACGCCTGACGTCCCGCTTCTTCCAATGCCTTCATCGCCTGACGATAAGGGAAACCACCATAACTAATCCGTGCGACCCCCAATTGTGCCAGTTGTTTGAGCGATGGTGTGTCCTTCATCACCATCACATTGACCGGAAGCAGAGACACTTCACATAGTTTTTCGATGCGTTTTGTATCCCGCAATCCGGGTGCAAAAAATCCGTTTGCGCCTGCATCCGCATAAGCATTCGCACGCTCAATGGTTGCTTCAAATTGTTCATCGGTAGCGTCGGCGGGATACGTTTTTAGAAATATGTCCGTTCGTGCATTGATGAAAAACGGAACATTTGCCTGTTCGGAAACTTCACGGATTGCGCGAATCCGCGCAGATTGCACCTCAATCGAATACAATTCATCCCCGCCGACAATTTGATCTTCAAAGTTGATGCCTATCACGCCGGCGTCGATCAATTGCTGAACATTCGCTTGTAGCTGGGCAGGACTTTCCCCATATCCGCCTTCAAAATCAACCGTCACCGGAAGATCAACTTTTGCCACAATGCGTTGGGCGTTTGCTAACACCAGATCAAGTGGCAACGCTTCTCCATCGCCATAACCATGCGATGCCGCCACCGACCAACTACCCGTTGCAATCGCTTTCGCGCCAATTTTTTGCAAAACTTCCGCGCTACCCGCATCCCATGCATTAAAGAGAATTAACGGCTTACCTTTGATGTGTAATTCGGTAAATAGCTGAGCGGATTCGCGTTGGGTTGTCATATGATTGTTCAATCGTAGCCTGCTTTTCGCCTTCACCCGATTACACCGCTTTATCAGAGCGCGGGTCGAGGGCGTCGCGCAGGCCGTCACCGAGGAAGTTAATTCCCATCACGGTTAGCAGGATGAGCAGGCCGGGAGCCAGCCACAGCCACGGCGCAGCCTCAAAGAATTGGCGTGCGCCTTCTAAGATGTTGCCCCATGTCGCCGTCGGAGCGCCCACCCCGACCCCTAAGAAGCTGATATAGGACTCCGCGAGGATGGCGTTGCCGACCCCTAAGGTCGCGCTGACGACCACTGGCGCGAGGATATTGGGCAAGATGTGCGACAAAATAATCCGGTAATGTGGTGCGCCCAGCGCCCGCGCCGCGATGATGAACTCGGTCTCTTTGAGGCTGAGGACGAGCGAGCGCACGATACGCGCCAATCCCATCCAACTGGTTAGGCCGATGATGATGATGATGACCACTACGCTGCCGCTGAACGTGCGCCCTATGAATTGAATCTGCGGGACTTTTCCGCCAAAGATTTTGGAAATCATTAGCAGGAATAATAGGGTTGGGATACTGAGCATGGCCTCAGTGAGGCGCATCAGCACGACATCAATCCATCCGCCGAAATACCCCGTGACGACCCCGATGAGCGTGCCAATCCCCACCGAGACGACCACCGCCAGTATCCCAATCAGCAGTGAGATTTGGCCGCCGTAGACCGTCCGGGCGAAAATGTCGCGCCCGATGTTGTCCGTCCCCATAATGTGTTCGGCAGACGGCGGCAGCAGTCGGAGCTTGGTGTCGTTGTAATTGGCGTAGGCCTCGTCAAATAGTATCGACCCCAAAATGACATAAACGGCCATGAACCCCAACATCATCGCGCCGGCTACTGCCCCGCGATGTTTGAGGAAGCGTTTTAGGGCGCGATTAGGACTCTTGTTCGGGTCGTTGGAATTGCCCAGCAGGCGTATAGGCTTATCGGATGCAGACATGATGATTGGCTCGCCCTCTGGGTTAGCTGTAACGAATGCGCGGGTCTAAGACGGTGTATAGGATGTCTACCATAAGCTGTGCCAGCACGACGCCGACGGCAATCAGCATCAGAATCCCCATCAGCACCGGGTAATCTGAGCGCGTGAGCGAGTTGATGAACAGATAACCCATCCCCGGCCAAGCAAAAATCGTCTCGGTGACGACTGCCCCGCCCAGCAAGAACGGCAGATCTAGCCCGACAATCGTAATCAGCGGTAACGCGGCGTTTTTGAAGGCGTGGACGAACAGCGTCCGGCGTTCGGTGATGCCTTTGCTGCGGGCGGTGCGGATGTAATCGCTGTTGATGACTTCCAGCATGGTCGAGCGGATATAACGGCTGTAGCCCGCGATGCTGATGAGCGAGAGCGTCAGCACCGGTAAAACCATGTGCCAGACCACCTGCTCAAAGGTACGCCCAATCGCTGGGTCGAAAATCCCGCTGGTCGGGAAGTAAGGCAAGCCCGCTCGCCGCAAGCCAATCGACAGCAAGTAAATCAGGCTATAGGCCATAATGAACACGGGGACGGAATACAGGATGAATGAAACGGCGGTGAATAATTGGTCGAACAAAGAATATTTACGCACAGCCGAAAAAATCCCTACGGCCAGCGAAACGACGAGGATTAAGACCTCGGCTGTGCCGGTGAGGAGCAACGTATCGGGGATTCGCCCGCCAATAGTCTCTAGCACCGGCTGGCGTGTGACATAGGACATGCCGAAGTCGCCGCGCAGCACGCCCCGCCGCGTCCCCATGCGCCCGGTTTCAGCATCGACCACCACCCAATCGTTACCGATGAGCCAATAGAGATATTGAGTCGCGATGGGCTGGTCTAGCCCAAGCTGACGGGATAGGCGTTCGCGGTCTACGGCGCGGGTGGGTTGACGCCCGCCCATCGTCGCCAATGGGTCGCCCGTGGCTTGCATCAACGCGAACAAGACGAAACTGACGATGAGCAACAGCGGGATGGATTGTAGCAGTCGTCGGATGGTATATCGTGCCATAAGGGAAAACTCCATGAATAAGAACCCCTCACCCCCAGCCCCTCTCCCACAAGGGGCGAGGGGGGAGGTCCCTACGGGGGTTAAAGTCCCTACGGGGGTTAAAGTCCCTACGGGGGTTAAAGTCCCTACGGGGGGTAAAGTCCCTACGGGGGGTTAAAGTCCCTACGGGGGTTAAAGTCCCGACGGGGGTTAAAGTCCCTACGGGGGGTTAAAGTCCCTACGGGGGTTAAAGTCCCTACGGGGGTTAAAGTCCCTACGGGGGGTTAAAGTCCCTACGG
>DAOTTP010000185.1:0-19021 GCA_034437835.1 Anaerolineae bacterium | reverse complement strand
ACCATCCCGCCACCCTCACAAGCAAAATGAATCGCCCCTTTGCCGTGCTGCTCCTCAGTGAACGTCAAACCGAGGGATTCATAGAATCGGCGCGAAATGTTTAGGTCAAGGCAGCGGAGGACGAGGGTGGAAAATTTATGCTTATTCATCAGGCCACAATCCTTGAAAATAACTGCGGGCTTTGTTCTCAAGATAACTCGCTGATTGAACAGATGGAGGCAAGGGTTCGAGGTAAAAGGGTTCGGATCTCCAAATCGCTTGTGATACTGAAGGCCAATATTTGAATTGCCCACCAGAATCTGCATACCACTCGAATATCTTCTGACCAGATGCTATCTCTACCCCACGTAAATGTCCTTTGGAAGTCAACTTCGTGCCTAAATGATGTGTCCAAACCACCTCCGATGCCTCTGGCAGACTCAGTGGAAATTGAAATAATTGATAAATCCTCAGTTTCAGTGAATAAGAGAGAATGAGGTGACAGCTTTTAGCATAGTTGATGTCTATACCGAGCCTCATTCCGTCTTCTCTATAACGCTCTTGCAAAATTGACAAAAGTGCATCGCCTGTAATTTGAGGACCGATTTTCCAAGTTTCCCGCGCAATTCCCCGATTTTCCAAACCATCTTGAAAATCCTTTGAAGAATTGGATAACTCTATTAAGATTCTGGCTTTAGACTCAATCCCATCAAAAGTATTACCCATTTTGCAAGATATACCCCGGTAAAAACCATCTTGCTCAATAACGACATCAAAAACGTATTTGCTCTCAAGCGCCTCAACCTGTAAGACTGAGGCAACCGCCCGCTCAAAATCTCTCCATCCCGGCAATAAACCATTATTCAACATCCCAGAGCCATCTTGAAATGTGCTGAGAAGTAAGCGTAGCTTGGCTACATCTTCGCTAGAGAAAATTGCATCTGTGTTCATAAAAACCTTCCGTATCAGGAGAGATTGAGTTTATCGCGTAGGAGTATATCTGTGGTAACATCGAAAAAATCAGCTACTGACAAAACAAAATCAACCGTGGGTTGTTTTTTCCCCGTCTCTATTTCACTAATATAGGTATGTGTTGCATATCCTAAAGCTACCGCTAGTTGAGATAAGGTAAGTTTTTTTTCCCGCCTGAGTGAACGAAGCTTCTCGCCAAATCTATTTACCGTTGTTGACATACGCTAAAATCCTAGATAGAATGTCTCTATTAGAGACAAAAAGGTGTCGGTTATGAAAAATAATCTCCTCAATAGCCCAATCAAATGGGTGGGTGGGAAATCAAGACTCCGTAAATATATTATCCCGCTTATCCCTAATCATACCTGCTATGTCGAGCCTTTCGCTGGTGGTGCTTGGGTGCTTTTTGGAAAACCTGCCAGCCCAGTTGAAGTAATTAACGATATTGATGCTGATCTTGTTAATTTCTTTGCCGTCATCAAACATCAACCAAGAGCATTTTTACAGTCTTTTTCTTGGACTATCGTATCCCGATACGAGTTTAATCATTTAGCCCGTTCAAATCCTAAAGACATGACGCCTATACAACGCGCCCACCGATTTTATTACCTGATTATGGCCGGCTGGGGCGGAGAATTAAAATATCCCCGTTTTCAAACGAGTATAACAGATGGTGGACATGGAAATAGGTTAATCGGTGCGCTTAAACATCTCGAATCTAAAATCACGCCTGTCCATCAACGCTTGCAATCCGTGATTGTCGAAAATCTGGATTGGAAAAATTGTATTGACCGTTACGATTCAGCTAAGACATTTATGTATATTGACCCTCCCTATCCGGGTAATGGGGCAAACTATGCCCATAACATGCGGGAGTGGCATAGCCATTACGAATTGGTCGAACGCCTTAAAATGACCAAAGCTAAATGGATTGTTTCGTCTTACGACCAGCCGGAAGTGCGTGAATTGTTTTCGGGTTTCCATTTCATGGAAATCAGTTCAAGTTCCGGGATGAGTACCGATAAAAATCAGAGTGGGCGCGTCATTAACCGAGAATTACTCATTGCTAATTACCCTTTAACTGTCGTGAATGGTCAAACTGACTCATCGCGACACCTTGAACCACGCCTTTTATAAATTTCGGCAGCGCCTCTACTTCTTCGCCGTCGCTGTCCACCCCTTGCCCTTCGGCTGCACGCGATAGCCCGCCCGCTTGCACGCCTCGCGGAAAAAGTCATCAATCACCACGCCGTAAGTGGCGGTTTTATATTCGCGTGAGCGAATCATCATCAGCGGGATGGTGACTTTACGCTGACCGGCCACCGGATCAAGAAACTCGATTTTCGAGGGGGAACTGACGCCGCGCCCGGTCATCACCCGCCCGACCACGCGCCCATAATCGGTGATTCGGAACGGCTTCCAATCGGCATTGGCACGCCGAATCGACAGACTCCCATCCTCTTCAACGCGAAAGGCGGTCACTCGTCCGCGCATATTCAGCAACAATATCCCATACACGCACAACGGAATCAGCGCGGTAATCCCCCAACCCCACATCAGGCGGCTACCGGGGACTTCCTGTAACATGCCCATGATACAGACCATCGTCAGCATCCCGACCAGATACCCGCCGATAGCAGGCCACACCCGCCCGACGCTGAACTCTCCGCGCACGCCTTCCGTTGAGGTAATACTCACATAAGACCTACCGGCGGCGCGGGTGGTAATCCGAAAAGTCGCTACAAACGCGACAATGATTAACACAATCATCAGGAGCGCGATGACGGGACTGTCCTCACCGTTTGGGGCGAACGCGACCAGCAAGGCCAGCACGCCCAATACGCCAAGCCAGACCGCTATCATCAACATTTTTTGCCCGATGGACAACCTATTTTGAGTCGTCGTGCCGTTCATATCACCCACCCTAACCCGATGCGGCCACGCGCCGTATCGACGCTCACAATTTCGACCTCAATGATGTCGCCCACGCCGAGCGTTGTCCCGTGTGGGACTTGGCTACGGTGTAATAACCCGTCTTGTTTGACGCCAATATCAACGAACGCGCCGAAATCGACCACGTTCCGCACCGTGCCGTTGAGTCGCATCCCCTGTTGCAGCGCCTCCATCGACAGCACATCGCTCCGCAGAATCGGCGTGGGCAAATCCTCACGCGGGTCACGCCCCGGACGGATGAGTTGCTCGAAAATGTCGGTCAGGGTCGGCACGCCGGTCCCGACTTCCGCCGCCAGTGAGTCTAACGACTGCCCCAGTCGCAGCGATTTCAAGGCCGCTTCGCGCTCTGACGGCGGGGTTTTGAGCGTCACGCCCGCCCGACTCATGACCGCCTCGGCAATCGCGTAGCTTTCTGGGTGGATGGCGCTGGCGTCTAGCGGATTTTTACCGTCGCGCACGCGCAAAAATCCCGCCGCTTGTTCGTAGGCTTTCGGCCCCAAGCCCGCGACTTTTTTCAACCCGTCACGGTTGACGAATACCCCTTTGCCGTCGCGGTGTTCGACGATTCTTTCCGCGAGTTTTGGCCCGATTCCGGCGACGTGTGCCAGCAATGCCGCCGATGCGGTATTCACATCCACGCCGACACGATTGACCACGCTCTCGACCACCCCGTCGAGTTTTTCGGCCAATTGTTTCTGATTCACGTCGTGCTGATATAGGCCGATGCCGATGGCTTTGGGGTCAATTTTGACCAATTCGGCCAGAGGGTCTAGCACGCGCCGCGCAATCGAAACCGCGCCGCGTAGCGTGACATCCAAGCTGGGCAGTTCCGCCCGCGCCAACGGACTCGCGCTGTAGACGCTGGCGCCGGCCTCGTTGACCATCAGATAACGTGCCGCGCCGCCCGCCGTCAATTCCGCGACCAGTTTTTCGGTCTCCCGCGAGGCCGTGCCGTTGCCAATCGCCATCAGGGTGACGTTATATTTGGCGACCAGACGGCGCAGGGTGTCTAGCGCCTCTGACCAGCGGCGTTGCGGCTCGTGCGGGTAGATATTGTCCGTCGCCAAAACTTTGCCCGTCCCGTCAATCACGGCCAATTTACAGCCGGTACGGAAGGCGGGGTCGAGTCCCAATACGACCTGACCAGCCAGCGGCGGCTGATTGAGCAGGCCGCGCAGATTCAGCGCAAATACATTGATAGCGTGGGCTTCGGCGGTTTCGGTCAAGGCGGCGCGGACATCGCGCTCAATCGCGGGCAATAAGAGGCGCTTGGCGGCGTCGGCAATCGCCAGAGTCAAGTGATCTTCCAACGGAGAGCGTCCATCCGGCCTATAGACCTCATGAATCGGGGACAGCCAATCGCGTTCGGTCAGTTCGATTTTGACGCGCAGAATTTTTTCGGTTTCACCGCGATTCATCGCCAGAATCTGATACGGTTGAATCCGGTCAAGCCGCCCGTTATAGGCATAATAGGTCTCATAAACTTGTTTTTCGTCGGCGGCGTCTTTGATTTTATCGCTAGAGAGCGTCCCCCATTTGAGCGCTTTTTCGCGCACCGTGCCGCGTATGTGCGCGTTATCGCTGATAACCTCTGCGGCGATGTCTCGCGCCCCTGCGTAAGCGTCTTGGATGGTTAAGACCTCTGGGGAGAGATACGGCGCGGCAATTTCGTCTAAAGTTTTGCGCGGGCGGGCTTGAATCAAAATCAGGTCGGCCAGACCGTCTAGCCCCTTCTCGCGGGCGACGCTGGCACGGGTGCGGCGCTTGGGTCGATATGGCAGATACAGGTCTTCCAACGCGGTCAGCGTCACAGCGGCGTTGAATTGGGCGCGGAGATCGTCGGTGAGTTTGCCCTGCTCGGCCACGGATTCCAAAATCGTCTCGCGGCGTTCGTCTAAGGCGCGGAGGTGTTCTAGCGACTCCAGCAGGCGGCGCAGTTGCTCATCATCTAGCCCGTCGGTGGCCTCTTTACGGTAGCGTGCGATGAACGGCAGCGTATTGCCCGCGTCAAAGAGGTCGATGGCGGCGCTGACTTGCGCGGGTCGGACTTCTAACAGGCGGGCGATGGCTTCTGCGTGGGTGTGGGCGTCGGTCATGGGAATCCTTTAAGGTGGGCGCGTGCTTATCGCTCTATAGTAGCTTATTTGGGTAATGTGGGGGGAGCGATAGGACAGGCGGACGGGCGGACAGGATTGATCCTGTCCCTACGACGAGGATTTTCACGCGACGTTTAAGTTTATCATGTGATGATTGGTGGGGGTTGATGGTGCGTTTTACGGCAATACCGACAACATCACCGCGTTCCCGTCAGGGTCGAGGGCGGTACAACGCTGATGCTTGGGCGGTGATTTTGGCTGATAGCCGAGCGTCGCCAGCGACTCCAACGTTGCGCCGAGGTCATCCACGGTGAATCCGAGCATCAGATTCTGAGTCGTCCCCGCGTCATTTGGCGGATAGAGTTCAAACACCATCCACCGAATTCACAGGCATAATGAATCGACCCTTTGCCGTGCTGTTCCTCGGTGAACGTCAAACCGAGAGCCTCATAGAATCGGCGCGAGGTGTCTAGGTCGAGGCATCGGAGAACGAGGATGTTTGTCGATGTCATTGGTTTAATCCATTCATCTGATTTCAATCAAAATAAAATACTTGGCTCATGTATTGAACTGGTGAATTTGCCTTGTTTTTAGGTTCAAAATTTGTAACTACTCAGCCATCATTTCTTCCCTCAATTTGATGATGTAGAGCATCAAATTGGCTGAGGCGCAGGGGAATTCTTCCCTCAGATGATTGGGCTGAGTACCTGTCAAAACCTCGTTTTCCCCTCAAATAGGGGCTGAGTAGTCACTTTTGTGTTGCCTTATCATAGCGCATTCCCGGATAGGCGGCGGACAGGATGGATATGACCCGTTTTGGCGGGCGCACACACGGGTGCGCCCCTACGAACCGCCGTCGATGGGTAGGGGCGACAGCGTGCTGCGCCCATTTGTATTTCCCCCAGTCCGCCACGCAAAAACCTGAAATGCACCCTTCTTCGGTACATGAGATTGTCTTATCGCATAACTCGTTTAATGATAGTAGACTATCGTGATAGACTGCGGCAATCTCTGCCGATCCAAACACTGCGAACCCATATCCTTATGACTACCCCGCCCCCTTCGTATGACCAGTTCGACCCCTGCCAATACCTGAACGAGTATTATGCTGAGTTACCGCCCGAAAATCTGGCGATGCTCGGTTTTCTCACCCGTGCCTTCGCTGATGTGCCGTCTACAGCCCACGTATTGGACTTTGGGGCGGGGCCGATGCTATACACGGCGATTACGGGGGCGCACCGCGTCCGTGAGATGCACCTGTGTGAATATTTGCCCGCCAATCGGGATGAATTGACGCGCTGGTTATCTGACCAGTCAGACGCCTTCGATTGGCGCAAAACCATCCGCGAGGTATTGCGGTCAGAGGGGTTTTCCACGTCTGATGAGGCGGTCAGCGCGCACGAATCGCTAATACGGGAGCGCGTGACCCGTGTGATGGCGTGCGACCTACTGCGCGAGTATCCGTTAGAGGACGAATCATTGCGCGGGACGTATGACGTGCTGGTGAGTAATATGTGTGCGGAGGCCGTTTCGCCTGACTTGGTAACGTGGAACGCGCATATCGCAAAATTCGCGGGGTTGCTTAAACCGTCTGGTCAGATAATCTTAACCGTCGCCAAGCAGAGTAGCGCCTATTCTGTAGGAAAGCACAGCTTCACGGTACTTCCTCTCAACGAGGATGCGGTGATAGCGGGGTTGCACGCAGCCGGATTCGCACCCGACAGCATCAACATTGACCATGCCGCTGCGACGCATTCTATCCACCCCTATGAGGGATTAATTTTCGCCACCGCCCGCAAGCCTTAACTGCCAAAAAGAGGTCGTCGATGTCACTTAACACGCTATTTAATGCTGTGATGATTATCGTTTTGACGTTGATTACCGGCTTCGCGGACGCGCAAGGCGCATTATGGGCGGCCAGAATCTGGGACAATGACCGCCTAAATCTCGATGCGCTATTGCGTGCATCGCTCGGTTTTGGGGTGGGTATCCTTGTTTATTTTCTGACCATTCGCTTCTTGCGAAATGTCGGCATCATCTCGCCCGAAATCCAAACGGCGATTTACATGCTGGTGATGATTGTCGCCGTCGCAGTGGTCAGTCGTGCCTTCTTCCGTTGGCAGACCATCGACCAAGTGGTCGCCTTAGTGTTGGTGGCTGGCGTGGTCTGGTTAGCCGTTCGGACGGGCGGGGTGGCGTAAGATAGCCTCAAAGTTACGCTATACTGGGGATATGGGTTAAATTCATGGTATGCGAGGGTTTTCCATGAGCGCACCGCACTCTACTAAAATCATAGATGAACAAGCCAGAGCATTGCTTATATCAGAGGCAACGCCTGATGAATTGCGTGAAAAAATCGCGGGATTTGAGCGTAAGTATCAAATGACCTCGGATGAGTTCAAAATCCGTTGGGAACATGGTGATATGCCTGATACCTTTGAGACCAATCTCTGGGCAACCCTGTTAAAGCACAGGGCAAACGCATCAAAATCTGGATGAGGGAAGATATGCCAGAGAAATTTTCGGACGGCAAGAAGGGCGTCCCTACCATCACAGAGATTCGTAGGGACGGCATTCTTGCCGTCCCTGACATGATTTATCATTTGGTGCGTTCGCCCTATGTTAAAGTACGTCTGATATGCGATTCAATCATCTCAACGAGTATTATCAGCACATTGCTCAATTGGTCGCACGTTACACCTTGATTGCTGAGGTTCGCAAATTCAGCTATAGCCATACGGGGTGGTGCGCTCGTCATCAGACCGAATCAAGATGCCAGAATCGCACATGCGTGCAGGCACGCCCTATGCGAAATCATAGCGAAAGAGCGACTCGGTGAGTCGCCCCTACGGGTGTGCGGTGTTGCGGATAGAGCCTTACGGGATGAGTGCCTCGGCGCTACGCGGCAAGGCTTCCTGTGGGCGGATGTCTAGCCGGACATCATCAATATCAACTTTGGCGCTATTCGTCTCGTGGCGGATGAGGACGCGGATGCGGCTGACGGCGATACTGGGCAACCCTTCCAGCACGATTCCATCGGCATCGACCAGCTCATAATTCGCCAGCGTGTCATCGTGCATCTCTACCCAGTCCTCTGGGTCATATCCCCCCGTCGGCCCAAAACTCTGCCCCGATGATTGACCGAGTATGCCAAAGAACAGGTCTGGCGTGCCGTCGCTAAAAAATACGCGCACCTTGACCGAGATACGGGGCTGTGCCGCCCCCGTGCGGTAATGTAAAGCAACACGGAGCGCGTCGTTGATGCTGTCGATACCTACCCCATAACCGAACGGAATCTGGCTCTGGGGGATGTTCAGGATGAGCCGTGAATCTTCATCGGGCTTGCCTTTGAAGCGGAAGTAGCAAATGCCCTCCGCAGCACCACCGTCACAGCGGCGCTTATCATCATAGTTGGTATTGGTCGGGCTGAACTTCTGCCACGCCCCGAATCCGCTCTCAAACCCGAATCGTGCGACGGGCGGGATAATCGCCCGACCCTCTCCCTGAGCAGTCTGGGCGATGGCCGGTAACGCGGTCAACAAGAGCAGTAAGGCGAACCCTAGGCCGAGTATTGTTAGTTGGAGTTGTCTTTTCATGGCGTGTAATCCTTAATTTTTACGCTTACAAATAGTGTACGCCACTTGTATTAGAATCATGAGTTAAAGGGGTTGAAAGGGGGCATGGCGCGCCATGCCCCCAATAGGGTTACTCCTAATTCCCGCCCCGGAAGCCGTCCGGCACACGCGGCAGCGGCAGAGTCAGCGCCCCATCACGTACCGTAGAATCAGACCTAGACGCGACGGGTGTGGCCGTCAGCCATACATCATCCAACCGGACGCGCCCACTGACCTTCGCAATCTTGAACAAGACTTGAATCTTGCTCACCGGCTTGGTCAGCGACACGCTCCCTGAAATCTCGGTGAAGGCATACGTCCCGTTGGGGATAATCACCGTCGCGTTGGTCTTCGTGTTGTCGGTATAGGTCACTTGCAGCACCATCTTCGCGCCGGTCTTGAACTTGTTTACCTTCCACCATCGCGCTAATGGTCAAGCTACCACCACTCACAGCCCACGATGGGGCGTTGATAATCTGCTTGAGCGTGCGTGCCAACGAGTTTACGTTGCCGCCGCTAAACTGGTAAACGCACAACCCATCCGCCGTGGTCAGCGGTTTGGCGGGCTTATCGCACAGACGCTTATCCGTGGCCTTGGGGTTGGTGACATTCCAATTCAGGGCTTTAGTCGCCAGAGTCCCCGCCGTCTCAAAGCTGGGGTTGTTCAGGCGATTGAGCAAGCTCCCCAACTCATACGCGCCCATATCGACCACGGCGTTAAATACGCGAGCATCGCCGTCTAGGTCAATCGGCAGTGTTTCGGCTGTATTACTGTCCGCGTCGATGTCATAGCTATCAACAGGCAGCGCGGCATTACTGCCGACATCCAGCGCGGGGCTGGTTGTTTGTAGGTGATAATCACCCGCCGTCGTCGGCGCAGAGCTATAGGCGATAGGGGTCACAAACAACGGGTCGCTGCTCAGGTTGCCCGTACCGGTGAATCCGCCTTCTACCGTGCTATAGGTCACAGTAGGCGAACCGCCGATTTGGGTTTCGCTGTTGCCCCACACGATACTGTTGGTCAAATTCACTGCCCCACCAGTATGGTGAATGCCGCCGCTGGTGGCCGCGCTATTGCCCGCAATGGTGCTATTGATAATGGTTGTCGTTGTGCCAGAGATTCGGAGTCCTCCCCCGTTGGCTGTGGCCGTGTTGCCGGTGATAAGGGTATTTATCACTGTTATATCTCTGGTCGCGGCGATTCCGCCACCGTCTATGGCAGCGGTGTTGCCAGAAATAACACTGTTTACCACTCTAAGCGCGCCACCGTCTTGAGCGTAAATGCCACCGCCCCAATTGCTCGTGGTATTGCCAGAAACGGTGGCATTGACCAAGACCAAATTAGCGTCATAGACATTAATCCCTCCGCCAAACCCATTCGTATTGCCGCCAGTCACAGTGATATCACTCAGCCTGAGATTCCCGCCGACAAAAACGGTCAGGAGTCGAAAGTTGGGTGAACCCCCCACACGTTCAAGCGTCGCACCGTTGCCATTGATAATCATAGCTGTCGTGATGCGCGGTAAGGCATTGTCAGAGTTGGTCACATTGCCTGCTGTGAAGCTGTAAACGCAACCGGCCTCAAGATTAATCGTATCCGTTGCAGGTGTACCATTGGCCGTGGTGATGGCCGCGATGAGTTCTGCCGAATCGCAACCAACATCAATGGTGACTTGTGCAGACGCTGGAAAAACAGCCAAAGTCAGCAATAATGCTAAACCCGCTGATAAGAATATCCACTTTCGTGGTTGCATAATACTCATCGTTCCCCCTCATGGCATAACACATTGTGAACCTTCAACTTATTAGCAGGTTGAATCGCTAAAATGTTAACGGTGATTTATGCGCTTGTGTATCAGAAGTCAGAATTTGCCGATTACAACACCTCTTACACCTCTTAGAGACCGTTTGAATATTCCCCTCACCCTGTTCACCTAGCGGTGAACCGTCCCTCTCCCACAAGGGGCGAGGGACAAAAACGCCGAAAAAGTCCCCCTCACCACCCTGTGGGAGAGGGGATAACGATTGAATATTCAAACGGCCTCTTATAGAAAGTCCTCAATTAAAACGCAAAACCAACAAAAAACCACCCCGTCATAGCGCTACGACGGGGTGGTTTTACACTAAGCTAGGTCGTTCAAGCGGCTATTCGACGCAGGACGCGGCCAATTCTAGCCACGGGGCGGAGGCCGCAGTGTCGTCCGCCGTCAAGCCGTAACCGAACGGGAATAACGGCGCTTCGCAGCCTTCCGTCGGGATGGCCGAGAAATCAAACGGGAGTTGGTCAACGCTGCGCGGCCATGTGAACGAGAGTTTGCCGCTGAACGGCGAATCCCCAAACAATACATCGCTCACGCCCGCGCCTTCCGTCCCCGGCAACCACGCCGCCACGAACGCATCAGCGGCCAAAATCTCATCGGTAGAAATCAGCGGGCGGCCAGAAAGCAGCACAATAATCAGCGTCGTACTGCTGGCGCGCATCCGCTCAACCATCGCGACATCCCCGCGTGACAACCGGATAAGGTTGTTATCGCCTTCGTACTCTGCATACGGGTCTTCGCTCAAGACCACGATTCCGACATCCGCCACGCTTGCTGTGCCGTCTGCGTTCTCAAAGCGTCCAGTTGGGCTATAAGAGACGACGGTATCCGGCGAGACAGCGGCCAGAATCCCTTGTAATAGGGTCGTGCCAACCGTGATTTCACCAGACCCGCCCTGCCACTCAATCGACCAGCCGCCCAACTGCCGCCCCAGATTGTCCGCGCCTGTACCGGCCACGAAAATCGTTGCGGCGTCTTTGGCGATGGGCAACGCTTGGTTGTCATTTTTGAGCAGCACCAGCGACTCGCGCACGGCCTGACGCGCCACCGCACGGTGTTGATCTGAACCCACTGACGCCATCAGCGCGTCATCGCCGAACGGATGCTCAAACAGCCCCATCGCAAACTTGGCGCGTAAGATGCGCCGGACGGCATCGTCGATGCGCTCTAACGGAATATCACCCACATTGACGGCATCCCGCGCCATATCGATAAATCCACGGTAGTCATAGGGAACCATATTCATATCGACGCCCGCGTTGATGGCGGTCACGACATCGTTGTAATCATTGTCGCTGATGAGTGTGACGGCCTCCCAGTCAGAGACGATGAAGCCTTGAAAACCCAACTCGCCCTTCAGCACGTCGTTGACCAGATAAGCATGGGCGTGCATCGGCAGGCCGTTCCAACTGGAATACGAGGTCATGACGCTCAATGCCCCCGCATCAACTGCCGCGATATACGGCGGCAAGAGCATTTCGCGCAAAGTCGCATCATCCATTACGGTGTCGCCACGGTCAATATTGCGCGGCCCAAACGGAGATGTCCCCCATGTCGTTGCGCCGTCGCCGATATAGTGCTTGGGCGTCGCCAAAACCGTCCCCGGCGTGCCGAGGTCGCCAAGCTCACCTTGTAAGCCTATCATAAACGGGATGCCGAGTGCCGTCACGAGGTCGGTATTTTCGCCGTAGGCCTCATAAGTGCGCCCCCAACGGATATCTCGTACCGGCGCGAGTACTGGCGCGTAATCCCAATAAATGCCAGTGGCGATCATCTCGCTGGCGGTGATTTGCCCGATTTGGGTCATCAATTCTGGGTTATTGGCCGCGCCGAGTCCGATGTTATGCGGGAACAGGGTCGCGCCGTGCAGGTTATTATGGCCGTGTACCGCGTCCACACCATAAATCATCGGGATGCCGAGGCGAGTCGCTAGGGCGTTATCCTGATAATCACCAACCATTTTTGCCCAGCCTTCGGGGGTGTTATCGCCACGCGGATAACCGCCGCCGCCACTGAGGATTCCGCCGATGAAAAAGTCATGGACATCACGCGGTGGGATGCTGTTCTTCTCAATCAGGGTCATCTGGCCGATTTTCTCGTCCAGAGTCATCCGCGCCAATAAATCTTCGACGCGCTCCTCTATCGGCAGAGTTGAGTCCCAATACGGGGCTTCCGGTTGTGCGTCTTGGGCGCTCAAAGACCCCATTAAAGAAAAAGCAAAAACCGCGCTTAAACCGATTTTTGCCCATGTCGTGAATTTCATTTGATTGTTCTCCTTAAATGTAAAATTACAGGGTGATGGGCGACCCATAGGTCGCCCCTACGAACCCGAAATTACGACAACCCATACCCTAACGGGAACAGCGGCGCTTCTTCGCTGGCCTTCAACGCGGATAACGGCACTTGGTCGATGCTGCGCGGCCACGAGAACGAGGTTTTACCGGTGAACGGCTTATCGCCGAACAAGACATCAGCCACGCCCGCGCCTTCCGTCCCCGGCAACCATGCCGCGACGAACGCATCAGACAGCGCCAGCGAATCCGCGATGAGCAGCGGACGGCCTGACAGCAAGACCACGATGAGCTTGTCGCTGAGGGTACGCATCTTCTCAATCAGCGCGACATCCTCCGCTGAGAGGGTCAGGTCTTTGTTATCGCCAAACCCTTCGGCATACGGCGGCTCGGCAACGACTACGATAGCGGCTTGCGCGCGTTCGCCACCGCCAGCCACACCCTCAAAGTTGCCGTCGGCGCTAAAGACGATTTGCTCTTCTTCTTCAACGTTTTCACGCAGACCTTGTACCAGCGTCGTCCCTATCGTGGTCGCGCCGGATTCACCTTGCCATGTAATCGTCCAACCGCCGCACTGCAAGCCGATGTCATCAGCCGCCTTGCCCGCCACGAAAACTTTGGCGTTGCGCGACAATGGAAGCGTTCCCAGATTATTCTTAAGCAAAGTTAATGATTTTGCGACTGCGTTACGGGCGACCTTACGATGCGCCTCAGAACCAACCTCTGGGATAAGGTCATAATGGGCGGCGGAATTCTTGAACAGTCCCAGCCAGAATTTGACCTTGAGGATACGACGCACCGCATCGTCAATCCGAGACATTGGGATGTCGCCTGCTTCGACGGCGCGAGTGATTTCTGTGATGAAGGTCTTGAAGTCATACGGAACCATAATCATGTCCAAACCGGCGTTAATCGAGTGGACGACGCTGGTATAGAAGTCACGGTCAATTTGTTGGACGGCCATCCAGTCCGAGATGAGGAAGCCCTCGAAGCCCATCTCACCTTTCAGGACATCGGTCAACAGATAGCGGTGGGCGTGCATTTTCAAGCCCTGCCAACTAGAGAACGAGACCATGATGTTCTGTGCGCCCGCTTCGATGGCGGTCTTATACGGGGCAAGATGGACGGCGCGGAGCGTTTCCTCATCAACCTGTGTATCGCCTTGGTCAACTTTGAAGCTGTCGCCGGGGGCTTGCCAGTTGCCGGTCAACCATTCATAGCGCTGAGTCGTCCCCCATGATGTGCCGCCGTCGCCTACGAAATGCTTTACAGAAGCAAGCACACGACGTTTGGCGTCTTGCAGACCATCGACATACGCGGCGCTGAGGTCGATGACGCGCTGGGTGTCTTCACTGAACCCCTCATAGCTGCGACCCCAGCGGATGTCTTGTGGGACAGAGACAGCCGGCGCGAAATTCCAATGGACGCCTGTGGCGAGCAATTCGCGGGCGGTGATATGCCCAATCTCACGCACCAGCGACGGGTCATCCGCCGCGCCGAGTCCGACATTGTGCGGGAAAATCACCGCGCCATGCAGGTTATTATGCCCGTGGACGGCATCGACACCATAAATCAACGGGATACGCAGCCGGGTCGCCAGCGTCGCGTCTTGGAAGGTCTTGACCATCTGCGCCCAGTTTGCCGTGTCATTGACTGCGGGCGTGCCGCCCCCGCCGCTGAGGACAGAGCCGATAAAATAGGTCGTCACGTCTTCGGGCTGGAGGCTATTCTTCTCGACTTGGGTCATTTGGCCGATTTTCTCGGCCAAAGTCATCCGCTGAATCAGAGCATCAACTGTTGCCTGATCATCAGCTACAGGGGTTTGGGCTTGCATGGGAATGTCCTTAACGCTTTTGACGGATGTTACTTATCGACGCCTGTGACCACAATACCCTGAATGAACACGCGCTGCGCTAGGAAGAATATGGTCAACGGTAAGATCATCGAAATCACGGAGGCAGCGAGGATAAGCTGAGGCTCTGTATTATACAGGCCATTAAATTCGGTCAACCCTACGGTAATCGGGCTGGCTTCACGATTCCCCGCGAGGTAAATCAGCGGGCCGAAGAAATCGTTCCACGCAAAGAAAAAGTGGAACATCGCTACGGCGGTCAAGGCTGGGGTAGCCTGTGGCAAAATGACCGAGAAGAAGATACGCAACGGGCCTGCGCCGTCCACAGTGGCGGCCTCTTCCAATTCACGCGGGACGGTCATGAAATACTGTCGCAGGAGGAAGATGTTGTAAGCGTTGCCGAACAAATGTGGCACAATCAACGGAAGCCACGTCCCACCCCACCCCATCGTCTTGACATAGAAGGCGTAGGTTGGCACGAGCGTCGCCTGCGGTGGGAGGATGATGGTCGAAATCAAGATGATGAACAACACATTCTTGAGGGGGAAACGGAAACGCGAGAAGCCATAGGCCGCGAACGACGAGGTAATCAGCGTGCCGGCCATCGTGACGAAAGCGTACATCAGGGTATTGCCCAGCAAGCGCAAGAAGTGGATTGCTTCCCACGCTCTCGGATAATTATCCCACTGAATGTTTAGGATACGGACTTGGCTCAAGGCGCGCCAGTTGCCCGTCCACGGGATGAGTCCGGCGTCAGGGTTCGCAGTGTCGATAAATTCGCTCTCGGAGCGCCCCTTATCAACCAGCGCCCACTGCCCGACTCCGCCTTCATACGGCACTTCATAGACATCATATTCTTCCTCTTGGTAGGTGTATTTGACCGTCTCAGAGGGGTAAATCGGTGCTTTAGAATCCGACGCCTGTGATTGGCTCTTGAGCGATGTGACCAGCCCATAGCCCAATGGCATCAGGAAAATGGTCAAGATGATCAGCGCCAAAAGCGTAATTCCGGCCTGATTGAGCAGACGGCGGCGCTGTTGGGCGATGTGGTGATCGGTAGTGACGGCGGCCATCTTAGCTCTTCTCCCCGGCGTAATAAATCCAATACCGCCCCGTAACGAACAGGAATACCGTAATCCCCAGCGCGATGATGAACATCAGCCACGCCAATGCAGACCCATAACCCATGTTCTGGAACGAAAACGCCTGCTTATAGAAATTAATCATGTAGAAGCGGGTCGCGCCTTCTGGGTAGCCGTTGCCTTGATTCAACACAAATGGCGTGATGAAATACTGGAGCAAGCCGACCACGCTCAAAATCAAGTTGTAGAAGATAACCGGGCTGACCATCGGAACGGTGATTTTAATCAAACGCGACCACCAGCCTGCCCCGTCGATTTCGGACGCCTCGTATAGTTCTGTCGGCACGCCCTGAAGCCCCGCGAGGTTAATCAGCATCGCGTTGCCAATGCCCCACAAACCAATGAAGGTATAGCCAATGTAAACCAGATTGGGGTCATCCAGCCAACGCAGACCGTCGGAGCCGACGGCGTGAATCCCGGTCAGTTCAATCAGGCGATTCACCCATCCGGTGCTAGAATTCAACACCTGCGCCCAAATCAAAATCGTGGCGATGCCGGGGATCAAAGATGGCGCGTAGAACAGGGTGCGAAACAAACCGCGCCCGACCAGATGTTTTGAGTTGAGCATCACGGCCAATAGGAACGCGCTGAACATGCCAATCGGCAGCGAAATAATGGCAAATTTGAAGGTGACGGCGAGGCTCTCCCACGTATTCGGGTCTTCAAACAGCATCCGTCGCCAGTTATCGAGGCCGATAAACTTGGCATCTTCCGGCGCAGACAAGGTGAATTCCATGGTCGAAAAGACCAACGAGGCGATCATCGGCACAAGATATAAGAACAGGAAACCAAGCAACCACGGGCTGATGAATAATAACCCCCAGCGCGCCTCGCGTTGGCGCATTTTCGACATCTTGAACCACTCGAAAAAGCCGATTTTCGGTTCACTTGCGGTACTGCGAATCTCGTTTAGCGCATCCATCTGTCTATCCCTATATTGGCGTGTGTAGTGATGGGCGGGGACATGACCCCGCCCCTACAAAAACGTTTTTTCGTAGGGGCGCACCCGTGTGTGCGCCCACATCATTTACATATCGGAAATTACTTGGCGGCGTCGAAGATGGCCTGAAGGTCGGCTTGCAGCGCATCCAACTCGGCGTCTACGTCGGCATCGGCGTTGTTGTCAACGATTTGGGCGTATTCAACGTAGCGGGCGCTGGCTTCGAGGAAGCTGGGCATGCCTTCTTCGTGGTTGGGGACATCCGGGTAGGCCAGAGCAGCGGTCACAAGCGGCCAGTTGATGTCGAAGTTGCCATCGGGGAAGTCCGTCGAGAGCTTGGCGGCGAACGTCTCAAAGAAGGTCGGTTGGAGGCTCAGACGGGCAGGCATACCGCCGTAAATGCTGGTCAGGGTTTGCGCCTTCTCACCCAGCAGGTAGCTGAGGGCGGTGAAGGCGGCTTCCGGGTGGGCGCTCGATTCCATGATCCCGAAGGTATCAGCGTGCAGTTTGGCGGTGGTCACACCTTCAAAGGCCGGGATCGGGGCGATGTCCCAAGCGGCTTCGAGGTTGGCAGTACCCCAACCCATGTACCATGTGTGGATCGGCATCATTGCGACGTTGCCGCTGCCCAAGTAATTGCCGCCGGCCAGCAAATCGCTACCGTTATATGCGCCGTTCGGGTGGATGTAATTTTCCCACATGGCGGCATGATACCAGTTCTCGGCGGTGCGCCAAGCATCAGGGATGACCGCATTGCCATCAGCATCAGCGAAATTGCCAGCACCGAACAAGGTGTCGCGACCACGGACATCGGTGAAGCCGACGCCGAAACCCCATTGGACGATGTTGTCGGGGTCAAAATCAGGCGAGTTGGCATCATTACCATTGGCGTCTACGGTCAAGACCTTACCCAATTCGAGGATAGTGTCCATGTCCCACGGATGCTCAACACCGTCGGCGTCAACATACGGCTGACCGTACTCGGTGGGGGGCAGGGAAAGACCGGCTTCTTCAAACAGGTCGGCGTTGTAGGACAGGAAATAGGGGAACACCGCGAACGGGATGCCCAACTGACCTTCACCGGCAATATTATAGGACTCGACCACTGCGGGGTCGAAGTCGCTCAAGTCATAGCCGGTAGACTCAATCAACGGGGCGAGGTCGAGCCAAGCGCCGACGAATGAGGCGCGACCACGGACGCCCATTGGGCCAACGATGTCGGGGGCGTTGCCCGCCGCAATCTGGGTGTTGAGGACGTCATAGGCTTGGGCGTTAGCGACGATTTCGAGGGTGAGTTCGATTTCGCTCTGTGAGGCGTTGAACTCATCAACCACGGCTTGTTGCGCGTCGATGAGCGGAGCGTCAGTGCCGCCGCCGAGGCCGACATACCAACGAACTTGGGTGCGCTCTTGCGCGGCGGTGAGGCTGAAAACCAGCATCATTGCTACGGCCAGTAAAGCCGTGCGGATTGCAGTACGTGCGTTCATTGTAAACTCCTAAAAAACGGTTGCTGGACAATTGGTCGGACATTTAGCGCGTGTTGAAAGCGCTCTCAAACTCGGTCATCAAACATCATTGAAAGCGCTCTCAAAGTGAGGTCATGTTGACGCTTCCCGATGGTCTTGCTCCTCTCTCTTACATTCTTTCAGGACGAACCAGACTGAACCGCGCCACAACTGGCGCGAACAATCAACTCAGTGGGGACGATGATATGCTTGGGCGTGCTATCACCGGTTTTGATTATCTCTAACAGGGTTGAGACTGCTAGAGCGCCGTTGCCAATCGACTAGCGGACGGTGGTCAGGGGCGGGTTGGCGATGGCTGCGATAGGCATGTCATCAAAGGAGACAAGCGCTATATCGCGGGGGACGTTGATCCCCGCATTGCTCATAGCGCGTAACGCGCCGAATGCCATCGTGTCTGACACCACAAATACCGCGTCCGGGCGCCGTTGGATCAACTGCTGCATGGCCGCGTAGCCGCTGGGTTCTGTGAAATCACCCTCAGCCATCAACTCTGGCAGGATGGGCAACCCAGCCTCAGTTAGCGCTTGACGGTAGCCCTCGGTACGGTCATCGGCGGCAGTATTCAGCGAGTTGGTGATGATGCTGATACGCCGATGCCCTAAGTCCAGTAGATGTTTGACCGCCATATACGCCCCACCCTGATTATCGGAGTCGATATAGGTGATGCGCTCGCTGAACTGTGAAGGCCGCCCCAACAACACGAACGGCAGCCGCTTCTTGATCAACTGCGGCATGAACTCTCTGTCGAGCCGATCCGCCGTCACAATCAACCCATCGACCATGCTAGAGTGCAAGATACGGCGGAACTGCTTCTGCTCATCTCCTTGCGAGTGAAA
>DAOTTP010000184.1:0-5844 GCA_034437835.1 Anaerolineae bacterium | reverse complement strand
GGGAAGAAAATGGTAGATGGCGACGGACGCGCCGTTGCGCGTCCCTACCCTAATCGTCATTCGTAGGGACGCCCAACGGGGCGTCCGCCGAAATTTGAGATTTGGTGCGTTTGCCCTGTCATGTCGGGATGTGTAGGGACGGTATTATTGCCGTCCGTTTTCCCAACAGGCGTCGCTACATCACGCTGTCCCATACCCCCACCGGTTGGGGGTATTTCACTTTGACCCATTATGACCCGTTGACAGGTCTCATCACCTCCCTTTACAGTGTTTACGAACACGAATGGGGAATGCCTATACTATGTTAATTACAACCAACTCTGCCCCTACAAAATCTCGACAAGGAAACGACCTGATGGATAGCCTCCCGAATATATGGCTGGTCGGTGACATCACCATCCGCCCCGCTACACTTGATGATGTCGCGCACCTGACCAGCATTACTCAAGTGAGCGACATCCTCGAAAACGGCCAAACGACCACCACCGAAGATGAAGTCCGCGATGAATTGACCTCGCCCGGTTTTGACATACAGAACTCAGTCCGTCTCGCGTTCACGCCTGATGGGTTGTGCGTTGGGTTCGGCATCGTCTATGACCTGTTGATCCACGTCCGACCCAACTTAGATGGTTTCGTTCACCCAGAGTATCGCGGCCTCGGCCTCGGTACGGCGTTGTTGGGCTGGCAGATTGACCGCGCCCGCGTCAATCTTGACCGCATCCCGCCGGAAGCAAAATTCACCATCCTAAACGGGGTCGAATCAACCAATGACTCTGGCGCACAATTGCTCCGCGACCACGGATTCACGACAGACCGCTGCGGCTATTCCATGCAAATCGACTTTACGCCCGGTCAGCGCCCGCCAACCCCGGTTTGGCCGGAAGGGGCGAAATTGGTCACGCTGAAAGAACACGGCGACCTAGAGACGTTCGTGCGCGGTTGGTATGAGTCATTCCGCGACCATCGCGGCTGGATGGAGCGCAAATGGGAAGACATCATGGAGCGTTGGACGCACATGACCGCCCGTGACCGGCGCTTCAATCCTGAACATTGGTGGGCGGTTTTCATTGACGGAGAACTGGCCGCCGTCAACATCTCACAAGCAGAAGGCCACGAACGTGAGGATGTCGCTTACGTGATGGTGTTGGGGACGATGCGCGACTTCCGTAAACGCGGCCTCGCCATGGCGCTATTGCATCACGCTTTTAACGTGTTTTACGACCTCGGCAAATCCGGCGTCAACCTCGGCGTTGATGGCAGTAGCCTGACCGGGGCAGTGCGCCTCTACGAAAATGCCGGGATGCACATCCATAAGCGTTATGACCACTATGAACGCACTGACCGCGACGGTATCGAACTCACCAACCAAGGCTAATCCATTATGATTGACCAGCACCCCAATTTGACACAGAGTGGCGACATCACCATCCGCCCGGCCTCATTACCCGCTGACCTGCAACATCTGACCACCATCGGTCAAGCGCATGATATCTATGTGCGCGGCGCGACCACCTATGATGAAGCGGAAGCGATGGAAGAATTCACCGAGCCGGATTTCGTGATTGAAGACTCGATTCGGCTTGCCTTTGCGCCCGACGGGACGTGCGTCGGCATTGCCGTCGTCTACGATAACGTTGTGCAAGTCCGCCCGTATGTCTGGGGCTTCGTCCGCCCAGAATGGCGCGGCAAGGGAATCGGCACGGCGTTCATCAACTGGGAAATCGCCCGCGCCAAGCAGAATATTGATCGCGTGCCGTCTGATGCAAAAGTGACGCTATTGGGCTGGGCAGTCTCGCATGACGAGTCTGGTAAACAACTTTTGGGCGACCACGGATTCACCTCCAACCGCCACGGGTATACCATGCAGATTGATTTCACCCCCGGCCAACGTCCGACTGCTCCGGTCTGGCCGGAAGGCGTCAAGTTCCGGTCAATGGCGGAAGGCGTCTCACTGGAAACCGTGGTGCGTGCTTTCTCAGAGGCGTTCCGCGACCATCGCGGCTATATTGAACGCTCGTTTGAGGAGCAACTCAAGCATTGGGAACACTGGCTTGCCAATGATTCCAACCTCGATCCTAAGTATATGTGGGTCGCCTATCAGCACGGAGAAGTGGCCGGTTTCTGCATCACCACTACCGAGGCCGGGGATAGCCCAGATAACGCCTATGTCGCTGAACTGGGGACGTTGCGCCCATTCCGCAAACAGGGACTCGCCGCCGCCATGCTCAACCACACCTTCAACATCTACTACGATCTCGGCAAAAAAGGTGTTAATCTCGGCGTAGATGGCAGCAGTTTAACAGGTGCGGTGCGCTTGTATGAGAGCGTCGGGATGTACATTAAAGAGCGCCGCCATAACTACGAATTGATCGTCCGCGACGGTATGGAACTCACCAATCAAGGCTAACCCACAATGAACACAATCATGACAGACCTATTCACGCTCAAGCCCGCCACCCCCGATGATATGGATACATTGGTTGAATTGGTGCGCGGATGCGACACAGAAAACATCGGCGCGAGTAACTTTGACCGTTCCGAGGTCGAATATATGTACAACATGCCGCGCTTTGACCCCGCCCGTGACATCCGTGTCGCATTGGACTCACTGACCGGCCAACCCATCGGTTTCGCATTCATATTTGCCACGCGCTCACTCCCCGTCCGTCCATGGGCATGGGGTTGGACGCGGCCTGAGTTTCGCGGGCGCGGCGTCGGGACCGCACTCTTAAACTGGATGCTTGAGCGCTCTGAACTCAGCAAGACCCTCGTCCCGCCAGAAGCGCGTATTGTGTTGGAAGTTGCCGCTTCAGAGCGAGTCCCCGATATTGCTGATCTCCTCACCAACAATGGATTTATCACCCAACGCGCCAGTTATACGATGTGGATTGAACTTGCCGAATCGCCGGCAGTCCCCGCGCTGCCGGACGGCTTGCATTTCGTCACCTATGCCCAACGCCCAGAGGTTGAGTTGTTCGCCCGCGCCCGCAAAGCCGGTTTTGCCGACCATCGCGGCGCGGTTGATGAGCCGTTAGCAGCCTCGATTGAACGTACTCAGCAAGATATTGACGGGGATGATTTTGACCCTGAATTGTGGATTCTGGCGATGGACGGCGACGAACCAGCAGGGTTGGCTTTCAACAGCATGAAAGATGACGAATACCCCGACTGCGGCTATGTCGCGTCTTTGGCCGTGCTGCCGAACTACCGCAAGCGCGGACTCGGCCTGACGTTGCTCAAAAAGAGTTTCGCAGAACTCTACGCTCGTGGACATCGCGCCGTCAACCTCGGCGTGGACGGCAGCAGCATCACTGGAGCAGTGCGCCTATACGAACGCGCCGGGATGCAAATCCGTCACCGCACTTTTATTTATGAGCGCGAAATCCGCCCCGGCGTGGAACTCAGCAAACAAGATTAAAAGCAGTGATGTAGGGATGGCATTATTGCCGTCCGCTTTCGGAGCAGGTGGCGGACGCCCTTCTGGGCGTCCCTACAGTCGCAGTCATTTCACACACTCATCACTTGAGATTGAGTCCGTGCTTGCGATTGAGCAATTCGCAGGCACGGTTGATTTCGGCCTCGCGTCGCGCCGCATCCCAGCCCAAAACCCCGCCGACGATTCCGGCCACTTCCTCTACCAAATCCAGCGTCACGCCGCCAAACCACGCCATCAGCGTGCGCCGTAGCAAGATGTCGTCCAATCGCACGACATCTTCTGTGGCGGCCAGATAGGCCAACTCGCGGCGCGTATAGTTCAGATTATGCGTTAGCGGCGCGTCGTCCCCATCCGCCATGAATCCGGCAATATCCGATGCCTGCGTGCCATAGCGCTCAAACAGGGTTTGCACCCGCGATTCGGGCAAGCCGGTTTCTTTCGCCAGAGCGTTGACCCATGCCCCAGTGTCCGATGGGTAATTTTTGCCGCCGCCTAACGCCATTTGCTCGGTGCTGGTTTTGCGAGTCGCGCCCAAGCGTTTTAGCGCCTCATCCGCGCTTTGTGCGCTGAACGCCCGGAAGGTCGTCCATTTTCCACCGACCAGCGATAAGACAGGGAAGGGTAGGCCGCCTTCGCCCGCCTCGGTGATTGCGATGCTGTGGTCGCGGCTGACATTGCCGGTATAGCCCTTCTCACTCGCGGGCAAGGGACGCACCCCGCTAAACGTGAACACGATATGCTCACGCCCAACCTTGAATCCGGGGAACACCCGCGACACCAGCGAGAGCATATAGTCAATTTCGTCATCGGTGCAGACGGCCTCCTCTGGATTTTCGATTCGGATGTCCGTCGTCCCGACCATCACCTTATCATCGAGGTAGGGGAGGAGGAGGACGATGCGCCCGTCGTGATTCTCAAAGAAAAATTCGCCGCCGTTACACGCCCTGAATAGTTCAGGGTGGTCTAAAATCAGGTGAGAGCCTTTCGTCCCGCCGATGAAGCCGGTGGATTTGCCGAGTGCGCTCATCGCAAAGTCAATCCACGGCCCCGCCGCGTTAATGACGACTTTGGGTTTGACCGCGAACGATTCGCCGGTCAATTCATCGCGTAGAGTCACCGCGCCGTTTTGCGTCCCTGTTGCCGAGACATAATTTAGGGCGTGGGCGTTGGGAGTCGCGGCTACGCCATCTTGTACCAATTCTAAGCAGATGCGTTCGGGATAGGGCATCCACGCATCATAATATCGCGCCACGCATTTGATGTCAGGATTGATGCCCGGATAGGCTTTCAATGCGGCCTCGCGACCTATAAGACTGTGGGTGGGCATCACGCGGTGTTTGCGGGCGAACCAGTCATAAAAAATCAGCCCGATTTTGATGACCGCCGCGCCGCGCTCAGAGGGTTTTTCCAGTAGGCGCAAAAATTTTAGTGGGGCATTGAGGAATCCCGAAAACCAGCTAAAAATCGGGATGGTGGTCGGGAGTGGCTTGGCGTAATGTGGGGCGTTGCGGAGCATCAGGTTTCGCTCGGTCAGGGCTTCGCTCACCAGCCGGAACTCGCCATTTTCAAGGTAGCGGATGCCGCCATGCAGCATGTGAGATGACCCTGCGCTCGCCCCACCGGAAAAATCGCCTTTTTCGACCAGCAGCACATTGATGCCCTGATGGGCGAGGTCGCGGAACGTCCCGATTCCGTTCACGCCCCCGCCAATCACCAACACAGATACTTCTTGTTTCGCCTTTACGGTTGCTAAAACATCCTGACGGCTCATCCGTATCACCTTATCTCGCTATCCCGACCCAATGCGCTTGATTATAGCCCGATATGCCGTTAGCGTCAGCGTTTTCACAGGCATAAACGAGACATTTACGCGGGTTTCAATCATCAAGTCAGATTCCGTGAAACGGTAGACCAGTGTGTGGAAAAACGGCGTTTCATACAGTCGGACGACCATCGTAAAGGTATTGTCGGCTGTCCATGCGCCGCTACTGGCGACAAGCGTAGAGAAGATGTTCGTTTCATCAATAAACAGGCTGGTTTGACCACGCTCCCAGTTTTCATAGCCACACGGGATGATATGTTCGGCGCTCACGGTCTTTATTTTGACTGTGCAGCCGGACGAGGCAAAATCGAACGCGATGGTTTCAATGTTGAATGTGTTCGGCGCGACCTGATAAATTTTGCCGGAAACATCAGATGAAATCGGCGATTCTGATTCTCCTTGCACGGTGGGCTAGCGGATTGCATCTTGTCCATAGGTCTTGCGGATGAGCAAATTGTCCAACCCCGCTTGCATATAGTGCTTGCAATCTGGGTTGACACAGACTAAAGTCGCCAAGGGAGGTCGTGTTGGGGTGGCGTTTGGTTTTTGCATACCTCTACTCTACCCAACGACCTCCTTTTTGGGG
>DAOTTP010000183.1:0-5624 GCA_034437835.1 Anaerolineae bacterium | reverse complement strand
GTAACTACTCAGCCATCATTTCTTCCCTCAATTTGATGATGTAGAGCGTCAAATTGGCTGATTCGTGGGGAAGTTCTCCCCTCAGATGATTGGGCTGAGTACCGGTCAAAATCCCGTTTTCCCCTCAAATAGGGGCTGAGTAGTTACAAAAATAATCAGAATTTACCTTCGGGACTTAGATTTTTCATGAATTTGTATATCGAATCACCTGAAGTTACACAATTAAGACGGGTTGGTGTTGCTATTCGGGCGAAAGTAAAAGACAACCTTGAGATTATAAAATCTGTGCCTTTTGGAGAGATTACACATCCGCCATTTCAACTCATCATGACTTATGATTATGGGACATTTGATGATGCGACAGAAATAACAATATTTCAAAATTTCAGTTACGACCAAATATCAAATGTTGAAATACCTTTACGTATTGTTCTATCGGATAATCCTCTAGCTGGAATGGGATAAATCTTGATTCAAAATTTATGGGCATGGATCACCATACCCATAAATTTCAACAAATCTACAGCCCGCTGCGGCCTTGGAGGGCGCGCATGAGGGTGATGGCATCGACATATTGTAAGTCGCTGCCCACCGGCAAACCACGCGCCAGCCGCGTCATCTTGACGCCTTTGGTCAACAGTTCGCGCTGGATATACAAGGCCGTGGCGTCGCCTTCCTGACCGGGATTGGTGGCGACGATCACCTCCAATATCCCGCCCGCGTCGACTCGCTGTACCAACTCGCGGATTCGCAGGTCGTCTGGGCCGATACCGTTCACGGGCGAAATCGCGCCGTTCAGGACGTGATACACCCCCTGAAACGCGCCGGTTTGCTCCAACGCCAACAAGTCTAGCGGCACTTCGACCACCGCGATAATGCTCTTATCGCGCTTAGAATCACTGCACACCGGACACGGGTCATCTACCGTGATATTGCCGCAAATCGAGCAGAAGCGCGTTTGCTCTTTCATGGCGCGTAGGGCATCCGCCAGCATAAAGCTGACATCCTCTGGGGCGCGTAGCAAAAAATAGGTGATGCGCGACGCCCCTTTGGGGCCGATACCCGGCAGACGCCCCAATTGTTCAATGAGTTTATTGACCGGTTCAGGGATGGCCTTTGGTAACGCCATGTGCGCGGCTTAACCGAGTAATCCGCCCAGACCGGGCATCCCACCCAACCCGCCGGTGATGGCTTCCATGCGCTCGGCGGCCATGCTCTGGCTCTGCTCCACGGCTTGGTTGACCGCCAAAATCAACAGGTCTTGCAAGTCAGCGACCCATTCCGCGTCGGTGGTATCAATCACGTCTTTGTTGATGGTGATGGACTTGATGCGTTGATGCCCGGTGATGGTGATGCTGACCGCGCCGCCGCCAACAGATACATCTACGGTCTCGTTCGCCAATGCTTCTTGTGCAGCCACCATATCGGTCTGCATCTTCTGAATTTGCTTGAGCATCCCGCCGCCCATGCCGCCGCCGCCGCCGCCAAAACCACCCATACCGCCCTTGCCTTTCGACATTGGAAAAGTCTCCTCTAATAGTTATTCACAACCGCTTTTGTGGTCTCATAATTATAACACATACCCACCCCGGACCTGCCACAGCCTGCGCGTACAATTCGCCCCGATTGTGCGGTACAATCAGGCTATCAAGCCAGCAATCACCCAAGAGTTTCCCTTAACCTCATGGACATCTTGCATTTCTTCGCCCTCGACCAATTGTACCGTGAGCGCCGCCGCCTACGTCAGAAAGTCTATGTCGTGGCCGAATTTGGCGGGACCCGCCGCGAGGGGAAAATCATCAAAGAGCGCGATGGGCGCTGGCTGATTGAATTTTTCCCACAGGAAGCCGACGGCGTGGTCGAACGAACCTCGCGCAAGTACCTCAGCCTACGTGAGTTTGAAGTCCATCCGGTAGACCAACAGCAATTTGACAACTACATCCAAGCCCTCTATGACACCTACTCAGGGAATGAATTATGACGCTCATCACCAGTGATAAAAAATTTGTCCCAGCCCTACCCCGCCCGATCATCTGGCTGGGCAAATTCCTCTCACGCATCACGGGCTGGGGCAGACAAGGCGACATGCCGGGATTCGACAAGTGGCTTGCCGTCGAATACCCCCACACCAGCAATTGGGACGGCCTCTTGTTCCTCAGATTCGCCGCCGCCGAGGGGATGCGGAGCAATTGGATCATCAAAGACCAATGGACAAAAGGCTGGATCGGTAAGTTCTTCCTCGCCGTGGGCGCGATTGGGATTGACCGTACCAGCAGCCATGACACCGTGCAACAGATGGTGGACGCGATCAACAAGCGCGATAGGGTTGCGTTGGTCATAACGCCGGAAGGCACGCGCAAACACACCAGTCACCTCAAGGCCGGGTTCTACTGGATCGCTTATCATTCTAAGACGCCAATGGTGCTGGTGAGCGCGGATTATCGCACCAAGAAGATCATCATGGGGCCAGCGTATATGGCAACCGGCGACATCGAAGCCGATATGGCGATCATGTTTGAGTGGTTTAAGGATAAACCGGCGGGCGCGAAATATCCTGAACAAGCCGGAAACCTTTTCATCCGTCGCAGCGCTAAGGCTGGCCTGAGCGCTGGAAAGCACGATGACTCTGCCGAGGCCGTCGAGTCGGCGGAATGATGCGTATATCTGCCGCCGCGCTGTTGGTGCTGATGCTGACCGCGCTCTTTACGGCCTGCACCTCCACCACCAATGACGACCCGCTGCCGACGGCCATCACCGATATTGACGCCGCCGCAACAGCCATCGTCTTGACCGAGAACGCGCCGCCGCCGCCCTATCGTGAGCGCCTACAGCTTGAGTCGTTCGAGGATGGTTTAGACCGCTTGGAGGGCTGGCGCTATATCGTTTCGGCAGAGTTCACCGGCACATTCACCGAGACATCGCGCAACGCTGACGGTCATACCACCGCCGAGGTCTCTTATCATCAACGCACCTCAGCGCGGCGGGTCAAACTGCTGGCCGGGGGGTCACTGCTGACTCAAGACAATCAATCGGTAGATACCGAGGCCGTCCGAATCGGCCAAGATGTCTACCTGCGAACGGCCAGCGGGTGCAGCATCGTGACTGGGACGGACTCGGCATCGGTGGTGAACGCGGGTGTCGGTCAATTGATTGGCGGGGTGCGCGAGGCCGTCCCCAGCGGCGTAAAAGGCGTCATCAACGGCGAGGCGGTTTATCGCTATGCGTTTTTACAGGACGCGCTTCACCTCTCATCCGTGCAACCGCGTGACGGCGGGCGCGTCTCTTTGATGAGTCAGGAATTATGGTTTTCGGCGGACAAAGGGGCGCTCATCCGCCTGTACCTGACGTTTGATGTCGATAATGTGAGCGTGTTTGGCTCGCAACTTCCGGTCACGGGTCAGGTGATTTTGCGCTACGACCTGTCCGACCTCGGCCAAGACCCGAATATTAGCATCCCATTCGGATGTTAGAAAACAAAAAACTCTCGCGTTTCTGCGAGAGTTTAAGATGTCGGGGCGGCGGGATTCGAACCCACGACCTCGTCGACCCGAACGACGCACGCTACCAACTGCGCTACGCCCCGATATGGGCTAAGGTTACTCTACCCACCTAAGGTTGTAAAGAGCGAATTTATGATAAACAACACGCCCCAAACCCCATCAACGCCGCCTGTAAATAGCGCCCCGCCGGTCACAGCTACAGAGCGCGTGCGTAAACTGACTCATAGCGTCCTCCAGCCCATCGGCATGAGATTACACCGACTGGGGATACACCCCGACCATGTGACCATCGCTGGGACGGTGCTTGTTTTCGTCGCGTCGCTGGTGGTCGCGCTCGGTCACATGCAGTTGGGGGCGTTCATCTTATTGCTGGCGTTGCCGTTAGACGCCATTGATGGAGCTATCGCCCGCGCCATGCAACGCAAGGGAAAATTCGGCGCGTTGTTGGATTCCAGCCTAGACCGATACGCCGACGCTGCAATTTTCACTGGTTTAGGGTATTATTTCGCAGTTAAAGGCCAATTGGAAATGTTGGTGTTGGCGTTCGCCGCACTGGTCGGAGCCTACAGCGTCAGTTATGTGCGCGCCCGCGCCGAGGGCTTGGGGGTCGATGTCAAAATCGGCTTGTTCTCGCGGCTGGAGCGCGTGGCGATTATCCTGCTCATGTTGCTGCTGCCAGACCTTCTGCCCATCGGCGTGACGATTCTCGCCCTCGGTACGAACTTCACCGCCTTCCAACGGCTGGTTTATGTTTATCGCGTTTTGAAACAACGAGAGGGGTAGCCGGATGGAATTCGGCCCACAAGCCATTGAAATTGGCAGCATACAAATCCGTTATTATGGCCTGATCATCGTTGCAGCGATTCTGGTCGCGGCATCGGTGGCGGCACGTCTCGCCAAGCGCGACGGCAAAGACCCTGACCACATCTGGGGTGCGATGTTCGGCGCGGTCATCCTCGGCATCATCGGGGCGCGTCTCTGGTACGTGCTGTTCCCGCCGGTTTCGGCGGTAGCGGCTGGGCGCGATACTGCATGGTATCTGGCTAACTTCTTCAACCTAGACGGCGGCGCTATCGCCATCTGGACGGGCGGCCTGCATATCTTCGGCGCGTTTGCCGGTGGTTTCCTCGGCGCATATATCTACCTGCGCCAGAACAAGCTCAAGGTATTGGAATGGCTGGACATCGCAGCCGTCGCCCTCCCGCTGGGGCAGTTCATTGGCCGTTTCGCCAATTACGTTAACCAAGAGTTGTACGGCATCCCGACTGGTATACAGGGATTTGGTCTGAGCATCGCCCGTGAGTTCCGCGTCGGTGAATATACCAAAACCGTGACTTACCCGTTGGCAGGTCCGACAGAAACCTTGTTCCACCCGTTGTTCCTGTATGAAGGCTTGCTGATGTTGGTCGTGTTCTTCGTCCTCATCCGCTTGTTCAACACTCAACGTCAAAGTTTGAAGCCGGGGACAATTTTCTTCCTGTACTTGGCCTCGTACAGCGGCGTCCGTTATCTGCTGGAATTCCTGCGGATTGAGGTCAACTTGCTTCGCATGTATGACGCGGCTGGCAACGTGACCAACCGTATCAACGTGTCGCAGTTCATGGCTGGCCTCGGATTCGTCTTGTCCATGATTGGCCTCGTCCCACGTTGGGGCGCGATTCAATGGGGCAAGGTTTTCGGCGGCGCTACGCCCGTCGCTAAGAAGGCCGCGTAAGTTCTATAGGTTGTTGTCCCATCTGTATCCTAAAACACCGCCCGCAAAATCAATTTTTGTGGGCGGCGTTTTTTTGGGGTTGGGTGATGGATAAACAGCGGACAGGATGGATCCTGTCCCTACGACACGCGCCATGATTCATCGCTGTAGAGACAGCATCTATGCAATTTAACAAACGAATACGGATATTACACACCCTGTAGGGACGGCATTCTTGCCGTCCGTTTTGGGATATCTGGACGGACGCCTAGAAGGGCGTCCCTACATTTTTATCCGTCGTTATTTATCAAACGTAACTACTCAGCCCCTATTTGAGGGGAAAACGGGATTTTGACCGGTACTCAGCCCAATCATCTGAGGGGAGAACTTCCCCACGACTCAGCCAATTTGACGCTCTACATCATCAAATT
>DAOTTP010000182.1:0-52156 GCA_034437835.1 Anaerolineae bacterium | reverse complement strand
CGGCACGCGCATCGGTTTTGCCCTGCAAGACATCCCACCGCTTTTGGAGGCCGCGCCGTGACCTTTCAGTCCCATTCCCCCGACAGTCCAGAGTCGTTTGACCTGCCAGATCGTGACCGCACACGCGGTCCTTTAGCGTTGATTTTGTCATCACTCCGCCTCCCCGCGCAGACCGCGCTGGATCAAATCAGCGCGCTCGCCGTATCGGGTACGCTCAACGCAGCCCAGTCTGAACACCTGACCGCCGCCATGAATTCAATTGGGCAAGTGCTGAAGACCGTTGAGCGCTACGCCCCGCTGGAAATCGCCGCCCGCCGCGCCAGTCATCCGCCGTCCCGCGCCGAGGAATCATGGTCGGCAGGGGAGCAGTCCGACGCGCTGGATGACCGCTATCAAGATGGCGCACATCCGCTTTCGGATGATGACAGCCACGATAGCGAAGTTTGAACCCCCTAACATCGGCGGCGGGCTTGCGGTACAATATGATCCCTGAGAAACGGCTAAATGCTGATGCTATTTGCTTGCATCAGCTTGTGAAAAACCGTACAATACCTTTAATTGAACGTGGAGGCTCTCCGTGAAGCGTATCGCAATCCTTATCGTCTTGTTGGTGATTGTCGCAGGCGGCGGCTTTTTGACGGCAGCCTATCAGACCGGCAATGTCAGTGCCACCAGTCTGCCGGGAGCCAAGTTGCAGTGCGCTGATGCGGCTTGCTCGGTGTTCGTCTCTGAACCGTGGCAATCGGGTCAACTCTTATTGTTGGTCGGGTTCATCTTGGTCAACATGATTGGGATTGGCGTGACGTTGGCGATCATTTTTTGGGCGCTGAGTCGGCAAGTCGCACAGGTCAAAAGCGTCAAAGGCGGCGCTACTGGTGATGGCGCAAAAGCCGTCGAAAAGACCTAGCGTCAACACGGGTGCAGAACCGACGCGCAGAAGCGCGTCTTTCACAGATATGTCACATCTATATAGCGTATTGGTAGTGGACTGATGACTGAAGCAAACACACCGGCGGTTCATTCCCGGATGTTCGTCCGCTTGGCGCTGGTGACGGCGCTGTTTACGTTTGGCCTGATTTTATTCGGCGCAATCGTCCGCGTGACGGACAGCGGACTCGGCTGTAACCGAGATTGGCCGCTGTGCGGCGGCACGATTTTCCCGCCGTTGGACAATCTGACCGCGTGGATTGAGTGGACGCACCGCTTATTGGCGATGTTGATTGGCGTGCTGGGGATTGGGATGCTGGTCGTGGCTTTCCGCGCCTACCGCACGCATGACCGCACCATTTTGAACGGGACGTTGGTCGCGGCGGGGCTGTTCGCCTTCCAGAGCATTTTGGGCGCGTTGGTCGTCCGTCTGGATTTGCCGCCGACGATGGTCACGGTTCATCTTGGGACGGCAATGCTGCTTTTGGCAGCGCTACTGTTCACCTATGTGGGCGCGACCTATCAGATCGTTGTCCGGTATGCCCGTGACCATGTATCGCTCCTACTGTATGCGACAACCGGCGTGTCGCTGCTGATTATTTTGACCGGCGCATTGGTGCGCGGTAGTGGCGCAACATTGGCCTGTATCGACTGGCCGGCCTGTAACGGCGAATTGTTCCCGTTCAATCAAGGCCCGCTACAAACCGTTCACATGACGCACCGTTTCGCAGTGTTGGCGTTCGGCGTGCTGTTGGCACTGTTGGTCTGGTATGTCTATCAGAGCCAGCGCCCGACAGCGGTTAAGCGCCTGACGGTGACTGCGCTGGTACTGTATCTGCTCCAGAGCGCTGTTGGCGCGTTGTTCGTCCTGACGGCGGCTGCGCCGCTGTGGGGGACGCTGCACGTCGGGTTGGCGTCGCTGACATGGGCGGCGCTGGCGGTCTGTTCCTTCATCGAGGCGGCCAATACTGGTAGCTTGAGTTTTAGTCCAAAGAGTGAGGCCGCATGGAAACAGTCATCCGCACCAACCCCCCGTTAGGGCCGGTTCTGCGCTCATACCTTCAATTAACCAAACTCCCAATCGTCACCTTATTGGTGATTACCACCGTGACGGCCATGTTCGTCGCGGCAGGCGGTGTGCCGGACATCGGCGCGATGGTGCTGACCATCATTGGCGGCACGTTGGCGTCGGCGGGCGCAAGCGCCCTCAATCAATATTGGGACAGGGATATGGACGCCAAGATGTCGCGCACGGCGCGGCGTCCGATTCCCTCTGGGCGTATCAGCCCGACCAATGCGCTGATTTTCGGCTCGGCGCTGGTGGCGTGGTCGGTGTTCGTCCTGAGTTTCGTCAATTGGTTGACGGCGCTATTGGCGCTGGGCGGCGCGATTTACTACGTCGTGATTTACACCATCATCCTCAAGCGCAACACCGTGGTCAATATTTTGATTGGCGGCGGGGCGGGAGCGATGCCGGTGCTGGTCGGTTGGGCAGCGGTGCATAACAGCTTGTCATTCGAGGCGTTCATCCTGTTCTTGATTATCTTCTACTGGACGCCGCCGCACAGTTGGGCGCTCGCGCTCTTGGTCAACAGCGATTATGCCCGCGCCGAAGTCCCGATGATGCCCGTCGCCCGTGGCGAAGAAACCACCCGCCAGCAAATCTTGCTCTACAGCGTGCAACTGTTCCTGATTACGTTGCTGCCGGTGCTGTTCGGGACGTTGGGCGCGATTTATTTTGTCGGGGTGTTGGTATTGGGCGGCGGCATGATTTATATGGCAGCGCGACTATTACGTCAGCACGACAAGGCATTCACCCGCGCCACCTATAAGTACACCACGGCGTACCTTGCCTTCCTGTTCCTCATCATGATTCTGGATCGCGTGATCCTGTAGGTCTCCCCATGAGCCAACCCCCATCCGTCCGTAAAACGTCCCCGTGGCCTGCGGTGATCGCCATGGGTGTGTTGTTGATGTTCGCCGTGCTATTCGTGGCTGAGATGGTGCAAGTCAGTGACGAAACCTCAAACTTGCCGCCCGCCGAAGGCACGCTGATGGCGGACAGCTATCTTGAGGCGGTTACGGCGCTGCTGGCTGAGGCCGATTCCGCCAACGGCGCGACATTGGTCAGGCGATATGGCTGCATCAGTTGTCATCAGGGCGCGGGCGCACAGAATAAACTCGCGCCCGAATGGGCGGGCGTGGCGACTCGCAGCGCGAGACGTCATCAACCCCTGACAGCGGCGGCTTATCTGTACGAAAGCATCGTTTACCCCCGCGCCCATGAAGTCGAGGGCTACAGCGGCCAAATGCCGCTGATTTACGCCCGTACCATCCCCCAAGCAGACCTCGGCGACATCATCGCCTATCTGCTCACCTTAGAGGAATAATCCCGTGTATCTCGACGCCCTGACGCTATCCGCTTTGTTAGACGAGTTCATGGATGGGCTGGTTGGCGGGAGGATTCAAGACGTCTTGGACGTGGATGAGGACAGCGTTGGCCTTGAAGTCTATGCCGCGCACCGCCGCCAATATCTGCTCTTGAGCGCGGATAACCGTACTCCGCGAGTCCATATCGTGCCAGATCGGTTGCGGCGCGGCTTGCCTAAGCCTACTCAGTTAGGGTTGCTGTTGCGTCGTCATGTCGAAGGCGGCCAAATCCTGCACGTCAGCCAGCCGCCGTGGGAGCGCGTCTTGCAATTCGACATCCACGGCAACGAGGGTGACATCTCGCTCATCATTGAGCCGATGGAACGCCGCGCCAATTTACTGCTGGTGCAAGAGGGGACGATTCTGGACTGTTTGCGGCGAGTCGGTGCAGCCGATAACCGGATGCGGACGAGTCTGCCGGGGCGGGCGTATCAACCGCCGCCGCCAATGACCGATAGATTAGACCCGTATACGCTGACGGCGGATGATCTCGCGGCGCTGTTCAATCAGCCAGACGACCCCAAACTCAAAGCCGCCCAAGCCCTCAGCCGTAAGGTGTTGGGCGTCAGCCCGTTATTGGCGAAGGAAGTTATTTATCGGGCGATGGGGAAAGCGGACATTCGCGCCGCCGATGTCGACCCAGACGCCATCGCTGATGCGTTACGGACGTTGGGCGAGCCGTTGCGCCGCCGTGAGTGGCAGCCCGGAGTCGTGATTCAGGATGGCTTGGTCACGGCGTTCAGTGTTTACCCATTACAACATCTGGACGGCTGGCAACCGATTGAGTCGGTTAGCGCCGCATTGACCGAATTCTATGGCACGCCCACCGGTAGCGAAGCCTACGCCGCCGCCAAAGCGCCAGTTCAGGCCGCCATCCAAGAGGCGCGTGCTAAATGGGGCGCGAAGCTGAACGCGCTCCAACACTCGATGACCGATGACAGTCAGCGCGAACAAATTAAATTGGCGGGCGAGATGATTCTGGCCTATCAATACGCGATTCAACCCGACGATACCGAATTTAGCGCGGATTATGAAGAAGGCCAGCCGCCGCTGAAAATCAAACTTGACCCGACGCTGACGCCGTTGGAGAACGCGCAAGCTTATTTCAGCCGCTATAACAAGGCCAAGCGTGCGCTGGATGATGTGCCGACGCTCATCAAGCAAACCAAGCGCGAATTAGACCATCTGGACTTGCTGGCGTCTGACCTTGAGTTGGCGGCTAATTGGCCGGAAATTGACGAGGTGCAGGGCATCCTCATCAGCAAGGGATTGTGGAAAGCGCCGCCCGGACGCCGTTTGGGGACGACCAATAGCGCCCCGATTCGCCTCATCACCCGCGACGCCTTCACCATCTGGGTCGGACGCAACAGTCGTCAAAATGAGCTGGTCACGTTCGGCAAAGGCAACGGCGATGACCTGTGGCTGCATGTGCGCGGCGTGCCGGGGGCGCATGTCGTCGTCAAATTTGATGGGCGAGTCATCCCAGATGACGTGATTGACCTTGCCGCCAGCCTTGCCGCCTATTACAGTGCCAAACGCGCCGACGGCAAGGTGCTGGTCGATGTGACACAGGTCAGGTATGTGCGGAAAATCAAAGGCGCGGCGCAAGGGATGGTGACGTATAAAAACGAATCCCCCATCACCGCCCAACCGCGTGATGAGAAATCATTGGGCGACGGTTTGATGTAAAGTGATGAGACCTGAGTGATGAGTGATGAGAAAATGCCATTACGATTATCATTCAGAAATCCCGTAGGGGCGTAGCGTGCTACGCCCACCTGTTGATAGTAGGAGAATGTAGAAAATGTCTGACTATAAACTGCGCGTTTCATCGGGTAAAAAGGTCGATTTGAGCGACTACGACCCCGACCATGATTTCGGCTCAAGCAAAACAACGGCCAAGACGGAATTAGAGAAACTTCAAGTCGAAATCGGTGAGCATCAAGCCCGCCTCTACGCCGAAGGAAAACAGTCGCTACTAGTCATCTTGCAGGGGATGGACGCCAGCGGTAAAGACGGCGTGACCAAGCATGTGTTCGCGGGGGTGAATCCGCAAGGGATGTCGATTATCAGCTTCAAAGCACCGACCCCGCCGGAACTTGATCGTGATTATCTGTGGCGCGTCCATGCTGCTTGCCCGCCGAAGGGCAATATCGGGGTGTTCAACCGCAGCCAATACGAGGACGTGTTGATTGTGCGCGTCAACGGTTGGATTGACGCCGAGACGTATGAGCGTCGCTATCGCCAAATCAATGATTTTGAGCAGTTATTGAGCGAAAACGGCACGCGCATCCTCAAATTTATGCTGTATATCAGCAAAGATGAGCAGAAACAACGTCTGACGGATCGGCTCAATAGCCCAGATGAGTATTGGAAGTTCAGCATGGGCGATTTGCCGGTACGCGCCCAATGGGATGAATATGTGAAGGCGTATGAAGACGCCCTCAGCGCTTGTTCAACCGACCATGCGCCGTGGTATATCGTGCCGTCGAATCGCAAATGGGCGCGAAACCTGATTATCGCTCGCACCGTGCTTGAGACGCTCAAGGACATGGATCCGCAATACCCGCCGCGTGACTCTGCGCTTGAAGGTGTCGAGATTATCTAGCGACTCTCAATGCAGTCACGATGACTCGCTCAAGGGTGATGTCGCGGACGCACGGGTGATTTTCCGGCGCGTCGTTCGGCCAATCGAGAATTCGGCAGCCGAGACAACCGATGTCTGAGGTCAGGACGGCATGGCGTGTTTTGTCGCCCCATGTCCCGAATTCGACCACATCTGCCGGGCCGAACAGCGCTACCGTTGGCGTCCCCACGGCAGCGGCAAGGTGCAACGGGCCGCTGTCCGCGCCCAACACGACCCGCGCCCGCGCTAACAGGGCCGCCAATCCGCCCACCGAGGTTCGCCCCGCCGCGATGTCGTGCGCGGATGTCATGCCTTTGGCCGCCGCAAGGCATAACTCAACCTCAGGTGGGCTGCCGGTGAACACGACGAAAGCGCCGAGTCGTTCGGCTAAAGTATCCCCGACCCGCGCCCAGCGCGAGGTCTCCCATTGCTTGGTTTGTGTGCCGCTACCGGGATGGATGCACACGATGGGTTGATTTTTTACTGCGCCCAATTCGGTTAAGAGCGCGTCTATTTGGGCGCGGTCATCGTCCGTGACCGGGTAGTGCATGTGCGCCTCAGCCGATTTTAAGGGTTGTCCCGTGATGACCGAGGCCAATGCTAAACTCATCTCGACGCTGTGCTGACGGGTGAACGGGACGCGCTCGGTCAAAAATGGGCGCACATCTGGGACATCGAAGCCAATCACACGCGGAATCCCAGCGATATGTGCCAGCATCGCACCCCACCAATGGTCAGGGCGTAAAATCAGCGCCGCATCGTATCCCGTTTGCCGGAGGTGTTGCGCGGTTTGCCACGCCAGACGATATGGCGCAAGCCCGCCCGCTTTGGCTTGACGGGTGAAGCCGGGGAATTCTAGCGTTTCAATCTGAGAAAGCTCCGGCAGACGGTCAATCGCGGGTGCGCCCCATGCGCCGACCAGCGCGTGTAAGGTCAAATCTGGGCAGTTTTGTTTCAACTGCCGGATGGCGGGGACGGTCAATAATAGGTCGCCCAGATGGTCAGGACGAATCAGTAAAACGCGATTCGTCCCGCCGGGTTGTTTTTTGACTGGGAATGCGCTAACGGCGGTTAGAATCGCGCCGCGTAATTTCTGATTGGTGGTTCGGCGGCGTTTGACCTCGGCTAAGGCGCGGTTACGAATCGCAAGGGTGGCACGCTCAGACAAGGCCGTGTTCCTTGTAGATATTCAACAGGGCGGGCGCGGTAGCTGACCAGTCGTAATGGGCGCGGACGGCGATTTTGCCCGCATTGACCATCTCGTCGCGTTTTTCCGGCGCAGTCAGCAAGCCAATCACCGCATCCGCGAACGGCTGTGCGCCGTCTGCGATGAGCATTGCCGCCTTCGCATCCGGCATCAGGCCAGCGGCGGCTGCCGTGGTCGCCACAATCGGACTGCCGGTCGCCATTGCTTCTAAGAGTTTGAGGCGCGTGCCGCTACCCATTCGTAACGGCGCGACATACGCAGCCGCGCCGCGCAAATACGGCACAACCGACTCGACTCGCCCTGTGATGGTCACGCCGGGGACGGTGCGGAGCGCGTCTAGGCGCGGACTCGGTTGTTGACCGACCAGTGTCACGGTCACATCCGGCACGCGCTGACGAATCAGTGGCAGGATGTCATTAACCAACCATAGTGCGGCGTCTACATTCGGGCGGTAGTCCATCTTTCCGGTGAAAATCAGCGCGTGTACGCCGAGGTCAACCAGCGGAAAATCGGCGGCGTAATCATCGACGCTGATGGCGCTCGGTAGGACGTGGATTTTACCATCGGCGCGGAACGGACGGAGCAAGTCGGCATCCTCTGGGCTGACGGCAATCACGATGTCGGCTAGGGCGCACATCTGGCGTTCGTAGGATTCGATGCGCCCCGCCTGAATCCAAGAATATAGCGCCATCGGCCAGCGTTTGGGTTCGCGGGCGTCGATTCCGGCAATCACGCGCTGAAGCTGATACTCGGCGTTGAACGTATCTAAACACAGTTTGGCGCTTGTCTGGGCGGCTTTTGCCACTGGTAAATAACAGGCCATCTCTAGCGCCTCGCACTGAATCAGGTCAAAATGCTCTGCGCCTAAAATTTCGCGTAGTCGTTTAGCCAACTCGTCAGAATATAGCCGGTGGGCGAGGTCGGCTTGAGTCGTCGTCAGCAACATTTTAAGCCGTTGTGATTTAGTGCGCTGTGGGATGGGAAATGCCTCAACACGGGCGCATAACTCACGTAGCGGGGTTTCCGCTGGGTTGAGGCCGGAATCATCCAGCGCCAATAAGGTCACGCGATGACCCGCCGCATGGAGTCCGCGTAACAGACTGTAGACACGCAACGCGCCGCCGGACGCGGGCGGATAGGGCAAACTGGGGGCGATGATCAGGAGATTCATGATTGCGCGACCTGTCGGTAGACTTCGCGGGCGATTTGGGCAGTACGCGCCCATGTGAAGGTGGCGGCGCGTTCCAATGCGGCGGCGCGTTGACGTGTCAGCCACGCGCTATTATCCGCGCTGATGGTCGTCCGCATCGCCTCGACCCATTCATCGCGCTCATACGGGTTGATTTGCAAGCCGACCTCTCCGACCACCTCTGGGAGCGAGGCGCGGTCACTAACGATAGGGAGTGTCCCGCACGCCATCGCCTCTAACGGCGAAAGGCCGAATCCCTCATACAATGATGGGGCGAGTAAGGCCGCCGCGCCATTATAGAGCGCGGGCAAGTCCTCATCGGCGGCGTTTTGAATGTGGATAACCCCCGGAGTCCCATGAATCAGCGCCAGTGTTTCGTTTACCAGCCAGCCGACTCGCCCGACCAAGACCAATGGCGGCGCGTCTGTGATTTTTCGGCGCAGTTCGGTATAGGCTTCCAGTAACATCGGGATATTTTTGCGCGGTTCAATCGTCCCGACGCACAGCAGATAGCCGGAGACGAGGTTGAATTTAGCCATGACCGGCGCGATGCGCTCAGGTGGCAAGGGTTGAAATCGCTGTTCTGCGGCTTCGAGTTGGACGGTGATTTTTGCGGGCGGGACATCCAAAAGCGCGATGAGGTCGCGCTGGGTGGCTTCGCTCACCGCGAAAATATGGTCGGCTCGCTTGACCGCCCACCGAATTTGGTCGGTATAGTAGCGGCGGCTTTCGGCGGTTAGGATGTCGGGATAGAGCAAAAAGGCGAGGTCATGCACGGTGATGACGTGCTTGCGTGCGCCGCGCAGGGGCGGGATGAAATCGGGGCTGTGCAGCACATCGAGGCGTAAGCGAGCGAGTTCTGCCGACAGCGCCCATTTTTCGAGCCTGTGATGGCTAGGCGTCCAGAGTTTGACGTGGCGCAAGCGAGGCACTATGGCTTCGTTCTGTTTGCGGCTTTGCAGAGCGATGATTTCGACTTCTCGGTCGGTATCGCGTGAAAATTCGCTCAACAGGGCGCGGGTATAAGTGCTGATACCGCCCGTTCGATGATAGGTGAGGCGGGCGTCAATGCCAATACGTAGGGTCATGATCTGGGCTTCATCGTTAGAAATGGCGAGATAATATACGTTCAACCGCGCCGGTGTTGAGCAGCTCAAGAATCGTCTGATTGAGATGATACAAGACTGCCCGCCGGTCTGCACTGACGACTCCGGCAAAATAGGCGTCGGTCAAGAAGGTGGCATAGCCCATCCATTCATGTTGGGCTTGATACGTGCGGAAGGCGGTATAGTCCACAATCACCGCGTCGGCTATCCCATCCCGCACGCTGTCCAGCGCGTCAGAGGCCGTCGCGTGGTGCTGAACGGTTAGGTTACGCACGCGGCGCGTCCATAAGCGGGCTTCGGCGTCCGCCAATGCGCCATATTCTACAGCGACGGTTTTATCGTTCAGGGCTTGGCCGTCATATAACGGCGACTCCGGGCGGCTGACCAAGACGAGGCCGTTATTAAAATAACCCCATGTATAGCGCGTGTTGCCGCCGCGTCCGGTATCAACTTGGGTTGCGCCGAACGCGACATCCACCGTCCCAGTGGCGACTGCATCATAAATCCCGTCATAACTGGATGGGACGAGCCGGACGGTCAAGCCGAGATGTTGCCCTAAAGCGCGGGCGAGGTCAACATCTATTCCGGCGTATTCACCATCCGCCAAATAGCCGAATGGCGGGTAACTGGGGTCAATCGCAACCACCAATTCACCGGTAGGGAATACCTCGCTGACCGGCGGGAATCGCTCTAGCTGAAGCCACCACAAGACAATCGGCGCACACGCGACCAACAATAAGATGAGGCTGATTCTGACGCGACTCATGGCTGATCCGTCCCATACGATTTGAGCGCGTAATACAGCGGCTTGAGGTCAAAATCGGTGGTCGAGAGCGTGTAATAATCCGGATAGCTGTTGGTCGGTGTCGGGTAACGGAACACCCATAGACAGACTTTTCCCGCCCACGGCCAATCGGTTTGCGCCAGTTGATACGCGCCGAGCGTGTACTCAATCCGCTGTGACGGCGTGACGGCCTGCGACCAGCGCGGGTGGTCATTCCAGCCTGTCTCGGTGATATAAACTGGCAAATCCCCTAAACTATAATCGGCCAAAACCGCGTGGATGAGTTCCGCCCGCCGGAAATTCAAACGGTCTGGGGCGGGTTCGGCGTTATGCGGTTGCGTGAATCCGTAGGTGTGAATGGCGAGGCCGTCCATCACTGCGCCAGCGCCCGCCTCTAGCATCCCGTCAAGGAAAATCAGGTCGTTGAGCGCGTTGGGGCTACCGATAGGCTCAACCGTTGGGGCGAGTGCGCCGCCCAAGACCGGCACATTCGGCGCGGCGGCTTTAATCGCTGCATAGCTGGCCGCCAATAGGCGAGTGTATCCCAGCGGGTTAACCGGCCTGAATCCCCACTCAAATGACAGGTTTGGCTCGTTCCAAATCACAATACCGTCCAATTGGTCGGCGTAGCGGGCGGCGAACATAGCGGTGAAGGCCGCGAAATCATCAACCGCGTCATCCGGCAAGGTGTTGAGCGTGGTCGGCGGCTGGTCTGGGAGGTCGGGACGCGCCCAACCGGGGACGAACCCCATTCGGGCGATAATCCGCACGCCTTGATTGCGGGCGTGCTTGAAAATTTTATCGGCCTGTGACCAGCCATACACGCCGGGGCTGCCTTCGATATACGCCCACGGGAAGAACTCGACCACCGTCCCCGCGCCCATCTCGCGTATGGCGATGAAGGTCTGTTGAATGCGATACTCAGGGACTTCATCAATCAAGCGTGTATGTACACATAAGTGCGGATGAATTACATTCACTGTTTGCGGTTCACCCAGCGGGGCGCGTACCGGCGCGGGCGCGATTTGACCCAGCAGCCAGAACGCGATAAGTCCGCGTAGTATCCAAACCGGCGTGCGCCAACGCAATAGCCATCGCCCAACGCTTGAGCGACGGATGGCCTGAAACCATTGACGGAGGGTGAGGAAAAAACGCATCATGAAGCGGATAGTATCGGGTTATCGGACAACTCTCAAGAGAGGATAGGGAAGCCGTGCTGTTTTCGTTGAATTACTCTACCGAAATGGACGAACTCATCCGCGAAGGCGGGATTCGGGTTGACCGCGTGAAGTGCGCTGAATGGCCGGATATGATCGCATCGGCTAAGCAATTGGGCGCGGTGTATGTCCACTTTCGGTTATTGGCCGGTCAAGGTTTGTTGACCGACGCGCAATTAGACGCCATCGCTAAAATGCGCGATGACACCGAGACGCCCTATATCAATACGCATATCGCGCCGCGCATCAGTGATGTGAGCAACCCAAATGACTTTAACGCGGTTTATGATGTCGTGGTGCGCGACATCGGCCAATTGGTCAAGCGATTCGGCGCGGAAAACATTATTGCTGAGAACATTCCGTATCCAGAAGACGATTCTAATGAGCCGAAAGCCTTTTTTGGGTCGAATTCTGAACTCATCCGGCGGGTGATTGAAGATACTGGCGTCGGTTTGCTATTGGACATCGGTCACGCCAAGCGCACGGCAGAACATCTGGCGTTTGACCCCAAAAAACACATCGAGCAAATGCCGGTGAATCGCCTGCGCGAAGTGCATATCACCGGATTGGGCTATAAACCGAGTGGCTATCGGACTGACCACATGCCGATGCGTGAGGACGACTGGGACTTGTTGGCATGGGCGCTGGATAACATCCGCGACGGGCGCTGGGCGACCCCGTGGAGCGTCTCATGCGAGTATGGCGGCCTCGGCGCACCGTTCAAATGGCGTAGCGAGAAATCAGTCCTCGCCTATGAAGCCCCGCGCATGGCGGAGATGGTACGCGCCGCGCAGCCGGTCAAGGCTTAGGGATGACGACCTCGACAAAACTGGTCTTGCCGGCCTCAATCTCGATGTCTTGAGTGAAGTGGACGCGCCCGTTCCTGTCACTGACGAACACGGTATAGGTATCAACCGGCAAATCGCCCAGCGTGAAATTTTCGCGCCAAATGTTGTCCGAGGCGATGGTCGCGTCAATGTTATAGCTATAAGCGTAGCGCAGCACGGCGTTGTCTAAGCCCGCCCGCTTGACGCTGATTGTGCCTTCATAAACCGGCGTGCCGTCGCTATAGGTCATGCGTCCGGCCAGCGTGCCAAATTGCGGGTAGGGGAGAATCCATAAATCGGGATTGCGGACAGAACTAAATGATTCTGGGACGCCGACGCGGATTTCGAGGTGGAGGTGTGGCCCGAACGCCACGCCCGCATCTCCGACGCTGCCGATTCTGTCACCGCCGTTGACGCGCTGACCCGCCGTTACATCAATGCGCTGCATGTGACCATACAAGCTATAGACCGGCAGACCATCCAGCGATTTTACATCGTGCAGAATCACGACGAGGTTGCCGTAGTAATCTGGAATCGGGCCGTACAGCACATCAATATCCTGACCGGCGTAGTACACCGTCCCATCGCCAATGGCGAGGATTTGTGTGCCGCGCCCGTTGGCAAAGTCGAGTCCGTGATGCACGGGCAATCCGCGCATTTCTCCCATCCCATACGGATAGGTGCGGTCTGCATAGTCGATTTGGTCACGGGTGAACGGGCGGCGGAAGGCGTAAAAATCTACTGGCGCAATCGTCGGCGTGACGGTTGGGGTTAGGGTTTGAGTTGGGGTGAGGGTTTGCGTAGCCGTCAGAGTCAAAGTCGGTGTCAGTGACGGTGTGATCGTCAGGGTCGCTGAGGGTGTGGCCGTCAATGTCAGGGTCGGCGTTGGGCTGAGGGTGGCGGTTGGCGTGCGAGTCGGGACGGCGGTGGTCGGGGCAGCAGTCGCCAAGAGTACCGCGCCTTGTGTGGGCGGCAGAGTCACACGCACAGCGACCATGGCGGGCGTCGGTTGGCACGCCGATAATAAAATCAACCACAAGATGGGTAGGCACATGGCGCACCATGTCCGCATTATATTGGTATATCGAGGGGAATGATTCATCGTCTTGGGTCACTCAAACCAAATGGGGCGGTAATCTCCGGTCAAGTCGCCCATACGGCGCTCCAAGACCAGCGAGTCGGTTTCGGGAGGGAGTTGCAGATAGGCCAGCGCCGCGTCGAACAAGGCTTGTTGCGGCATCAACCCGACCAGTTCGGTCTGGATGACGGTTGCGCCGTGTTTGGCGGCTTCGTGGCGGACAGCCTCCAACGCGGGATATAAGCCGGTGACGCGGAAATCGGTCAGATTGAGCGAGACTTGCGCCCTCCCATTGACGAATAGACCGAGGGCGCGGATATGCTTCAGGCCGCCGCCCGATTCGCGCACGGCGCGGGCGATATGTTTTGCCGTCTCGATATCCTTAGTATCCAAATAGACATTGAACGCGATTAAGGGCTGACGTGCGCCCATCGCCACCGCGCCAGCCGTCCCCAAGCGGGCGGGGCCGTAATCTGGGGCGCGGGTCGGGTCGGTGAGGATGGTCTCGCGCAGAATCTCATAGCGGTCACGGCGAACTTGCGGGAGCGTGGCACGGTCTGAGCGTTGCGCGGCTGCGTCATATAAATAGACCGGAATCCCCAAGTCTTCACCAACACGCCGCCCGACGCGATGCGCGACAGTCGCGCAATCTGAGAGGGTCGCCTCGCGTAGCGGGATGAACGGGACGACATCCGCCGCGCCGATACGGGGGTGCTGCCCGTCATGAGCGCTGAGGTCAATCCGTTGGGCGGCTTCCGCGATACCGCGATAGGCCGCCTCGCCAACGGCTTCCGGCGACCCCGAAAAGGTGATGACAGTGCGGTTATGGTCGGCGTCGCTACTGACATCCAACAGAGTCACCTCGGCGGAGTCGATGGCGCGGGCGATGGCCTGAATCACCTCTGGCCGCCGCCCCTCGCTGAAATTTGGGACACATTCAATCACGGGCATGACAGACGCTACTTATCGCTTTCGTCGTCCACGAATCCCGGCGGGACGTGCGGCACGGGCGCTTCTGGCGGCGTATCCAACAGCTTTTGGAGCGTGTCCTCGCGTAGTTCACGGTTATTCAGCCGGTCATACAGCACAGGGTTAGCGATGCGGTCTACCGCATAACGCCAGCGCCCGCCGCCCATCTCACGCAGGAGTGACCGGCAATTGTCGCATTTGACCAGATGGCGCGTATTAGGGATGCCGAGATTGCGCTCAGTGCGCGACTCCACGGTCAACAACCCGTCACGGCAAATCGGGCAGACCTCGATGATGAAGCCGTTGGCGTAACGCTTCGCCCCAGCTGCACCGCGCAAATACGCGACCAGATAGGCGATAATCCCCAGCAAAATGATTCCGGCGGCGATGGCCTCCGCCGCCAATCCGCCGCCCTGACCGTCAGAGGGTGTGGGAGACGGGGTAGGCTCAACCGGGACAGGCGAGGGTTGAATTGGGGTCACGGTGATGACGGCTGCGATTTGCGTGCCGCCTTCCGGCGTGACCGTCGGTGATTCGACTGGCGTTGCGCTGATTTCTGGGACAGCGGTCAATGTCGCTGAATCGGATGTAGTTACACTGGGGGCGATGACATCCGCCAGTGTCGGCGATTCTGTTGCCCTCTGCGTCGGTGACTCGGTGGCGGTAGCGCTCGGCTCTGGTGTGGCGGTTAGAGTTGGGGTGTCCGTCGCAGTCTCGGTTGGCGATTCAGTAACGGTCTCACTTGGCGTGATTGTCGGCGAATCGGTGGGGGAATCCGTTGCCACAACCACCGCGTTAAATTCGGTGGGACGGGTTTCGACGGTAACAGTCGGCTCTGGCGTGGCGCTCAGGGTGGGCGCATCGGTGACTGTCGCGGTTGGTAACTCCGTCGCCGTTTCCGTCGGTGCATCGGTAGCCGTGGGGCTAGATTCCGGTGTGGCGGTTAGCGTTGGCGCGTCAGTCGCTGTTTCTGTCGGCAACTCCGTTGCGGTGGCGCTCGGCTCTGGTGTGGCGCTCGGCTCTGGTGTGGCGGTCAAGGTTGGGGAGTCTGTGACTGTCGCGGTAGGGAGGTCGGTGGCTGTCTCCGTCGGCGCGGGCGTGACCGTTGGCGTTGGTTCATCCGTCGCGGTATAGGTCGGTGTGGCTGACGGCTCATCTGTGGCCGTGAACGTCGCTGTATCGGTAGGTGTTGCGGTGTCCGTCGGGATGGGCGTTTCGGTTGGGGTATCTGTTGCCGTCGCGGTAGCGGTTGGGCTGGGCGTTTCGGTGGCTGTAGCAGATGGAGTGAACGTCACCGAAGGCGTGAAGGTCAGGGTAGGGGTTAGGTCAGGCTCACTCAAGACCGGTAACGCTTCAAGGTCGCTGAACCACACGCCGAGGTCGCGCCGTACCCAACCGAATCCGTCTTCTTCGCCGAATCGGATGAGAATCCACGAGCTATCAGCATTGCGCCCGACGGGTTCTAGCGTGTTGCCGGGGTATAACTGCCCGAGTCGGAGATAAGTTCGCCCCGGCCCGCCGCGTATGAAGGCGCTGATGGCGTTGACCGCCACATAATCGGTAGATGGCGTGCCGGTGGGGAAGAACGGTGTATTGGTCAGGATAGAAGGGGTCGGCGTCAGATTGGGTTCTAAGACTGGCAGCGCGTCGATGCTGACGACCCAAAACGCGAGGTCACGCCGAATCCAGCCGTAGCCGGTGTTATAGCGGATGAGTACCCAGTTGCCGTCTGCGCTGACATTCAGCGGGAGGAGCAATGCGCCAGAGACGACTTGCCCGACGGGGACATAGCTTTCACCGGGGCCGCCGCGCACAAAGGCGTCGGTCACTAAGAGCGTGTTACGCGCCGGAGTCAGGGTCAGGGTTGGGGTGGGCTGCTGCGCCTGAATCATCGGCAGGCTGATGTATATGCCCAACGCGATCAGTAGCGCCAGCAAGAGTAACCGTGGTTTCAACGTCGTCATCCCTAAGCATTCACCGATTTTTTCTGCAAGGCGCAATCTTAACACGCCGCTTGTCAGGCGTCCATCACCCACCGTTGATGGTGAAGGTCATGGCGTTGATGATGGGCAACCCCGCATTGTAGGCCATCACTCGCCATTGACCGGGGAGCAATTGCACGCTGCTAGGGGTGATGTCGAACCACACGCAAATCTGAGTGCTGTCTTGAGTGGTTGACCAACTATCAGAATAGACCAATTCCTCATCTCGATACCACTCTACCGTGATAGTGGTTTGAGCGATGGTGTTATACAGCACGAGTGTGGCATAAATCTGCTGGATTCCGGGGTCGAACGATGTTCGCCGAGTCGTGATACACCCGTTGGAGTCCACACTTTCGGTCACGCCCGTCCCGACATACAGGCGCGACCCCTGTACATTGTCCGGTAAACTGCCGAGTTCAACCGAGTCATCTTGAACCAAGACCACGGTAGGCGTCACGATGGCCTGTAATGTGCCGAGCAACTGGTTATTAACCCCGTTGACCACAGCCGCCTCGGTGATGAGCGCGTCCGTCTGGGCGCTATGGGTGGCTTGCTCACCTATGGCAGTCTGAGCGAGAGCGACCACCTCCGTGCTAAAGGCGCTATTCTCGGCGATTTGCGTGCCGGGGATGTCGGTGCGTTCTAGCGCGGCGCACGCGCTCAAAAGGATGCAGGACAGGCCGATTAGGGCGTACTTTAGGAGGGGCTTCATCGCATCACTCATCACTTTACACTCGTCACTTGTATCTCAAGCGGCACACCATTAACACCACCCTCAAAGTCGGGTATGATATGGGGCGTTTTGAAACCTTGTCAGACCGGACATTTTCGGAGTCCCGCATGAATAGTAACACCCAGAGACAGCGCAGTTATACTATTTTCGCCATTGGTTTAGTGGTGGTTATGGTTTTTACTGCCGTTGCACAGAGCTTGTTGCCAAACACTCAACAGACCACTGTTCAACCGACCCCCACCGGCGCGCCGACCTTCCCTGCGCCCCCTGCTGACCTCAGCACCATCGTCTTTGACCAAGAATATCTGCACCCGTCTGGCTTGTATACCGCCAGCTACCCGACGGGTTGGACGACCTCACGCCCTAGCAATAACGGGACACAGGTACAGGTCAACCTCGAAAACACCGCCATGCAGAGCATCGTGGAAGTCTATGTTGATGTGCCAGTCCCTGCCATCACCACTGTTGAGGAACTGAGCGCCCGTTTTGACGACAACACGCTCGCCAGCGGCTGGCGTCAATACACTGGCGGTTGGAAGGAAACCGAGCGCGAAGTCGATGCGGCGACCAAGACCGTCACCATTGACTTTGAACTAGAACAACGCCAACAAACCTATATCGCCCGCCACGTCGCCCAATTGCGCGATGACGGCTGGATTTATGTCACCCGTGTCGTCACCCCGACCAATGCCAGCGCCTTGCTGTTCGACCTGATTGCTAAGGCGCAGAACGTGATTAAGCCGGTGGAGTTGTTCCGTACCACCCCAATCGCTTGGAACGGCTTCTACAGCGAGCAAGATAACATCATCATCCGCACCCCCAACAACTGGATTGTGCGCGACGGCGCAGCCGGTGAACCCGTGACCATCGAGTCGTCAGGGCAGGGGACACTGTTCATTGACAGTGAAGACGCCACGACAGTCGCTGATGAAGAGGCCGCTCGCGCCTTCGTCCTCAGCCGCCGCGCCGGGGCAGAAATCCTCAGCGTCGTCCCTGTGGAGCGTAACGGCGGCGGCGGTTTTGCTGTCTCGTTCAAGTTCCGTAATTCCGAAGGCGAACCGCAGTCCGGCCTAGCCGTGTTGCTGAATGACGGTGAGAATCTCCGCACCGCCACCGTCCGCCTGAGCAACGTCGATGTTGACCTGAACAACGTCACTGAGGAAACCCTCGTCACCGTGACCGATGCGGCCAAGATGATGGCGACCTTTAACCTGACCAATGACCTCGGCCTGCCCGTCACCCTGACGGCAGACGAACCCGCTACCGAAGGCTAAACGCCGTTTCACCCAATTTTAGGGGCAAGCGTCTAAACGCTTGCCCTTTTTGATTGCCGAACCTAAAAACTTGTTCTAAGATGTGGCGACATACAGGGGGCGTGGCGCGATGTTGATTACGGTTGAATGCGATTTATTTTTGTCCCCGGCCACGGTGCTGGTCAACCCGGTTAATACGGCTGGGGTGATGGGCAGTGGGGTTTCGGCAGAGTTTAAGCGGTTCTTCCCCGGCGTGTTTGACCAATATCGCGCCTTGTGCGATGCGGGCAAATTGTCGCTGGGGCGGGTGTGGTTGGCACAAGCCGGCGCGAAGCGGATTCTACACCTACCCGTCAAGGCGCATTGGCGTTCGGCGGCCAAGCGCGGCGATATTGAATCGGCGGTGCAGTTATTGGTCAGCCGTTGGGCGGAATGGGGGATTGGCTCGTTGGCCGTCCCACAATTCGAGGAGACCGATTTACGCTGGGAGGAGGACATCCGCCCGGTGCTAGAATCGGCGCTGTCGGCGCTGCCTATCCCGGTTTATCTGCATACGTATGACCGCAAAAATGACGCGGCGCGTAGCTTGCGCCAGATTGATACCCTGCTCAATAAACCGACCACACGGGTCGATGCGGCGCGTTTTTGGCGCGAATTGGGGCGGGCAATCAAAAAAGCAGACGGCAAGTTTATCAGCACCGAGGGAAAACCCTTCAGCGCCAGCACAGAAGCGGGCGGGCGTCGTCAGCTTTTGACGCTGACCCCTCAGGGCGGCGACTCCATTGTTTTTACTGACAACAGCTTGGCTGAATTGTGGACGGCGGTGCAGAGCGCGGGTCTATTGATGGCGTGGCAGTTCCCCGGCGCAGTCGAGTCATGTGCGCCATACCTTATCCCGATCTTGGCTGGCTTGGATTGGGTGCGGGCGGTCAAGACCGGCATCACGGGTGAGGCTGGGACGGTCAACGCGGTCTTATTCATCCCGCCGCCCGCCGCCCAAGCCCCACAAACTTTAACCCTAACCCCCTCGGAGGCGTGATGGACGGCGGATTGAACGTGTTTATCTCGTATGCGCGGGAAGACGCCCGCGACCTCGCCATCCGGCTGCGGGACGACTTACGCGCCGCTGGATGTTCGGTTTGGCTGGATTTGTCGCAGATTCAGGGCGGTGATAGCTGGACACAGGCGATTGAAGATGCTATTGAATCGTGCGATGTCGGCATCGTGCTATTGAGCCATTCCTCGTATCACTCGCGGTTTTGCCGCGCCGAGCAGATGCGCCTCTTGCGGAAGGGCAAGCGCATCGTCCCGATCCTCGTACAGGCGCTGGCAGACATCCCATTACATCTCGAACACCTCAACTATATCGACTTCACCGAGGCGGCACATTACACCGCCCGCGTGCGCGATTTGTTCAGCGACCTCAACGCGGGGCGGGCATTCGGCCTCTTGAGCGAAACCCCGTCCGACGGCCCGACGCGCTCTCCATTCAAGCCGGGGCGTATCTCTCGCCGCCTGTCCGTGCCGGAAAAACGCGACGCGCCCTCGTTCCGTCGCCATCTGGTGAAACTTCGGCGCGAGCCGTGGCTGACCGGGCGAGTCTGGTGGACGTATTTCTTGTTCCACTGCGTTGATATGGAGGACGCGGTAGACATCCTGAAAAACGGGTTTATCCCGCCGGTCATGACGGACGGACGCCGCCGCGATGGTCACACCCATCTGCATTTCAGGCCGCGCACGCCAGAATTGTGGCATAAAGAGGGCATCAAGCCGACGGTCAAACGCGCCCGTGACGACATCCCGCGCCCGGTTTATCTGTTATTTGACCTTGAGTCGATTTTGTGTGCGCCGGAATCGCGTTTTAGCGCGGGTGAACCGACCTTCACGCGCAAGACGTTCGCCACCTCCAACGCCTTTGAAGAATTGCCGTTCGAGCATATCTATCATGACGCCGTGCCGCGCCCAGATGCGCGTGAGGAAATCCTGATGGCGCGGCGGGCGCAGGTGCTTGTCCCCAACGGCCTGACGTTGGAAACGCTCCAGATGATTTGGTGTCGGTCTGAGGCCGAGGCCGAGATGCTGCGCGCCCTATTGCCCGCCGATGTCCGCCGTCGCTGTGCCACTCAGATGACCGGACGGGCGGACTTTAATCTATTCCATCGTCGCGGAGCGTATGTCGAACAAGTCATGTTGGGCGCACGTTCAGCGGCGGTGCGGTTGTTCGTCGGGGCAGAACCCTCCGCTATGACCCTTCGCGCCGAGGTTACGCCGCAGCACGGCGCACCCCGCCATGTCGAATGGGCGCATGTCCTATTGCCGGATTCGCTAACCTTAGACGTGTTGCCGTTGGATGCGCCAGAGCAGTCGTATACGCTGACCATCACCTTAGACGGGACATTGGCCTACAAAGGCGAATATTGGCCGGACGCGGGGCTGATTTAAGAGAAGTGATGAGTAACTGCCAAACGTGCAGTGTTTTTAGACAAACGACTCACCACATTAGTAACCAATGGGGCAAGTTGAAAGAGGGAGATGATGTCATCGAAATCGTCGTAGGAGTGCGGTATTTCAGCGCGGGCGGGCAAGCCACGCCCCTACGAAATTTCTCGTGACTTGTGTTTTATCCACAGCAATCGGTTGTTCTGTAGGGGCGCACACAGGTGCGCTCGCCAATGTATATTTGCCCTTAATCTCATCACACATCACTTGAATCTCATCACCGTTCTTAAAGGGGTTTGGATTGGATGTCGCGGAGGACGGCCTTCACACCGATGAGCGTGGTTAGTCCCGGCAACCAAATCAGGCCGAATAGCGTGAATATCAGGCGGATGAACTCGAACAATCCGAGTGACGGGTTGCCCATGCGCGGCAGCGGGTAGGTGAAAGCGGCTGCGACCAGAAACGCCGCGCCCGTCGCCAAAAACGCTGCCCAAGCGGGCTTGACCTTCCACGGGTCGCCAATCCACCCAAAATACGAGTCCTTGCGATACCACAGCATCGCCACACATATCGCGCCTAAAGCGCTGAGGACGACATAAACAGGGACATCAATCTGGAGTCCGTCGAATTGGCGATAGAGCGCCACAATCACCACCCCGCCCGCGAATAGTCCCTCATAAGCGCCCATTTTAAGCGAGTCGGCGGGGATAGGGCTGACGCGGGCGCAAACCCATACTGTTAGCGCGATGGCCGCCAATGCGCCGACGCCCAAGATTAAGAGGGTATCGCTGGTTGCGGGGCGTGCGTTCCAATTGCCGGAAACGGATGCCCAACGCAGCCAGATCCCCCAGCATGCGCCAATGATTCCGCCGAGCGGCACGCCGAGCCATGCCCAACGCCCCGCTGTCCCTGTCAATGCGATGAACAGCAACAGCATCCCCATCGCAATCAGCGCCTGACCGCCCATGACATCGGTCAACAGCGACAATTGGAGGTCGCGCTCCGGGGAGATGGGGTTGAGCAGTAGGCTGTAAGACAGCGCGAATAACCCACCCACGGCTGCGAGGCCGTATAAGTCACGCACATGCCAGCGCACGATAATGTCCAGCAATATCAGCGCCGCAGCCGCAATCCCGGTCACGACCAAGAGATTGTCTAGCGGGGGACGGTCAGCCGCGCCCGCCCATAGCAAGCCCTCTGAGCCGAAACCCATCAGTAGCGCGACCAATAAGCGCGGGGCGAAGCGTTGAAGCAGGGCGCGGGCGGTCATCCGGTGGTTTTCATCCCCGCCGCAATCCCGTTGACCGTCGCTAGCACCGCCTGAAGCACCTCATTGGTGGCGGGCAGTTCGGCGTTGGCGTGGCGTAGTTCGTCCAAGAGGGCGACCTGAATGAAGTTCAACGGGTCAACATACGGGTTACGGCTCTCGATGGAGCGCTGCATCAGGGCAGATTTCTCTAAGAGGATGGTCTGCTCGGTGATCTCGCAAATCCAGTGATAGGCGCGGGTGTGTTCGGATTCGATCTGGCCGAAAATATCGTCACGCAGTTGAGCGTCCCCGACGAGGCCGTTATATAACTTGGCGATTCCCATATCGGCCTTCGCCACGTCCAACTGCACGTTGTCGATGAGCGCTTTGAAGAACGGCCAACGGGTATACATAGCGCGTAGGGTGGTCAGGCCGTCTGGGTTCTCGGCGCAGAATGACTCAAAAGCGTGGCCGACCCCATACCATGATGGGATGATGGTGCGGCTCTGCATCCAACTGAATACCCACGGGATGGCGCGGATGGACTCGAATCCGCCCTTACTGCGCTTGGCCGGACGCGACCCGATAGGAAGCTGCGCCAGTTCGTTAATGGGAGTGGCTTCCTGCCAGTAATTCAGGAATCCGGGCGTCTCATACACGAACGTGCGGTAATAGATGCGGCTGGATTCCGAGAGTGATTCCATCACATCGAACCAGTGGGACTCGGCTTGTGCGCCGGGTTTACCCAATGCCAGCAACGCCGCGTTCATCACCTGTTGGAGATGGCGGCGGGCGATGTCTGGGTTGCCATAGCGATAGGCGATGACTTCGCCTTGTTCGGTGATTTTGATTGGGCCTTGCATTGAGCCGGGAGGCTGAGCGAGGATGGCGCGATTGGTCGGGCCGCCACCACGCCCGATGCTGCCGCCGCGCCCGTGGAATAGCTCTAGCCGCACGCCATATTTGGCGCACAGCGCGGCCAAACTCTGTTGTGCCTGATACAGATTCCAGTTCGACGCGATATAGCCGCCATCTTTGTTGCTGTCAGAATACCCAATCATGATTTGCTGGACGTTGCCGCGTCCGGTCAAATAGGTCTTATACGCGGGATTCTCGAACAGCGCAGTCATGACAGCGGGGGCGTGCTTGAGGTCTTCGACGGTCTCGAATAGCGGCACGACGCCGATATTTTGGTCGATTCCGACCTCGTGCGCCAACAGCAGCAGCGCCAGCACATCGCTCGCGTCTTTGCTCATACTGGCGATGAATGTATCAATCGCACGAGGGCTGTGTTCACGGTGGACATCACTGACCATCCGCCATGTGTTAATCACGCGATTGGTCGTCTCGCTGAACGCCGGAGTCATCGGGAATAGCGGGCGTTTGCTGGCGATTTCATGGGTGAGAAGGTCTTGTTTCTCATTTTCCGGTAGCGCCGCGTAATCCGCGACCATACCGTAATGCTTGAATAGCTCGCTCAGGGCGGTGAGGTGCAGCCGCGAATCCTCGCGGACTTCAATTGGGGCGAGGTGCAGCCCAAACAGTTGGACTTTCAGTATCAGGCGCTTGAGCGTGCCGTCAGAAGCGTGAATCGCCTTGTTTTCTTTAAGGCTGGTCTGTACCAATTGCAAGTCGTCCAGCAAATCCCCGCCGTGACGATATTCGTCATTTTCCAGTCGCTTGGTGACAAGGCCGAGGAAGTGACGGTAGACCTCGCCCGGGTAGCGCCCGCTGAACAGGTTATGACTGTCCACCGCCGCCATCAATTCGTCACTCACGCCGATTTCATCCAGTGATTGGGTGAGGCGGTCACGGTTATAGGTGACTTCCTCCTGATAGGCGCGGCGGGCATTGTCGCGCATATATTTCAGCGTGTCACGGGTGACATCAGGGGTGACGTTGGGGTTGCCATCGCGGTCTCCGCCAATCCATGAAGCGAACGACAACATGGGCGGCAGGTCTGACCAATCATGGTCAGGATAGTGGCGTTCAAGCGCGGTCTGGAGTTCTAGGTAAAGGTCTACTGTGACATCCATGACGAACCGGACGAGGAAATATGTGCCAAACTCTACCTCGTCCATGACGGTTGCCCGCTGGGCGCGATTGGGGCGTGTCTGCCAAAGCTGCTCGATACGGCGCAAAATATCCCCAACCACGCGCATTTTTTCACGTTGGAGAAGGTGTTGACGCTCTATGAGGGACAACATCTGGCTGATGTCGCTCATCTTGAGCAAAACTTCTTGGCGTTTGGCCTCAGACGGATGCGCCGTAAAAACCAGCCGGACGCGCACAGCGTTGAGGATGTTTTGCACTTCGGACGCGCTAATACCCGCTGCACGCAAGTCTGCGACGGCGGAATCGAGGGTTTCGGTCAGACCATTGTCAGCCTCACGCTCCCGCAGGACGCGCACACGCTGATGGTCTTCCGCGATATTGATGAGTTGGAAGTAATTAGCAAACGCTTTAATCAAGATGCGTTTTTCTTCCAACGATAGCTTACGAACCCGTTCCATCAAACGGGCGGTCTCGGCTGTATCGCCCGCCCGCCGCGCTTTGGCGCTGGCGCGGATTTCTTCGACCAGATGAAAGGCTGCTTTGCCATGTTGCTCCCGGATGACCAAGCCGAGGAGCGTCCCCAAAAATCGTATGTCGCCGCTGAGTGTGCCAATGGCCTCTAGCAGCCGTTCATCTATCATGTGTGCAGTTTCCCTTTCGAGCCGTAATCCTAGGAATCGCTGTTTTCTGCCGTTATCAAGTCACCCGGCTCAATCGTCAAAATTTCCGGCAAGGGTTGGCCTGCCAGTAGGAGTTGCATGGTGGTGATGGCGGCCTTCGCATAAACCGAACGACCCGCATCTACTGAGGCGACAAAGTAATTGCCCTGTGTGATGTACTGCCGCGCCAGAACCTCGGCGTCTACGCTGAAGATATGCACGTCATCCGGCGAGATATCCGCCTTCTCTAAGGCTGAAACAGCCCCATAAGCGCCCGCATCGTTGATGCTGAGGATGATGTCGAATGTTGTACCTTCATCCACCAATTTATCGATGGCGGCCTCACCTAGTTCGACCACTGCGCCGGTTTCACGGGCGACAACCGTCGCATCTGGGGCAAATTCCAACATCCCATCAACCAGACCTTTAGCACGGGTTATGAGGTCGGGCAGGTCGTCATAAACCAGCACCAAGACGTTGGCCTGTCCGTCGAGGTTATCCCGAATCCATTGACCGGCGTATTGCCCCGGCTTGAGGCCGAGTAGGTAGTTATCGGTCAGGATGCCAACGCCGTTATACTGTCCCATCGTGGAGGCGGTGGAGACCAACGGGATACCGGCAGCTTTGGTGGCTTGTAAGGTCGCGTCCAGCAGTGCCATGTCCAACGGGCAGAGGATTACGCCGACTGCACCCTCGGTAATCGCACGCTCCAAGGCGGTCAACTGCTTATATGGGTCGCTATCCGGGTCATAGACTCGGGTCGGTAGGTTTGCCGCGCGTGCGAAGGTGGTTAGCTCACGAGTCAACCCGGCGTGATACTCCGAGGAGGTGTTGCACGGGACAATGGCGACGAATCCGTCCGTGCCGAGTCGCCGAGCAACGAATTCAGTGTTGATGGTATCGCTTGTGAAGTTCGCCAACGGTTCGGTCTCACCCAAAACCACGGTGATTGGCGGCAGCGGCTCTAAATTCTCGAACGGCTTCAGCACGACGATTGCCACGATTGCCAGAACCGCAATCGCGCCTAGAACCGCGCCGATAATCAGCCCAGCCGGGGTACGTTTTGCGCGTTGTGCGGTGAGGTCTGTGCGCGAGACGTTGAGGATGGAGGACGCAGGGCGGGGCAGCGAAAGTGTATCGCCGCGCCCCATCGCCTCTGCCAGCGCCGTCGCCATAGCGCGAACCGATTCGTAGCGGTCTACCTTATCTTTGGAGAGCGCCTTCATCACCACGGCTTCTACAGCTGGGGGGACGGTGCGGATGTGTGCCGACAGCGGCTCTGGCAAAGTTTGTAGGTGCTTGAAGATGACAGGGATGACATCGCCATTGGTGACAGGGAAGGGCGGGGTTCCGGTCAGCATCTCATATAGGATACAGCCGAGCGCGTAGACATCTGAACGGAAGTCCAGCGGCTCACCGCGAAGCTGTTCCGGAGACATATACACCGGCGTCCCGACGATTTGGCCGGTCTTGGTCTGATAGCCTTCGCTGTCTACCAGCTTGGCGAGGCCAAAGTCCGTCAAATAGACGTGTGTATCCTCATCCAACAGGATATTGGAGGGCTTCAGGTCACGGTGGATAATGCCCTTGCTGTGGGCGACGGCCAGCGCCTGCGTGATTTGCAGAAACAATTCGATGGCCTTCGGCAGGGGGAGAGGCTCGCCCTGTAAGAGGGTTTCCAGAGAACCACCGCGTAACAGGCGCATGGCAAGATATGCCACATCGCCGTCAATACCATAATTATACACTGGCAGAATATTTGGGTGTTCCAGCGAAGCAATAAGTTTGGCCTCGGTGGCAAAACGCTGGCTGAAGTCGCGGTTGTTCTCGGCGGCCATATCATCCATACGGATAATTTTGAGCGCCACATCCCGCTTCATTAGCGGTTGAGAGGCACGGTAAACCGTCGCCATCCCGCCCCGTCCGATGACTTCATGGACTGTGAATTCGCCGATAGTTGTCCCGATTAACGCATCCGCCATTGATAACTCCTCAGTGTCCCCCATCGATCAGAGGGTAGGCGATTTGGTCGCTGAGATAAGTATAACGTTGAGTGAAGGCAAACACAATTTAAGTATTGGATTAAGTATCGGGATTCTCCAAACGCTTGCAAAATCCCCGCCGCCCTCGCGCATCGCATCGGAGGTTACTATAATGGTGCGACTTCATCGCGGGATAAGGCTGAGGCAATTAATGACCGCAAAACCGCTTAACTTTCAACAAGTCATCCTCAAATTGCACGAGTTCTGGGCCGGTAACGGTTGCGTCATTTGGGAACCCTATAATGTACAAGTCGGCGCTGGCACGGGAAACCCAGCCACGCTACTGCGTGTCTTAGGGCCAGAGCCGTGGCGCGTGGCCTATGTCGAGCCGTCCGTCCGCCCGGACGACGGGCGCTATGGCGAAAACCCCAACCGGATGCAGAAATACTACCAATATCAAGTCATCCTCAAGCCCGACCCCGGCAACCCGCAGGAACTTTATCTGCAATCGCTGGAAGCGCTGGGGATTAACCCGCGTGAACATGACATCCGGTTTGTCGAGGACAACTGGGAAAGTCCCGCCCTCGGCGCATGGGGTTTGGGCTGGGAAGTCTGGCTGGATGGGCAAGAAATCACCCAGTTCACCTACTTCCAACAGGCCGGCGGGCTTGAATTGAACCCGTCCAGCGTTGAAATCACCTACGGCGTCGAGCGTATTGTCTTGGCGTTGCAAGGCAAGGACTCCGCGTGGGACATCGACTGGTTGGGCGATTTGCAGTACCGCGACATCATCCTGCAAGAAGAAATCGACCACTGCAAATACTATTTCGACATCGCCGATGTCGAGGCGCTACGCGGGGTGTATGACACCTATGAGGGTGAGCATAAGCGGGCGCTGGCGGCTGGGGTGATTATCCCCGCCTATGACTATATCTTGAAGTGCAGTCACCTGTTCAATGTATTGGACACACGCGGCGCAATCGGCGTGACCGAGCGTGCGACGTACTTCCGGCGGATGCGCGACATGACGCGCAACATCGCCAAAGCGTATGTAACTCAGCGCGAGGCGTTGGGCTACCCGATGATGCGGCTCGCCCAGCAATGGGCGGGGCAGTCGCAAGGTGTCGTGTCGGCATTACCAATCGCGCCGAAATCTCCGGCGGATGTCCTCATTGAAATCGGCGTGGAAGAATTGCCCGCGCATGATGTAGACGACGCGCTGGCGCAACTGGCCGCCGCCGCGCCGAAATTGTTCAGCGACCTCGGTCTGGGCAACGACGGCGTGCAGGTGATGGCGACTCCGCGCCGGTTGGTGATTCACGCCAAGCAAGTGCAGCCCATCCAACCCAATCAGAGTTTGATTGAAAAAGGTCCCCCGGCAGACCGCGCCTTTGATTCTGAAGGCAAACCGACGAAGGCCGGTGAAGGATTCGCCAAATCACGCGGGATTGATGTCTCGGCACTGACGGTTGAGGAAATCGACGGCGGGCGCTATGTCATGGCGAAGGTCGAGAAGATTGGCCGCCCCGCCACCGAAGTCTTGGCCGAGGCGCTACCCGGCTTCATCGCCAACATCAAGTTCGGTAAGACCATGCGTTGGAATGAGACGAACATCGCGTTCAGCCGCCCGCTACGTTGGGTGGTCGCGTTGTTCGGTGATGCGGTCATCCCGTTCGCTTATGCGGGCGCGGCCAGCGGCAATACCACACGCGGCATTCGCCCGTATGGTTCAGAGGAGCAACAGGTCGGGGATAGCGCCGCCTATTTCGCCTTTATACAGGCGCAAGGGGTTGTGCTTGACCGTGAGGCGCGTAAAGAAACCATCATGCGCCAAGTCGAGGCATTGGCGGCGGAAGTCGGCGGGCGCGTCCCGGCGGACAGTGGCCTGCTCAACGAAGTGGCGAATCTGGTTGAAATACCAACGGCGGTACGGGGTAGCTACGGGACAGAGTTCCTAGAATTGCCCCGCGATGTGCTGGTGACGGTCATGCGCGACAAGCAGCGCTATTTTGCCGTGGAAGATGCCGATGGCAAGCTCATGCCGTATTTCATCACCATCCGCAACGGCGACAAAGAACACGTTAACCTCGTCCAGAAGGGCAACGAACACGTCCTCATCGCTCGTTTCAGCGATGCACGCTTCTTCTATAAGGATGACATTACACAGCCGCTGACGGCCTATTTGCCGCGCCTCGGCACGCTGACCTTCCAAGAGAAGCTCGGCTCGATGTTGGACAAAAATGAGCGCATCGGCAAACTCGTTTCGCGCATCGGCAAACTGCTGGGGACGCCCACCGCCGATGTCCAGACCGCTCAACGTGCCGCCGCCGTCCTCAAGGCTGACCTCGCCACTCACATGGTGGTCGAGATGACCTCGCTACAAGGGACGATGGGGCGTGAATACGCCAAACTCGGCGGCGAAACTCAAGCCGTCGCGGATGCTATTTTTGAACACTGGTTGCCGCGTGGTGCGGATGATATCTTGCCCGCCAGCCCCGCTGGCACGCTACTTTCGGTGATTGACCGGCTAGACTCACTGGTCGGGTTGTTCGGCGTCGGCCTCGCGCCCAAGTCCACGGCTGACCCGTATGGTTTGCGCCGTGCGGCGTTGGGTATCGTGCAATTGCTGACGCACAATAAAATCGACTTCGACCTGACCGACGCGATTGAGGCCGCCTCGCTGGTACAGCCGGTCACGGTTAGCAAGGACTCCAAGTCGCAGGTTTTGGAGTTCATCAGCGGGCGCTTGCGCTCATGGCTGGGGGAACAAGGCTGGTCTGCCGATGTCGTCAACGCAGCGCTGGCCGCACAACCCAACAATCCATACCGCGCACTCTTGAACATTCGCCAATTGAGCGAGTGGGTGTCGTCTGATGCTTGGGAGAAGGTGTTGGACAGTTTCGCCCGTTGCGTCCGCATCACCCGTACCGTGAAAGAGCAATATCAGGTCGATGAATCCGCGTTCACCGAACCAGAGGAGAAGGCGCTATATCTGGCCTATAAGCAGGCGGCGGCCTCCCTCAGCGCCGATGCGGATGCCGATACCTTTTTGTCAGTTTTCGCGCCGATGGTTCCGGTGGTCAGCCGGTTTTTCGGTGAAGAACCGGGTAAGGGCGTTTTGGTGATGGCGGATGACCCCGCAGTGCGCCGTAACCGTATCGCCCTGTTACAAGCCGTCAGCGCCATGCAGCAAGGTCGCGCTGACCTCAGTCAATTGGCTGGGTTCTAAGACTCACCTTGAGCCGGTATCTCCATGCTGCGGCCTGTTAACTTGCGGACAGACCTCGCGCCGCTGGCGGACTTAATCGAGTTGGTGTTTGCCGACACGATGGACGCCAGCGGGCGGTCAGCCCTACGCGAGATGCGGATGATGAGTCGCATGGGGGCGGGGATGAACCTGCTTGCCAAGCTCAACGATATGGCTATCGGCATCAGCATGGGGATGGTTTGGGTTGAGGGCGGCCAACTGGTCGGGAATGTCTCGATTTATCCCGCACACCTTCCCAGAGACGGCGGCGAGGGATGGGTTATCGCCAATGTCGGCGTCCATCCAAACTTTCAACGGCGTGGTATCGCCAAGCGCTTGATGGTCGCCGCCTTAGAAGCCATCCACGCACGGGGCGGAAAACTCGTCCTCCTCCAAGTTGATTACGACAATACCGCTGCCCTAGACCTCTATCGCGGACTCGGATTCGTAACTGAACGCCCCTTTACCACGTATAAACGATTGCCGTCTCTGCGATTACCGCCGTTGGAACACGAGGTCTCTATCTATGTCCGGCAGCGGCGGCGCAGTGAGTGGCGTGCTGAGATGGACTTGGCGGCGACTCTATACCCCACCGAACGGGGCGGGTTGGGTTGGTTGCGCCCGGTCGTGCCGTCGCTGTTCAAACCCAACTTGGGGCGTTTCTTAAGCGACCTGTTAAACTTCCGACAGCTAAACCGGTATGTGGTGGCGGATGAGCAGGGCGGGCTGGCCGGCTCATTATGGATTGAGCGCTCATTCGGGCTGACGACTCGGTTGATGCTGATGACGAAGCCGGAACAAGCCGACCTATACGCTGACTCGCTGCTGGCGACGGCGGTGCGGCAGTACGGGAGCGGCTCGCTCATCTTAGAGCATCCTAGCGATGACCTGTCGGTGGATGCCGCCTTCAGCCGATTCCGCTTTACGCCTCAGCGTAATGTCCTCCACATGCGTTGGACGCCGCCTTAAAACATCACGATCAAAAAAATCAACGGAGCAATCAAGCGATGTCGCAACTGCTGTTCTATCTGGGATATGCCCTCCGCAATCTATGGCGCAGTCGGCGCTGGTCTGCCTTTGCCATCTTTTCCGTGGCGGCAGGTGTCGCTACGATGGTCGCCTTCCGCAGCCTCGGACTGTCGATTGGGGATTCGTTGGTGGGCGATGTCCGCAACAGCAATAAAGGCGACATCACCATCTCTATCTTAGGCGATGGATTTACCTCAACACTTAGCGACCCTGACAATTCCGATAATTTTTTCACCGAAAACGAATTGACTATCGTGCGCCAATGGGCGGCAGAGAACAACGCACGTACCACCGAATACCGACTGCGCTCCGGCCTTCAGGTGGCGAAACTGGATGCGGTCACGGTAGGGCGACTGCAATTCATCAGTTCTTTCTTCATTGACCCCGATAATTACCCCGTCACCGACCCAATCCTCTCTGATGAACCGCCCAATGTGCCGCTGGGCGAGTTGTTCACCGCGTCCACAGACATCGTTATCAGCCGGAATCTGGCAGACAGCGCACAAATTCATGTCGGCGATACCGTGCGCGTCTCTGGTTCGGAGTCGTTATTCACCGTAAAGGGGATTGTCCCCACGGCGGCGCAAGCTGGGTTACAGCAGTTGGGAAGCCGCGAGATATTCTCACTGTTCTTCGGATTCACGTATTTTGACCGTTCTGCCGTGGGCGAACTGCTCAATACACCGGATGGCGTGAATCGAATCGGGATAATTATGCCCGATGGCACATCAGAAGATCAGATTTACAATGCCTCAGGTAAACTTACCGGATTGCTGGCAAACGACTCGAATTGGGATCGCTTTAGCTTCGTCACCGCGCCTTCTCTGGCGAGTTCGTTTGCTACCGTGTCCGATATTTTAGGCCGATTCATCGTCGTGCTGGGGTTGGGCGCGATGTTGTTGGGCGGGGTGGGCATCATCAATACGATGCTGGTCTTGGTGCGACGGCGTACCGATGAAATCGCCGCGCTCAAGACATTCGGCCTCAAAGGTCGGCAAGTGGCTATGATGTTCTTGGCCGAGGCGTTCTGGTTGGGGATTTTCGGCAGTATGTTGGGGAGCGTTTTGGGGGTCGCCCTGAGCAGCGTCGCCAACCGCTTCGGCGCAGACCTGATTCAGCAGCCGCTAAAATTCAAAGTTTACCCAGAGGCCATCTTGTTTGGATTCGCGCTGGGTGTGCTTGTCGCGATGGTCTTCGGCGTGTTGCCGGTGCTGTCAGCGGCGCGGGTGCGTCCCGCCTCGATTTTGCGCCCCAACGACGCCACTCCGGTGAACGCCGGTTGTTTCTCCAGTATTTTTGTCGTGATATTCGTCGTCTTAGCGCTCGGACTCATCGCCGGTCAAATCATCACGGTTTGGTGGGTGGGGGTGTTGGGCGTCGCCATCACGCTCCTCATCCTATATATCTTGGCAATGCTGTTGTGGTGTGTCGTCTGGCTACTGGGCAAGTTACCGGCCTTCGGCAATGTTGACCTCAATCTTGCGCTCCGCAATCTGACCACACAGCGGATGCGGACGGCCACGACTTTGTTGGCATTGAGCGCTGGGATGTTCGCTTTGAGCAGTATCGCCTTATTCGGCGAGAGCGCACGCGAGATTTTGCGCTTCACATTCAGCGATGCGCTGGGTGGCAACATCGTGATTTTGCCGCTGCTCCCTCAGCAAATCGCCGCGCCCATCATCGACGCCCGCCTCAATACGCTAGAGGGCGTGGAGTCTAGCACCCGCATCTATCAAATCAGCAGTTATGTCAGCGAACTCAACGGAGAGCGCGTGTATGATGACCGCCGCCGTTTCGACCCGTCATCAAGCATCATCATCCGCGATACGACGGACACGAGCTACACCATACCGGGAATTATCTCTGGACGTAGCCTGACTGACGCTGACCGAGGGCAGGCGGTAGCGGTATTCCAATTGCCACAGTTCGCCGACCCGACGGAAGAGGAAGACCCCATCATCTATCAGGTTGGGGATAGGGTGACGCTCAACGCCTTTGGCAATGGTTTTGCCGTCACCGTTGAAGTAGTTGGGGTGGCCGGGGCGGGCGGGAACGCCGCGTTCGGCGGATTCCAATTGCCGCCCGACTTACTCTCTGCCGGTGACGCCGATTTTACGCTCAATATGATTAAGGCCAGCCCGGAAAAACTCAACGAAGTCTTGTTGGGGTTATCGAGCATCCCATTGGTGCTGACGTTTGACATCTCGTTTTTCGACGGCATTTTGCAGCGCCTAATCACCCAATTTAGCGCCTTGCCGCTGGTGGTCGGGATATTCTCGTTGGGCGCGGCTGCGGTGATTAACGCCAACACCGTCGCGCTGTCGATTTTGGAGCGCCGCCGTCAGATTGGGGTGCTGCGTGCCGTCGGGTTACAAGATGGGCGGGTGCTGCGCGTCCTCATCCTTGAAAATGTGATTGTATGTTTGCTGGGCGGGGTGATAGGGATTGGTTTGAGCGCGTTGGGCGTGTTCATCATGACGCGCTATGGTCTCGACGCGGCCATCCTCATCCCGGCGAATGCGATGCCGACGGCGATAGGTCTCATCCTGCTATCGGTTTTGATTGGGGTTTTGGCGACGTTGGCGAGTGGGGCGGTGGCGGTGCGTGAGCGTATCACCAGTACGCTACGCTACGAGTAACCCTCAAAATTGACGGTGTGGTGCGCGGGTAGCCACTTGACTTTGCCCGCGCACCGTCCTAGAATTGTGCGTATAGAAGGGCCTGTAGCTCAGCTGGGAGAGCGCTACAATCGCACTGTAGAGGTCAAGGGTTCGAATCCCTTCAGGTCCAAGTTACGAAAACTAGGCATATACGAGTCATCCGGGAACGGGAACGTGTAGTAGAGCGTTCCCGTTCCTTCATTTATCCTCTAGGGCGGCAATGCGCGTTCCGGCGTCATTACTGCGTTCTTCCAGTGATTGAGCGAGGTTCTTCGCCAGTGGACGCAGATTCTCGATGGTCAGTATATGCGCCAATAAATTTCAATCACAGTCTGGTCGAGGGCTTTGGTGCTGATGCGCTTCACTTGGCAGGACTGACCGCCCTCCGTGGCATCTGCTCGCATCCACTTTCACTTCCGTTTTTACTTTTTAGCCCTTAATTGGCATAAGGCGTCAAATAGAAATTCGCTACCCATCCGATCAAAATTCGCTGACGACCTGACGTCCTTCCAGCCAAGCAGCCATATTAAGCACCAGATAATTCCAGTTCTTAAAGCCGCGGTTCAGGATCGGCTCACCGTTTTCAGGCTGATAATATTCGTGCATTGCACCAAAGCGTTCGACATCACGCCCGAACAGTTGGATTGTTTTCTCGGCCAGTTCCCGCGCATCATCGGTGAAACCATACCGGAGCAGTCCTCGGAAGGTCAGATAATTCGATACGCCCCAGATCGGACCAAGCCAGCACGACGGATTACCAGATGCGCGTATAGAGTACATCTTCTCGTATTTGGACAGTGTGCGTACCCCATAAGGCGCATTAAACGAGTTTTTATCGCGATAATTCTCACGTACACGCTCGGCCTGTTCACTGGTAGCGATGCCCGCCCACAGGCCTAGGAAGCCTGACCAGACTCCGATACGCTGGATCAGGCAGTCCCAATGGCGCGGCTGCCCAGCATGGAGGCCGGTGGTGTCAGCAGGCAGCAAATTAAGGTCAACACTATAGAAAAAGCCGTCACGCTCATCCCAACAGTGCGCCTGCACGGCCTTCTTCACAGCGTCAGCTTCTGTTTGCAATTCGGCGGCGACCTCATTCAGGTTCAGGCGCTGTGCCAGATAGCTGGCCGCCTCGAACTCTTTAAGCATTAGGCAGTTTAGGTAAATTGAACCGGAGCTGCGGTGAGGGCGGAAGTAGGTACACGGGTCGTTGTCCACGCCGATCATCAGGTCACTTTGCCAGAAGTACAGACCCGTGATATGGCGGTGATGGTTACGGTAGTTATTGAGGAAGGTCAGCAGATGATAGAATTTTTCGCGCAACCATTCAGGGTCTCCACCGTTCAGATGGGTAATAAAAGCGGCGTGTTGCGCCAGCACTGGTTTGTGCATGTTGGCGCGATAGGGGTTGGCCGGGCGCGGGACATCCCCCTCACGATTGATAACAATCGGAACCCAGCCATCCATGCTGCCGTAATGCAGGTAATTGAGGATACAACCCTGCTCGTAATGTCGGAGTTTTTCTGTTGATGAGGGGTCGTTCGCTTCAAGCACGATCTGACGCAGCGCCACGTTGGTCAGCCACGAGTCCCAATCCCACAGTACATCGGCGTACTGGTCGCTGCCGGGTGTAAGGAAAGGGTAAGGCATGTTGCCGCCCGCACTACGAAACATCCCATCGTAATTTTCGATCAGATTCTGGCGGATCAATGCCGAATAGCGCGTTGTGTCATGATTTAGAGGCGTCATCAGGCGCGGCCTTCATTAAGGTCATAGTAAAAAGCTGAATTGCCGCAACTGCCCGCATATAGCCGCTGGTTATTGCTTGAGATTGCCACCGTTTTCCATCGGATCGCGCCCATGCGTACATCATAGATGTCTTTCCATGTTGCGCCACCATCTCGGCTAACCAGCACGGCGGACGACGAAGGCGAATGTGTGAGCGGCTCCGATGCGATGACGATCAGGGCGCCTGTCTCACCACCCACCACAACGGAAGTAGCGTTGAAATTTCGGTTATCCAACGGGAAAACCTTGTGCCATGTGTCGCCGTAATCTTGACTGCGCCACAGTCCTTCGCGAATGAATCCAGCATATAATGTGCCGGGTCGAACCGGATCTGCCCGAATAATGTTTAAGACCGAGGCATGAGCGCGCTGGAATGGCAGGCCGAGGCTGATGAGCTGCCAAGATTGGCCCCCATCGCGACTGCGGTACAACCCTTCTGTCCATTCGCCAAGATACAGTGTGTCGTGCTGATGCGGGTCAATGCACAGCAGTTGATTGGTTCCGCAGACATTTTTGGTCTGCGCCACAACTACGGACAGTAACTCATTTTCAATCCATTCGCGGTCATATGGCACACGGGTGATATGTGCGGGAAATGGGTTTGTTAACCGACGCCACGTCTCGCCTTCATCATGACTATAATAAACTCCCGCGCCAGCGGCCAAGATGCCGTCAATGTAGGCGTAAAAACTACCTTGCTGGTGTGGATCTTCGGCCAGCGCCTGCACTGATACACCCGCTGCACGCGATTGAAAAGCCAATTCCGAGGGAGCGGTATCTAAGGGCGCACGTAGCGTCAGCACAACTTCAGGTGTCGTGTCATAAGCGGTAGCTCGGATGATCGAGCAGCCCTGCGGGCCTTTAATCCCATATAGCGTGAGCCGAGGATTGAATCGGGACGCGACCACGGCTGTACTGTCAGGCTGATTAAATTCAAGGGGTGGGCGCGGCATCATGTTGTAGGTCTGGCCGCCGTCGAGACTGTATTTCGGGTTATGATCCGCCGTGACCATGAAAGCGGTACGCGCCTCGCTGGGGTGTGCGGTAATGTTCTCGATGCAGATGTTTTCCATCCCCTCGAAATGATTGGCATCCCACGTCTGACCACCGTCGGTGCTGACAGCAACCCCATACCAGTTGCTGATGTAGAGGCGCTTGCTGTCGTGCTGGTCAATCAGGATTTTAGCAATTGCCCAACCGGCATAGTTGAGAGTCATATAGCTGGGATAGTTATGGATGTCTGCGTCAGTGTGCCAACGGATTAAATTCCAATGATTGCCGCCATCGAGCGTTTCATACACGCCAATGGGCGGGATTTCTGCGTCCTGATTGGGGAAAGTGAGTGCCGCTGCGACTATGCGTTGGCTGTTTTTAGGGTCGATTGACAACGTGCAGATGCCATATTTAGCTAGGCCAAGAGCGGTGGTTTCCCAAGTCTTGCCCCCGTCATGCGAGCGCCTCAACCCGTCCTCGACACATGCCGCGTGCATAACCTCTGGCCGTGCCGAGTCAAACACGATCTCCGCAAAATCCAGCCCCTCGTGCAGTACCTGCCATGTCCGGCCTAGGTCATCCGAGCGATACAGCCGTGCGGGATTCGGGCGGATAAAATCGTACTGTTGAGCGACAAACTTGGGGTTTTTGTCATAGCTGCCGATCGTGCCGATAAAAATCGTCTCAGTCAGCACAGGGTGGAATGCGACACACGATATGCGCTCTTTCTCTAAGCCCCGGTTTTCCCAGAGTTCGCCGCCATCAGCGCTGACCCACACACCGGATGTATACGCACCGGCGACGACAATCGCTGGGTCGTGCGGGCTGACTTGGATCACGTCGCCGTATTGCCGCGTCTCACCGTTGCCATAAAAATCCGCTTTAGTGCAAACGGGATACCAGTATTCGCCCGCGCTGATGGTTTTGTGGATGGTTCCAAAAAACTGGCCGCCACGCACCGAGCCAGAACAGCGAAATAACACATCAGGATTGTGTGGGCTGATCGTAAAACTCTGGATATCGTGCTGATGGCAGTCGGTCATACCGTGGTTGATGGCAAACCACGATTTGCCACGGTTGAGGCTTTTAAAAACGCCCGCCACGTCGGATCGGGCATACATTATATTGGGATCATTCGGGTTCTGAAGCAGGCCGGCGATAAAGCCTCCGCCCTGCATTGTTGCTTGTTTCCAAGTCATGATGGTGTTCCTGTTGGGAGGGGTAGCTGGTAAATACGGGATGCGGTTCCGGCAAGGATGTCTTCTTGTACTGTCGCTGGCATTGCCTTCACCGCTTCGTTAAAGCTACTGACAATATCGGTGTAAGTCATCTGATCAAGCCCGAACGGTACGTTGCTGCCAAACATCAGCCGCTCGCTACCGAACAGATCACAGGCAGATTCGACTAGGACGCGCAGAGCAGAAGTTCCGTGGTTAACGAGCAGGCTCACAAAGCTGGAAATTTTGCCTACCACGTTCGGCAGATCGGCCAGCGGGCGCAGTTGATCGCGCCATATATGCGGCGCAAGCTGGCTAAGGTCAGCCCCACCCATGTGATTTAGGACAAACGAAATGCCGGGATGTGTGGATATCAACTGCGCCGCAGCAGGCAGATGGCCGGGTTGGATTAACAGATCGACGACGAGGCCGTGCGCTTCCACCGCGTTTAAGGCAGGTTTCAGCGGCGCAATATCGATTGGCGACCCATTCAAGCGAATCCCTTTAAAGCGAGGATTGCGCGCAAGCTTTGCGATATGCCGCTGCGAGTCTGGGTGGTCGACTGGTAGCCACCCGATTACCCCCGGCTGTAATGGGCTGGCTGCGCTGATGTCCAGCAAGTAGTCAATCTCGTCTGGCGTGTTGGTCGCCTCGATCAGGACACCGCTGTAAACCCCCTCAGCCGCAAACATGGTTTCCAGATCAGACAGCATCACATCGCGATCCAGCGGCGAGCCTGACTCTAGCCAGTGGTAATGCCAGCGCGAGGGCTGTAAGACGTGCAGGTGCGTATCAATCAGTCGTTGGGTGGTGTGTCGCGCCATTGTTCATATTCCTGCCGACCTTCGGCATCAAGAGGGTAATATTTTCCCAATGTGCCGCCCTGCTGGATCCGCATCCGGCTGAATGTCTCCCAATCTTCATGCTCCAGCGTCAGTTTGACCAGCTGGGGCGCAACTTGGCGCGGGATCAGCACGGCTCCGTCGTCATCAGCAAGAATGATGTCGCCGGGCAGCACCAGCACGCGGCTACATGCAATCGGGACGTTGTATGCCCATGGGAACAGGCTGGCCTGAGAGGCATAATTTGGTGTTGAGCCGCGCACCCACATCGGGAGACCAATCTGCTGCACTTTGGGGACATCGCGGATAAAACCATCAACCACGATACCGACCCCGCCACGGGCTTGAAAATAAGTCACGAGCATCTCACCCAGACAGCCAGTATATGGATCTCCATAGGCTTGGATGGTCAGTACATCGCCTTGCTGTACGGTTTCGAGGACGGCCCACAGCGCGGAGTATTTTTCACTGTGTTCCTGCTGCAACCCAGACGCGACATCTTCGCGCTGAGGCATAAATTGCAGCGTGATCGCGCTGCCGACCACCTTGGTTCCGGGGATCATGGTGCGCGGGCCTTCGATGAACGTCTGACGTATGCCCATCCGATGCAGAAGGGCGCTGGCGGTGGCGCTGCTGACGACCTGTAATTGCTCAATCAACGCGGCGTCCGCACGTTGGAAAGCATCGCCACACACTGGCAGGACGACATCTGCATGGTACAGGCCGTTATCAGCGAATGGGTTAGATGTGTTGGGAGTTGTCATGCGTCCCTCCTAGGGACATAAGCTGCGGAAGCAATAATCTGTTCGTGTTTTAAACGTTCCCATATCCCTGAAGGCAGCTCATGGTTCAGCGCATCCAGATAAGCCTGTACCTCAGTGAGATGCTGGAAGCCCACAATCAGGGATGTAACAGCGGGGTGTGCTAGGGGGAATTGTGTTGCGAGGGTATGGATCGGGATGTTGAAAGCAGCACAAGCCGCTTCAATCTGCCGGACATGGCTGATAACCCCATCAGGGGCTGGGGCATGGTTATAGGTAGGGCGTGCGGTATCTGTGCCGGTGGCGAGGATGCCGCTGTTGTAGATACTGGCTACCAGAATGTCGATCTTTTGCCGCTGGCACTGCTCCAGCAATGGCAAAGCACCCTGTTCCAACAGGGTGTAGCGCCCAGCAATCAGGAAGCAGTCAAAATCGGCGTGGGCTGCAAACTGCATAAGCATCTGCCATTGGTTCATTCCTGCGCCGATCATCCTGATGACGCCCTGTCTGCGTAGGTCGTCTAGGGCTGGGAAACTCTGATCCAAGACATCCTGATAGTAATCGTCGGGATCATGCACATGCACGATGTCCACCCGATCAATGTTCAGCCGTTTCAGGCTGGATTCCAGACTGCGTAGTATCCCGTCGCGGCTGTAATCACGACGAGTTTCTGGCCCAGAGATGTCAAAACCGACCTTCGTCGCCACGATCACGGAGTCCCGAGGCACTTGCTTCAGCAGCAGCCCAGTTCGGGTTTCCGCCAGTCCACGCACATAATTGGGCGCGGTATCGAAAAAGCGGATGCCTTTTTCGTAGGCAAATTCTAGGGCGTCCAGCGCTTGGGACTCTGGAATCGGTTCGCCGCCGCCCCATGCAGTAGCTGTTGCCAACGGCGCTGTCCCAAACCCACTGCGCGGCAGTTGTAACCCCTTAACATCGGTCAGATGGATCATCGGTGGGATATCCATCACAGTACCTCGCTGGTGATGTGATAGGTGGGTAGGTTAACGAAGCGCTGAATCTCAAGCCGTACTTTCAGTTCGGTGGCCGGTGGGAGCTGCACGCGCAGCAGATTGGCGTTAATTTCCAGCGTTTGTGTCTCTGTCTGGAGTGGTGGGGCGGCATACCCCTGCGAACCCTGCACGCCGGGATACGCGCTAATGCGGGAGTCATAGGTCGCATGTATAAACTGATGTTCACCAAACGCGCCCGCGCGGATTAGGAGGTCACGCGCCTCAAAAATATTCAGGTTCACCAGATGCACGACGATGTGATCGGCCTCAATTTTCTCGACTAGGGCGGCAACATCCAGCGGTAGACCGGGGCGGTTGCGCTCAACATCGTAATAGCGTACTTGGCACATCAGTAGGCCGCCGTTATAGATGATCTGCGGCGCCCCCATCGTTAACTGGACGAGCGCTTCGGTGGTCACTGGGTTAAGTTCTTGCCAGTGATGGATGCTGGCCTGTGAGAGATCTTGATTGTCCTGCCGGATGAGCGCCATTCGTCGCCCGACCTTGCTGTAGCTCTCGCGTAGGATGTCTTCCGGGTAGGTAGGGTTTTCACCTTGCAAATAGCACAGCCACGGCTGTTCGTGTCCGGCATCTTCCTTACCACGAAATGGAATAACCTGGCGCCAGTCCACAAGGCTGTGATCTCGCAGCGCCTGTACCCGTTTCCGATCATCGTTCGAGAAGGTCATGTTCCAGATCGCGATGGGGTAAATCGGCGATGGGGTTTGATAATCAAACCAGCCGGAATCGCTGTAACGGTATGGCACGACAAAAACTTTGGTGTCATCACCATGGGCAGCCAGCAGGCCAACCCAGTGATGGCCGAGGCTCATAGCCAGCTCGTTAAGGCTACGTATCTCGCCCAGTCCATGGATGTAATCGATTTGAGAACGTGGCAAATCGAGGTAACGTTCATCACGAGTGATGAGGTAGGCGTTGCACCCCGCGACTACTGCTGCCATGCCGATGTTGTAGTAACCGTGCGGCCAGCTCCACCCATACAGCCCACCGTACCATTTGCCATTAATATATTCGCCAACCGTACCAGACAGTCCGACATTATCGGGCAGTAGGCCGCCATTCTGTCTTGCGCGTTCCTGCCACGCATTTACGTAGTCCGTGACCCAATTGCGGTATTTGTCGTCACCGGTCATCAGATAAGCATTTGTCACAAGGCTGGTCACGATCAGGTTGGTGGCGACATCGCCCTTGCCCATACGTGCTTCCATTACCGCGCCCATACGAGCGGCCATTTGAGGCTCTTTCAGATCATCATAGCTGGTAATGCCTTCCACATCCTCGTAAGGCAGGCCATAAGGCGCCATATATGGATACCAGTCATAGATCGGCTCACCATCAAAATAGCCCCAACGCGGTCCGGTGCTGCCATTATGCGGCGCACGGATCAGCTTATTTTGTGGATCGTAGTTCTGCGCCTCCGGATCTTCATTTAAGTAAAAACCGGCAAAGCGACGCGCCCGCTCCATTAGTGCCGGATGCTTGGGATCTGCCAGACACAAAAAATAGAAGTAAATGTAGCTCTCGCCCTGATGAAACTGATCGTAGCCGCGTTCATACTCTTTAACGACCAGCCCCAAGTGCGTAAGCTGGCGCGTTACTGCATCCCAGTGCTGGTGTGAAAATTCCAGCAAATAGTCATCACCGCCGATCAGGTAGAGCAGCGGCCAATTATAGAAACTTTCGTAGAAATCATCCGCGCCATCGCGGGACTGATAGCTGTCGTTGTTGGTGTCGCGCCAGATTAAAGAACCATTTGGGCGTGTGTAACGGGCGCGGAAAGGATGGATCGCCGCGCCCATCGTTTCGATGAGGCGGCGCTGCCAGACGGCCCAAGAAGGTGGGTTCAAAATGGGGATCGAAGCTGTGATCATTGCAGTTTTAGAGGTCATGAGAGGCTCGTATAAACCAATAGTTGACAGATGAAATGAAAACATCTACTATTGGATTATAAATTGGTCAGACCACTAGGTCAATAGGCCATTTTTTAAACAAACAGGTCTTTATCCTCATGTCTATAAGTACTGGTCAGGAAACGATCAATCCGATAAGTACCTCTACAAGAAAACCACCTACTTGGTGGGCAACTGTACGAGGTCATCGGTTTCAGCGGAACGCTACATGGTTTTTAATGGCGTTACCCGCACTGCTGTGGTTGTTGATCTTTAAGTATCTGACTTTGTTTGGCGTTTGGATTGGTTTTACCGAGTATCGGGTGCGGCGCGGCGTATTTGGCAGTGAGTTCGTCGGGCTGGAAAATTTTCAGTTTTTATTTGCAACCGAAGCGGCTTGGAGAGCCACGCGAAATACTGTTTTGCTGAATCTGATGTTCATCTTTTTTGGGGCGGTTTTTTCGCTTTTTGTCGCTTGGCTGTTGTTTGAAGTCTATACCAGCAATCTCACCCGCTACTATCAGACCTTGCTGCTTTTACCTCGTTTCGTGTCTTGGGTGGTCGTTTCGTATTTCGTTTATGCGCTACTGGCGACTGAAAATGGGCTGATCAACATCACCTTAAAAAATTTAGGACTACAGGGGTTGTCATGGTATTCCTCCCCTGAATATTGGCCGTTCATTTTGCTGATCATCAGCTTGTGGAGCAGTGTAGGCTTCGGCAGCCTGATATATCTATCCGGTATGCTGGCAATTGACACCCAGCTGTACGAAGCCGCCCAAATCGATGGGGCAAACCGCTGGCAGCAGTTCAGAAGCATTACTTTTCCGATGATACTGCCTCTGGTCGTTATCAATGTACTGCTGTCGATGGCCTATATCATGAGCGCAGATTTTGGGCTGTTCTTTCAAGTCACACGTAACCAACCCTTGCTGTATGCCACTACTGACGTACTTGACACCTATATTTACCGTTCCCTGACCGTCACACAAAATGTCAGCATGGCGGCGGCGGCGCAGTTTTACCAATCGATCGTTGGCTTTTTGTTGGTGATCTTTTTTAACTGGGTTGTACGCAGTATCGAACGCGATGATGAACCTTTGTCCCTGTTTTAAGTAAGGAGATGAGCTATGTCATCCTATAAAACCCAAATTCGCCAATTAAGAAAACAGGACACTGATCAGTTGTTGAGTGTCATCACCCGTTTTAGTGTCCATTTCGCGCTTATATTTTTCAGCTTGTGTTGTCTAGTGCCGCTACTGCTTATCGTTTCGGCCTCCTTTACGGATGAGACCACCTTGACCCGTCAGGGCTACAGCTTAATTCCGTCAGAATTCAGCGCCCGTGCTTATGAGCTTATTTTCCGCAACCCGAATGCGATACTGCGTGCGTATGCCGTCAGTATTTTCACGACTGTGGTCGGCACTATCGTATCGCTTACAGTGATGTCTCTGTTAGCTTATGCATTATCCCGACCAGAGTTTGCGCTACGTAAGCCTTTGTCCTTCTTCGTGTTTTTTACAATGCTGTTTAACGGTGGAATTGTGCCTTATTACATCCTGATGACACAGTATCTCCGTGTTCAGGACACAATCTTTGCACTTCTGCTGCCCTATATGGTGGTGGTTTACTATGTGCTTATTCTGCGAACGTATTTCGCTGCCTTACCCTCGGAACTGATTGATGCTGCTCGCGTTGATGGGGCAGGGGAGTGGCGAATCTTCTTTAGTATCGCGCTGCCACTCGCCAAACCAGCTTTAGCTACCATCGGCCTCTTTATGGCGCTGAATTACTGGAATGACTGGACAACAGCGTTGTATTTCATTCGCGATTCAGATCTGTATCCGCTGCAATACCTACTTTATATCATCCAGAGCAATGCTCAAGCCATGCAGATACAAAGCGCCGTCGGCAACATTGCTGCGGGCGAAATCCCCACTCAAACCGCACGTATGGCGATGGCCGTTCTGGCCACCGGGCCAGCCGCTGTGTTTTTCCTGTTCTTTCAGCGTTACCTCGTGCGAGGGGTTACGGTGGGAGCCTTCAAGTAGGCATACCCAGCTTTTTATAAGCTGTGATGTGTAAGTGGAATTACGTCAACTTTTGAAAGTGTCCAATAAGGAGATCAACGTTATGTTCACCCGTTTTTTCAAACCTAAGCTAGTGCAAGGCATGTTTGCATTAGCAATCGCTCTGACTTTTACCCTGTCTTGGTCACCGCATTCTGTTCTGGCCCAAGATGATCTTTCCAACCTGCCGCGCCTTGTGTATATCTACCCCGGCTCGCCACAGGCAGACCTTGAAATAGTGCAGCAGGCCATGAGTGAATATATGGCCGAGCGCATCGGTGCGACCATTGAACTGCGCCCGCTTGACTGGGGTGTGTATAACGATCAGATCAGCCTGATCAACGCCTCTGGTGAAAAGTATGACATCGCCTTTACTGCGCCGTGGATCAACAACTACTACACCAACATAACGCAGGAATACTTCATCCCATTGGATGAACTGCTGACAGAGTATGCACCCAACTACTGGGCCAGTATGACGCCGGAAACATGGGATGCGGCGCGTGTCGGCGACCATATCTATGGTGCTATCAATCAGCAGATTTTTGTTAAACCCTTCGGCCCGTACATCCGCACAGAGATTCTGGAAGCCATTGGGCTGACAGAAGAATTTGCGGCGCTGACCAGCTATGAAGATTTAGAGCCGATCTTGGTTGCCGTGCAGGAATACGTTGATCAAGATGAGACTCTGACGCAGGTGACCTATAACCTTGCACAGCTTCTGGTAGCCGAAAACTGGGGTTATGATCCCATTGTGTCCGATTTGGTGATTGACACCAGTAACCCAGAGCCGACTGTCCTCATCTACAGCGAGACAGAAGCCTACCGTAACGCGGCGGACATCATCCGGCGTTGGTATCTGGCCGGTTATGCACCTGCCGATCCGGCTGTGTGGGCTGAGATGGACGCGGCTTGGACAGCTGGCCTGTATCCCGTGCGCGTAGCCGATATTGTTAAGCCGGGCGGAAATGCCGAAGTTGAAGCGCGCTGGGGCTGGCCCGTTACCAGTACGGCAATTGCCGAGCCGGTGCTGACGACTGCTGGTGTGATCGCGACCCTGAACGGTGTCAGCTACACCTCAGAACATCCGGAACTGGCAGTCGGGTTCTTGGAATTACTGAATTCAGACCCTGTGTTCTATAATATGCTTAGCAAGGGTTTGGAAGGCGTTCACTGGGAATGGGCGGACGAAGAGGCAAAACTTATTCGCCCGGCCAACGGTGCAGAGAGCTTTGCCGATACCGGTTATAACCCCAACACGGACTGGATGTTTGGCAATGTGTTTAATGCCTACTATACCGATCCCACGCAGGTGGGTGCTTGGCCGGAAACAGCTGAACTGAACCACCAAGCTCGCCCGTCACCCATCCTTGGCTTTACCTTTGATGGTTCGCAGGTCGAGACCGAACTGGCGTCGGTGTCCGCCGTCCTGCAGGAGTTTGGTAATCCGCTAGGCAGCGGCTTGGTTGATGTTGATGAAGGTATTGCCCGCTTTCAGACAGCTCTGCGTGACGCTGGCATCGAGCGCATTCAGGCAGAAGCTCAGCGCCAGATTGACGAGTGGCGCGCGAACAACTCATAATATCGCGGCTTAAGTAACCTCTGTATGCTCGTTGTGTCGTCTCTCAGTGAGCATACAGAGGATTGAGATAAAATCAGCACATCAGCAACCGCTCGTAGAGCGTTGAAAAAAGGCCTGTGAGACCATTAGGGTCGAACCTATATTGAACGGAACAGCGTATGTCATCTCATGATTTAACAGATCGTTTTCAGGGAACAGTTCACCGGGAAGCTATTTCTGACCAGATTACCGGGCGAATCCTGTCTCTGATTCGTGAGAGGCATTTGCAGCCCGGCGACAAACTGCCGCCGGAGCGCGATCTGGCCGCGTCAATGGGAGTAAGCCGACCAACGCTGCGCGAGGCACTGCGTTCACTAGCAATTATGAATGTGGTTGAGCTGAAACACGGTTCGGGTACGTATGTCACCACGCTGGAGCCGAACTTACTGGTCGAGAATTTCGCGCTAGTATTTTCGCTGACCGATAATTCATTCTTGCAACTGGTCGAAGCCCGAAAAGTGATTGAGCCGGGTGCCACCGCGCTAGCCGCTAAAATTGTCAGTGCTGAAGCCATTCAGCATCTCGAACAAATTTTGCAACGCTCGCGGGACTGTATGCAAAATCATCCTGAAGATTTTCCTGAACTTGACATTGAATTTCATGTCAAGATTGCAGAGTACTCCGGCAATGCGTTGCTGGCGCGTATTATGCAGGCGTTGACGCGCATGAGCATTGCCAGCAGTCAGCGAACCGCTGGCATCGCAGCTTCCACTGTCAGCCGACGTGTTGAACGGGCAATCGGGATGCACCAAGGCATTTTTGAGGCTATCAGGGATCATAACCCTGAACTGGCAAGCCAGCGCATGTCCGAGCATCTGATGTCGGTGGAAGATACCCTGCGTGGGGATATGCCAGACGAGGAATAACATTTTCTCGTCCTATACATATACAGTGGAAGGCTCGGCGCTCATGACCATATACAAAGCGTTTCAACGCATTTTGCCTCGTTTTCGCCCCAACCACCCTAACGCGCCTGCCACAACCTTCGTATTTGGCATTGTTGTGCCAAATCAGAGCCCTTTTTCTGTTTTTCTCAACCGCGAAAATGTCGTCCTGAGTCAAGATATCAAACACGCTGAATACATCCTTTATGGTGAAGAGGATGTATTTCAGTCACTGTTGGATCCAGCGGTTCTGGAGTGGAGAGTATGGGTGGAACAGCTACGGCTACGACCTGATTACCCTTTCGACCAGTATCTGATTTCAATCCTGCTCAAGGCGTTTGATCTGAACGTTTCTGATCTGAACTATGAGCCGAAATGTTTTGATGGCCCTTTTCCATTTCCACCCCGCTACCCGGTCGCTGAAAATCCCTTTCGGCAGCGGGTTTATCAGCCACGGCAGATACCCGTTTATGTACAGGAGGATTTTCCAGAGCTGATCGCAGATGATCATGCTCAGTGGGTAGCAATGTCCCACACGGCTTGGCAGATCGTCACAAAAAATCTGCGTCGGGCCGAGCCTAGCTCAGGTTTCGTCGCAGACTTCATTGATGCAGCATTTAATGCCAATACCTTTATGTGGGACAGCTGTTTCATGATGATGTTCGGGCGTCTGGCTCGCCGGACATTTGACTTTATGGGGACGCTCGATAATTTTTATGCTAAACAGCATGATGACGGGTTTATCTGCCGAGAGATCAACAGTTACAGTGGTAAAGACCTTTTTCAGCCGCTTGATCCGCGCAGCACTGGGCCGAACATCTTGGCGTGGGCGGAGTGGGATTATTACCAGCACAGCCGGGATCAGAGTCGGCTGCGAGCGGTCTTTCCCGTCTTGATTGCCTATCATCGCTGGTGGCTGGACTGGCGTACACACCCCGACGGAGGGTATTGGACGAGTGGATGGGGCAGCGGCATGGATAATCAGATGCGTGTGCCAAATTCCGAATATCATCATCGTCATTTTACGTGGGTTGATGCAATGATGCAGCAGTCCCTAAGCTGTCAGGCACTGCTTGATATTGCGCGGGAAATTGGGCGTGATGAATTCAATGCAGAGTTAAGCAGCGAATTTGAACGCATTAAACTCTATGTTAACGATAAGCTGTGGGATGAAAAACAGGGGTTCTATTACGATCACTCTTCCAAAGGTCGGTTGAGCAAAACCAAAAGCATTGGCGCTTTCTGGGGTCTGCTAAGTGAGGTTGTCCCTCCCGATCGTGCTGAGCGGTTGATCACCCACTTGAGCGATGAAAATAGTTTTAATCGTTTTCATCCGATCCCAACCCAAGCTTATGACAGTGAAGGTTATAACCCATACGGGGGATATTGGCTGGGCGGGGTCTGGTCACCAACCAATTACATGGTGCTGCGCGGACTCACACAGCGGGGTCACCACGCACTGGCGCATCGGATTGCGATGCAGCATGTGGAGCAAGTTGCCAGAATATACCTAGAGACGGGATCTCTGTATGAGAATTACTCCCCTGAATACAGTCAGCCGGGCATTCCTGCGCACAAGGACTTTGTGGGCTGGACGGGTCTGTCTGCCATCACTATTCCGATTGAATATCTGGTGGGGATTCGCACCAATCAAGATGACCTAAGTCTGACATGGGACATCCGCCTGACAGAGCGCCATGGCGTTATACGTTATCCACATGACACATCGAATACTGTGGATCTGCTTTGTAAAGCGCGCACGTACACGGATCAATCGCCTGAAATTACCATCAGAACGCAGCAGTCAATCACCATCCATTTTCATCATCAGGCCGGTTCGACGTCCCTGACATTTGAACCCGGCGAGCATTATTTCACCCTAAGCGTTTCCAAAAAGAGGAAATCATGACTAAAAACACACAGCAGTTTGAAACTCGCGCCCGTCAGCTGGTTGGTCAGATGACGCTAGAAGAGAAAATAGCCCAGTTAATGCACGAAGCACCTGCTATCGAGCGTCTGAATATTCCTGCCTATAACTGGTGGAATGAATGTTTGCACGGGGTAGGCAGAGCAGGGATTGCCACAGTATTTCCACAGGCCATTGGGTTGGCGGCCACTTGGAATGTCGACCTTCATCATCAGGTGGCTACTGTCATCGCGGATGAGGCGCGTGCTAAACATCACGAGTCTGTACGGAACGGAGATACTTCCATTTATACGGGTCTGACCTTCTGGGCGCCCAACATTAACATTTTCCGCGATCCTCGCTGGGGCCGCGGACAGGAAACTTACGGCGAAGATCCGTTCTTGACCGCCCGATTGGGCGTAGCCTTCGTCAAAGGGCTACAGGGCGACGATCCGACTTATCTGAAAGTGATTGCCACACCTAAACACTTTGCCGTGCATAGTGGTCCCGAACATGCGCGCGCCTATTTTGATGTACAGCCCAGTGAGCGTGATTTACGCGAGACATATCTCCCAGCATTTGAGGCATGTGTGCGTGAGGGCGGCGCTGCTTCGGTTATGGGGGCATATAACCGTTTCAATGGTGAGCCGTGTTGTGCCAGCCCGCGCCTTCTTACTCAGATTTTACGCGAGGAGTGGGGATTTGATGGATTTGTGTTCGCCGACTGCGGCGCTATCCTCAATATTTATAAATTCCATAAGGTGGTCTCGACTGCTGCTGAGGCGTCAGCGCTTGCTGTCAACAGCGGCTGCGATCTCGACTGCGGAGACACCTATCAGGCGCTCGGTGAGGCAGTCGAGCAGGGTCTGATTGACGAAACCACGATTGACACCGCGCTGGTTCGCGCCTTTGTGGGGCGTCACCGTCTTGGCATGTTTGATCCGCCGGAGCAGGTCGTTTACGCGCAGATCCCTTATAACGTGAACGACTCTGCCTCGAACCGTGCGCTTGCTTTACAAGCTGCGCGTGAGTCAATGGTGCTGCTAAAGAACGACAATCAGGTGCTGCCGCTGTCCAATAAGGTGCGGCGGATTGCCGTCATCGGCCCTAACGCTGATGAGGCCGAAGTCATGCTCGGAAACTATAATGGGGCAACCTCACACGGCGTCACACCGCTTGAAGGCATTCGCTTGAAGGCTTCACCCGGCACTGAAATCAGCTACACACGAGGATGCAGCGTGTTTAGCGCAGATGCCGCTGAAATGGCAGAAGCGGTGGCGCTGGCGCAACAGGCCGATGTCGTCATTTTTGTCGGCGGTCTGTCGCAGGCGCTCGAAGGCGAAGAAGGGCAGCACGACGGGCTGCCAGAAGGAATGGTCAGTCAGGGGGATCGCACCCGGATCGACCTGCCGGACAGCCAAGAGACTCTACTGAAAATGCTGCACGAGACCGGTACACCACTGGTGCTAGTCCTACTCAACGGCAGCGCTTTGGCTATCACTTGGGCGAACCAGCATGTCCCCGCTATCCTAGAGGCATGGTATCCCGGTGAGGAGGGCGGCAATGCCGTCGCTGAAGTCATTTTCGGTCACTATAACCCTGCTGGTCGGCTGCCAGTCACGTTTTATGCCGCGCTGGAAGACCTGCCAACTATAGAGAATTATTCGATGGCCGGGCGCACGTATCGCTATTTCGAGGGAAAACCCCTCTATCCCTTCGGCCATGGTCTGAGCTACACGCGTTTTGAGTATACCGATTTGTCGCTTGACCGGAATGCAATTAGTGACGATGAGACAGTCACTTTGTTGGTAAACGTTCGTAACGTTGGTGCGGTAGATGGTGATGAAGTTGTGCAAGTTTATGGCAGTGCCAATCAGCTTGGTTATCCCACGCTTTCACTGCTGGGTTTTAGTCGAATCCATCTACTACCGGGCGAATCAAAGACGATTGAAGTTAAGATTGCTGCCTCACAGTTTGCGCGTGTTTGCGATGATGGTAGCCGGGTTTTAGAAAGCGGCGCCTTCACCCTCTACGCTGGTGGTGGTCAGCCGCGATGGTCACAGGGCGTGGAATCAGCGATTCAGATCGAGCCGCGTGCCGCCCATAGCGGATAATTTGAAAGGTAATCCTCCCCGACTCGACGGACAGTAAAAATGTCGGCGGCCGAGTGCTGCTGAGGAGCATGTCCTGTCGTAAGGGGAGGAGCGCAAAAAGACTTACCTGTCCATTAATATTTGTCGCACTCGGGTGAAGTGGACGCCGACGGCTTGTGCAATCTGGCGGTAGCTCATGCCCTGTGCGCGTAGTTCGAGGATGCTCTGGCGCAGCGCATCCTTATCCGGGTCGCGGGGATCACTCTCGGTTGAGGTGGACAGCCGAATATCGAAGCGGAGTATATGCCTAGTTAACGGAACTGAGACCCTCAGGTCCAAGTTAATCAAACCGGTCATCCTGTGAGTAGGGTGGCCGGTTTTGCGTTACTGGGCGGTGGGGTAGGCGCTTTATCAGTGGTTTTCACATCCTAATAACGAGTAGCACAAATTATCAGAAAGTAGTATACATTAGAGAAAGTCATTGAATGGGTGACTTGTGTTTTTTTGATACATAGTTCAGGAGCTACAGATGAAACTCGGTGCATTTTCGATAAGTTTGACTGTCAAAGACATACAGTTGTCGAAGGCGTTCTATGAGAAGTTAGGCTTTAGCTTTTTTGGCGGGGATGAAACACAAAACTGGCTCATCATGAAAAATGGTGATGATCACATCATCGGGCTATTTCAGGGCATGTTTGAGAAGAATATTTTGACTTTCAATCCGGGGTGGGATCAAAACTCTAACCCGCTTGAGTCTTTTACTGATGTGCGCGACCTTCAACGAAAACTAAAAGCCGAAGGCATAAAATTTGAAACGGAAGCCGATGAAAGTACAAGTGGGCCAACCAGTTTTGTCGTTCTTGATCCTGATGGAAACCCAATCTTAGTTGACCAACATCGGAGCTAATTGAGGGGTGTGCATAAGTGCAGCTAGAGGCTAAAGCCATCTGGCTATCGGTTTTGAAGCCTGCTGAAGCAGGCTTTTTTTCAAGATTTCTCGCCTTATAGTCTCCTTCAGGGGGCTTCAAATGGCCGACGAACGCTTTAGCGTCTGGCGTCCAACGCGGCGATTCCATGACGGCCTTCCCGTAAATAATTTGATGCGTTTGCCCTAAATCTCAATGAAAATCGTATTTTTATTTCCAAACAAACGTGCTATCTTAGAAGAGTCCATACTTTTGGGTGATGTCCGTGCGCGTGTTCCTCGTGACAGCGTATTTCACCCGCGACTGCCTCGAGGTAATCATGTCCCGCACCCCCCGATCTCGCCATCTGATCAGCTTTATTTCGTAACTACTCAGCCCCACATGCACCAAGTGAAGGATTTTAGGGGTTGATTTTGCCTCGTTGGACGCCAGAACGGGCGGGAAAGCCTCGCCCCTACAGCGTCCGTCTGCCGATTCAAGCC
>DAOTTP010000181.1:0-9349 GCA_034437835.1 Anaerolineae bacterium | reverse complement strand
TCCAACGCTGCGTCCCTACACGACATCCGTATTTGTGTGTAAATTGACCCGATTGAATATCGTCAGTCGATTATCCAACGCTGTGTCCCTACACGACATCCGTATTTGTGTGTAAATTTACCCGATTGAATATCGTCAGTCGATTATCCAACGCTGTGTCCCTACACGACATCCGTATTTGTGTGTAAATTGACATAGCGTCATGTTTCCCTGTCATTCATTGACGGATAGGCAAATCCATCTGTTTTGTTTTAACTACCAATCATGGTGCTGAGGCTTTGACCGGCCAAAATTACCCCGATAGCCAATGCCACGAAATAGACCACGGTCAGAATCATCATCGCGTAGCCGAACAGGATGAATCGTCCATCGCGCTGCACCATCCCCAGCGACAACAACAGAATCGCCAGCGCGGGCAGCGTATTCGAGAACGGGATTAATCCCAGCGGGAAAATCAGTAGTAGGCCGCTGGCTGTCACCGCCAACCCGTGCAGTCGATTGAAGGTCGCGCTGGCGGTCAGATGTAATAGGCGGGGATGTACGAATCGGTCAAAGCGGGCGACAAACTTCGCGCCGTTTTCCAATGCCGGTTTCAATTGAGCCACCAGCATCGGGCGGTTCATCAAGCGGGCGGGCAGCCACGGCACGCGATTCAGCGTGACCCCGACGCCGAGCAAGATAATCACCAGCCCAAACACGGTACTCACGCCCGGAATCGAAACCGGAATCAAGAACGGTAGCGCCAAAAACGCGCAAAACGCCAAAAGGCCGTGTTCGCCCAATTTTTCCAATACTTCTCGCAGCGTAACGCTCTCACCGATAAACCCATTGGCGGTATTGGTCAGCGCTTGGCTGAGGCTTTGCGTGGTGTCCTTAAACTCGACACTTGAGGGGGAATCTTGCATTGTAGGGGAGTCTCCATCTCAAAAAGATAGGGGTAGGCTGAAGCATCAGACCTACCCCTATCTTTATATACACATAGAGAGCCGTTTTTACCGGAGTAAGCTTACTTGGTTTCTGGTTCGGCTTTGGGCGCGAAGCGTTCGAGACCAACCACCAAGCCCAGACCAATCAACACACAGACCGCCATAATCACCCACTGCGTCGCGCCAAATTCGGTAATGCCGAGGGTGGTTGAGGTGACGCTCAACCCTTCGGTGATTTTGGTCACGATGGTGCGGAGCGAGCCAATCATCAGGCCGGTTAGTACGGCCAAAGTGACGGCCTCATAGTGCTTGAGCGCATAGCTGATGAGTCGGGCGATGCTCAAAATTCCGACCAAGCAACCCAGCGCAACCGAACCAAGAATGACGATATTGCCAGCCGGATCATCGGTAAAGTGCGCGACTGCATCCAAGACATAGCGATATTGTCCCAACACAGTTAAGACATACGAGCCGGAAATCCCCGGCAGAATCATCGCCATAATCGCCACAACACCGCTGAGGAACAGTGTGAGGGGGTCATGACTGACCTGTGAAGCATCGAACAACGGTAGGCCAACCAGCCAATAGGCAAAGACTGCGCCCCCGATAATGCCGGCAATAACCGTCAGGGTACGCGGAAGCTTGCTCCCGACCAACCAAATCGACCCCAAGACTAAACCGCCGAAAAACGCGAATAAGAAGGCTGGCTGGGTGTCAATCATATTGCCGAGAAAACGCGCCAATAAGATGAACGCAATCAGCGTCCCAATCCCGATGCCAATGATGAAACGCAGGTTGATGTGATTAGCAAATTCACCAAACTTGCGCCCGAACAACAATTTAATCGCCGTGCCGTTGATCGATTTGATGGTATTCAGCAAGGTTTCATAAATACCAGTGATGAAGGCGATGGTGCCGCCAGATACACCCGGGATGAGTTCTGCGACACCCATGAAAAACCCAGTGATAGCGAGGCGGGCATATTGGCCGATGGTGCGGGGATGGCCGAAGTCTTGATGTTCCATAAGGAGAGAGCTTTCTGAATTCTGGCAGGATGTGCGGTTATCATGCCCGATGGACAGAGGGGCGTCAATATCTAGCGAGATGAACGCGGTTGTTTAATCCTGACCCCCAATCGTTGGGGGTCTGTCGGGGGTGATTCGGGAGTATATTTTGACCAGAATAACGATTTCGGTCAGATGGTCAAAGGAAGGTTATGAGCGACGAACGAAGAGAGCGCGTGCTGGATGCGGCGCAAAAACTTTTCTTGAAATTCGGCTATACCAAAACCACGGTGAGCGATATTGCTGAGGAAGCCGGTATCTCGAAAGGGGCGGTGTATCTCCATTTCCATAGCAAAGAAGCCATCATGGATGCGCTGGTTTTGCGGGAAGGAGGGCGCGTCCAGTCTGAAATCATGGCGTTGATGGCAAGTGACCTACAAGGGGCGAATCTGTTCAATATCTATCGCTATAGTTTGGTAGCACTGGGCAATAATGACCTGATGCGGGCGTTTTATAGCCGCCGTAAAGAAGTATTCGGGGATTTATTGAAGCGCCTTGAGCCAAAGATAGCTGATGCAGAATCGCGTAGCCTCTCGGTGGAGTTTGTCCGCCAATACCAGACAGCGGGTCTTATCCGCCCAGAACTAGACCCCGCCGCTGTCGCGTTCTTGTTCATGACCATGCGTTATGGCTTCCTCATGATTGATGATGTCATCCCGCGTGACCAATCTCCGCCGTTGGATGTGATGGGGCAGTTGATGGCAGACGTGCTTCAACGTGGACTCGCACCCGATGGGGGAGGTGACATGGAGGCCGGAAAACAGGTATTCGCCAATATGGTGCAAGCGGCGATGGAGAAGCTGAACAAACAGCAAGAGCCGCCCGCACCCGGACATGAGGAGGGGAAAAAGGCATGAGCAATACGCCAATCATCGAGACCCGCGACCTGAGCAAGACCTACGGGAAGGGGACACCCCCAGCGCTGAGTCGACTGACTCTGACGGTCAATCAGGGCGAAATTTTCGGCTATTTGGGGCCGAACGGCGCGGGCAAATCGACCACCATCCGTATTTTGATGGATTTAATCCGCCCGACCAGCGGTGAGGCCAAAGTGTTTGGCAAAAGCGCACAATCTGACGCGGTAACGCTCCATTCCCGAATCGGTTTCATCCCCGGCGATATGAGCCTGTGGATGAATTACACTGGGCGCGGCGTGGTCGATTATTTCTCCCGCGTGCGCGGCGGGGATTATACGGCCAACATCAAACGCCTAACCTCGCGGCTAGAACTCGATTTATCAAAAGGTATGCGCGAATATTCCACCGGCAACAAGCGCAAATTGGGCTTGGTATTGGCGCTGATGCACGAGCCGGAATTGCTCATCCTCGATGAACCCACCGCCGGCCTCGACCCATTGGTACAGCAGACTTTCAATGAACTGATGCGCGAACAGCGGGCGGCGGGGCGGACGGTGTTTTTGTCATCGCACGTCTTGAGCGAAGTGCAGTCCATTTGTGATCGCGTGGCGATTTTGCGCGATGGTGAACTCAAGGCCGTTGAGACCGTCGAAAAGCTGGTTCATACCGATTTCCGTTGGGTGACGGTGACATTTGACGCGCCAGTGGCGACGTCACTGGTGGATGGAGTGGCGGGCATCAGTCAACCGACCACTGCTGGAAATACGCTCAAAGTGCGGCTAGCTGGGGATTTTGACCCGCTGTTGCGCGCTGTCTCCGGCTTGTATATCGTGGATATACAGGTTGCCGAGCCGACGCTAGAAGAAATCTTCTTGGCCTATTACGGGGATAACGGGCATAGCGCGCCCGTTGCCACCGTCCAAACAATTCGCTAAATCCTGAGAAGGGGAGGGTATGACTCATGAACGGTGTCGTATTTATGGAAACCGTGCGCCGAGGCTGGCGCACGGCCTTGTATTGGGGGATTGGGATTGCGCTGTACGCGATGTATATCATTCTGGTGTTCGGCGGTGATGACTCGACTCGCGCTCAGATGGCGGATTTGGTAGCCAATAAAATGCCCGGCTTTTTGGGGCAGATAATGGGTCTCCCAGATGATGTGGCGTTTCTAGCGACCATGCAAGGGTTTCTCGGTTTCGGCTATTTCACCTATGTTTCGCTGATGATGTCGGTGTGGGCGGTGCTGGCTGGCCTGAGCGTGACCGCCAATGACGAGGATACCGGCGTCATCAATATGCTGATGGCATTGCCTATCCCGCGCTGGCGGCTGGTGGTCGAGCGCATCGCGGGCAATGTCGTTTTGTTAATCGGGATTATCGGCTGTGGCTTGGCTGGACTGTGGTTCGCCTTGCAACTATCCCCCGACCCCACGGTGATGTTCGGGGCGCTGACGGCAACTATGGCTGGGGAGGTGCTGCTGCTGTCCGTCGTGATGGCGGTCACGGCGCTGTTGGCGGTCTTAGTCAAGCGTCGCAGTTTGGCGGCGGGGTTGGCTGGCGTATTTGTGATGGTCAGTTTCTTGCTCAATACGCTGGGCGGGGCGGTACAAAGTAGCGTCGGGGACGCGCTGCGGAATTTCTCGGTATTCTATCATTTTGAACCCAACAACATCCTCCAGAACGGGTTGGCATTGGGGTCAGTGACGGTACTTATGGCGGCATTGGTCGCCGTAACTTGGGGCGCGGTCTACCTGTTTCAAAAGCGCGATTTGGGCGGTTGAACCCAGATATTTCGGTGTAAAAACGGGGTTTGACGAGAGTCAGCCCTGTTTTTTTGTTAAAAAGTGACTATCTCTCTTACACGTTAGAGAGTTGCGAAAACCACGGCACATGATAGTATTGAACTTAGCGTTTTTAAGCGTAGACACGCAGCGCCCCCACTTCCATTTCAGGAGGAAATATGAAGCGTATTTTGATGACCCTCGCAGTACTGGTGTTAGCCGTTTTTGCCCTCACCGCCTGCGCCACTGGGACCGAAGAAGTCGGCACGGCTACCGCCGCCGCCGCACAAGCCACGGGTGATGCGGCTGCGGCCAATGCCGCCGCCACCGCGTTGGTCGCACAAGGCACTTCTGATGCCGCCAATGTGACCATCGCTGAGACCGCCGCCGCCGCCCAGACTGTGGCTGCTGCTGCTGTTGCAGATGCTCAATCCACCGCTGATGCGGCTGCCAGCGCTTTGCCCGCTACCGATGTGCCGACTGTCGTCCCCCCGACGGATATCCCGGCCACTGATGTCCCGACGGATGTTCCGGCCACCGATGTCCCGACGGATGTTCCGGCCACCGATGTCCCCGCTACCGAAGTCCCGACTGAAGAAATGGCTGCTACACTGACGGATCGCCAGATTCGCGCTACGGCTCGTGCTGAAAGCGCCGTCGTCGCCGCTACCGAAGTCCCGACTGAAGAAGTCGCGGCGACGGAAGTCCCGACTGAAGAAGTGCCTGTTGGCCCCGGCACGCTGGTTGATGTCGCCGTCGCCAACCCGGAATTCAGCACCCTCGTGGCGCTGGTACAAGCCGCTGGTCTGGTTGATGTCCTGAGCAACCCAGACGCGACCTTCACTGTCTTTGCCCCGACCAATGATGCCTTCGCCGCTGTCCCGGCAGAAGTCTTGGCCGTTTTGGGCGCTGATCCCGCTTTGCTGACCCGCGTCTTGACCTACCACGTCCTCGGCGAAATCAAGTCGGCGTCGGAACTGGTCGAGATGGCGTCGGCTGCCACCATGGAAATGGAAGCCGTTGGCGCAGAACTCACTGGCAGCAGTGTCACTTTCACCGTCGCCGAAGATGGCACGTTGATGGTCGATGCTGCGAAGGTCATCATCGCTGATGTCGTCGCCTCGAACGGCGTCATCCACGCGATTGATGCCGTCCTCGTCCCAGCGGACATCGCTGCGATGTTGGCCGCTCCTGCCGCCACCGAAGCCCCGACTGAAGAAATGGCTGCTACCGAAGCCCCGACTGAAGAAATGGCTGCTACCGAAGTCGCAACTGAAGAAGTTGCCGCCACCGAAGTCCCTGCTGTCGCTGGCATCACCTCGGTGTGCTTGGTGACGGACTTGGGTCGCGTAAACGACGGCACGTTCAACCAGTATGCCTATGAAGGCATGGTTCGCGCCGCCGAAGACCTGACCATCGATAACAAGTTCATCGAGACTCAGGCTCAGACCGATTACGAAACCAACATCGCCACCTGTGTCGATGAAGGGTTTGACGCGATTGTGACCGTCGGCTTCTTGATTGCTGACGCTACCGCCGCCGCCGCCGCCGCCAACCCGAACGTGTCCTTCATCGGTGTTGACCAATTCCACGCTAACCCGCTGCCCAACCTCGTCGGCATCCAGTTCCGTGAGGATCAGGCTGGCTTCTTGGTGGGCGCATTGGCCGCACAACTGTCCGTCAGCGGCAAGATTGCCGGTGTCTACGGCATCGACATCCCGCCGGTCAAGAAGTTCCGCAACGGCTTTGAGCAGGGCGCGAAGTACATCAACCCCGACATCGAAATCGCGGGCGTGTATATCCCTGACTTTGTTGCGCCGCAATTGGGCGCAGAAGCCGCCGAGCAATTCGTCGCTGATGGCTTCGATGTCATCTTCGGCGCTGGCGGCCCGACCGGTTCAGGCGGCATCGTTCGCGCTGCTGAACTCGGCGCAATGGTCATCGGTGTTGACCAAGACGAATGGGTCACGACCTTCGGCTCTGGCGAAACCCCCGGCGCAGACAAGATCATCAGCAGCGCGCTCAAGCGCGTTGACCAAGGCGTGTACGACATGATCGCCGTCCTCGCCGCTGGTGGCGCTTTACCTGACAGCAGCCTGTACTTGATGGACGCAGCCGTGAACGGCGTTGGCTTCGCACCCGCCCACGATGCGACCATCTCGGAAGAGATTGTTAGCAAGGTTCAGGAAGTCTTTACGCTGTTGGCGTCTGGTGAACTGTCGACCGGCGTTGACCCCGTGACCGGCGACCTGCTGGAAGCCGAATAACCACTGTTGGACAACTCAGGTCGGGGGATATACCCCCGGCCTGTTTTGGAATAAGTACGATTTACTATGGATATGGAGAAAACCATGACAAAGCGAATTTTAGTGTTTCTTAGCCTATTGGCTCTAATGCTGCCCACTTTCGCGGTGGCGTCGGCGCAAATGGAACCCATCACCTCAGTGTGTTTGGTGACGGACTTGGGTCGCATCAATGACGGCACGTTCAACCAGTATGCCTATGACGGCATGCTTCGCGCCGCTGAAGACCTCAACCTCGACAGCAAGTTCATCGAAACCCAAGCCCAGACCGATTACGAAGCCAACATCGCCACTTGCGTCGATGAGGGTTTCGATGCGGTTGTGACCGTCGGCTTCTTGATTGCGGACGCCACGGCTGCTGCTGCCGCCGCTAATCCCAGCACCGCATTCATTGGCGTTGACCAATTCCACGCCAATGCGTTGCCGAACCTCGTCGGTATTCAGTTCCGTGAAGATCAAGCCGGTTTCTTGGTCGGGGCATTGGCCGCGCAGGTGAGCGCCACTGGCAAGATTGCCGGTGTCTACGGCATCGACATCCCGCCGGTCAAGAAGTTCCGTAATGGTTTCGAGCAGGGCGCGAAGTACATCAACCCAGACATCGAAATCGCGGGCGTGTATATCCCTGACTTTGTTGCGCCGCAATTGGGCGCAGAGGCCGCCGAGCAATTCGTTGCTGATGGATTCGACGTGGTGTTCGGCGCTGGCGGCCCGACGGGTTCCGGCGGCATTGTTCGCGCCGCTGAACTTGGCGCAATGGTCATCGGCGTTGACCAAGACGAATACGTGACCACCTTCGGCGCGGGCGAAACCCCCGGCGCGGATAAGATTATCAGTAGCGCGCTCAAGCGCGTTGACCAAGGCGTCTACGATATGGTCTCGACGCTGGCGGCGGGCGATGCTTTGCCCGAAGGCAGCCTGTACCTGATGGACGCAGCCGTGAACGGCGTCGGCTTTGCCGAAGCGCACGATGCGGTTGTCGCTGAAGATGTCACGGCCTCGGTTCAGGGCATTTTCGAGATGTTGGCGTCGGGTGAACTGTCCACTGGCGTTGACCCCGTGACCGGCGACCTGTCGCCCGTTGCAGATGTCGAAGTCATGGGCGAACCCATCACCTCGGTGTGCTTGGTGACGGACTTGGGTCGCGTTAACGACGGCACGTTCAACCAGTATGCCTATGACGGCATGGTTCGCGCCGCTGAAGACCTCAACCTCGACAGCAAGTTCATCGAAACCCAAGCCCAGACCGATTACGAAGCCAACATCGCCACCTGTGTCGATGAAGGTTTCGATGCGGTTGTGACCGTCGGCTTCTTGATCGCGGACGCCACGGCTGCCGCTGCCGCCGCCAACCCCGATACTTATTTCATCGGCGTTGACCAATTCCACGCCAATGCGTTGTCTAACCTCGTCGGCATCCAATTCCGTGAAGATCAAGCCGGTTTCTTGGTCGGGGCATTGGCCGCACAGGTGAGCGTCAGCGGCAAGATTGCCGGTGTCTATGGCATCGACATCCCGCCGGTCAAGAAGTTCCGTAACGGTTTCGAGCAGGGCGCGAAGTACATCAACCCAGACATCGAAATCGCGGGCGTGTATATCCCTGACTTTGTTGCGCCGCAATTGGGCGCAGAGGCCGCCGAGCAATTCGTTGCTGACGGTTTTGACGTGGTATTCGGCGCTGGCGGCCCGACCGGTTCAGGCGGCATCGTTCGCGCCGCTGAACTCGGTGCAATGGTCATCGGCGTTGACCAAGACGAATGGGTCACGACCTTTGGCGCGGGCGAAACCCCCGGCGCAGACAAGATCATCAGCAGTGCGCTCAAGCGCGTTGACCAAGGCGTCTACGATATGGTCTGGACGCTGGCGGCGGGCGATGCTTTGCCCGAAGGCAGCTTGTACCTGATGGACGCAGCGGTGAACGGCGTTGGCTTTGCCGAAGCGCACGACTCGGTTGTCGCTGAAGATGTCACCGCCTCAGTTCAGGCCATTTTCGAGATGTTGGCGTCGGGTGAACTGTCCACCGGCGTTGACCCCGTGACCGGCGACTTGCTGACGGAATAACCCCTCACCCCCCAGCCCCTCGCTCACAAGAGGCGAGGGGCTGCAAAATCTACCAGACGTACACGATATTGATTAGACAAAAAACACCCCCTCTATCCAATGGACTGAGGGGGTGTTTTTTGTTTTGAAGTCCCTCGCCCCTTGTGGGAGAGGGATTTAGGGTGAGGGGTATGCCCGTCGCTTACTTGGCAAATTCGACGTGGCGGCTCTCGCGGATGACATGGACTTTAATCATGCCGGGGTACTGCATGGTGTCTTCGATTTGCTTGGCGATGTCGCGGGCGAGTTGAACCGCGCCCAGTTCATCGACTTGCTCCGGCTTGACCAAGATACGCACCTCGCGCCCAGCTTGCAGCGCATA
>DAOTTP010000180.1:0-13762 GCA_034437835.1 Anaerolineae bacterium | reverse complement strand
TCGTTCTCAATAATGAGTACGAGTACAAGGCTAAGGCCAATAATGATGCTGTTGTTTGTGGTGTGCGCGGGTCGCATGATGTGCTTCTTTTTCGTCGCAATCTACCCATAAGCCTAGCGCGTGTTTTGTCACCTGTCAACAAATTCGTGATGAATCCCACAAGTTCGTCAACTCTCACGACTGGGCTTATGGCGGTTTGCACAAGTGATTGAGTCAGTTGTCTGGACAAGTTTCAGAGTATAGGACTTTGTGACGCATTCCCAAATGCAATTATCCGATTACTATTGCTCAAGTGGACTAACGATAATGACCAATGTAAGCAGATAAATTATCGTTTTCTTAGGTAAATGTGCGGCCTGTTGATTTGTCATGATTTTAAGACCTTCTTTACAATCAGTATTACAACGATAAACCCAGTTTATGCACAATCATAAACTCATAAATTGGTTTTTGTGCAAATATCGCCCCAATGGATAAACTCTATAAGATTCATATATCACCCGAAAGAAAAGGATTTTATCTCATGACCGAACCCAAAAAATTCCGCTGGGGTATTATGGCGACCGGGCGAATCTCTAAGCAGTTCGCCAATGACCTCAAGACGCATGTCCCTGATGCGGTTCTGACCGCCGTTGGCTCGCGTAGCCAAGCGTCCGCCGACTCGTTCGCCGATGAATTCGGTATCCCCCACCGCCACGCCGATTACGCATCCGTCGCCAATAACCCAGAGGTCGATGTCGTCTATATCGGCACGCCCAATAACTTGCATTATGAGAACGTCAAGGCCTGCCTCGAAGCGGGCAAGGCCGTTTTGTGTGAAAAACCCTTCATGCTCAACAGCACACAAGCGCAAGAATTACTCGACCTCGCCGAGAAGAAAAATGTCTTTTTGATGGAAGCGCTCTGGACGCGATTCCTCCCAATGCACAAGGCGCTATATGAGTTCATCCAGCACGGCGGAATCGGCGAGGTTCGCATGGTACACGCCAACTTCGGATTCCGCGTCAATTTTGACCCGACCCATCGGCTGTTTGACCCGGTATTGGGCGGCGGTGCGCTGCTAGATGTCGGCGTATACGTGTTGGCGCTGGCGGTACGCTATCTGGGGATGCCAGAGAAAATCAGCGGGTTCGCGGACATCGGCGCAACCGGGATTGATGAACAGTCCGGTTACATCCTCGGCTACCCATCCGGCGCGATGGCCGTCCTGACCAGCGCCATCCGCACCCAAACCTACAATGAGGGGGAGCTTATGGGGACGAAAGGCCGCGTCCGTATCCATGAGCGCTTCCACGAGGGGATTACCTATACCACCGAGATTGACGGCGTGACCGAGACTCACACCTTCCCGTTAGAGGAATCCGGCTTGCACTATCAGGCGCGGGAAGTTCAGCGTTGCTTGCGTGAAGGATTGGTGCAATCGCCGGGGATGCCGCACGCGGATACCCTCGCCATCGCCCGAATCATGGATAATCTGCGCGGCCAATGGGAGATGCGGTTTCCGGGGGAATAAGAGATTTAGGATCGTTATTGTAGGGACGCCCTTCTGGGCGTCCGCCGTGATATTACGAAAACGGACGGCAAGAATGCCGTCCCCACAATAATCGTAGTTACAGGAGATTTTTCGCCTGTTGAATTTGACGCCGCACCGCGTCGGGCGCGGTTCCGCCATCGGCTTGGCGGGCGGAGACAGACGTCTCATAGCTGAATACGTCGCTCACGTCGGCCTCGAATAACCCCGACATCTCTTGCAGATGGTCGAGCGTCAATTGGTCAAACGGGATGCCCAAGTCACGCGACAGGCGCACCGCCCGCCCCGCAACATGATGCGCTTGACGGAACGGCATCCCTTTTTTGACCAGATAATCGGCCAAATCCGTCGCCAACATTTCCGGCACGAGCGCCGATTTCATCTTGTCGGTATGCAGCGTCATCGTGCGGATGACGGCAGCTGCCACCGGCATCAGCCGCCCCAGCGTGTCAAAACTCCCAAAGACCGCCTCTTTATCCTCTTGGAGGTCTTTGTTATAGCCCGTCGGCAATCCTTTGAGCGTCGTCAATAACCCAGTCAGATGGCCGATTTGCCGCCCCGCTTGCCCGCGTGCCAATTCCATCGGGTCGGCGTTGCGCTTCTGCGGCATCAGACTGCTGCCCGTGCTGTAGCGGTCTGCCAACGTGACGAATCCGAAGGCCGGATTGCTGAACAACACGATTTCCTCACCTAAGCGACTGAGGTGGACGCCGGTCATCGCCAGCGCATAGAGAAAATCGGCGGCGAAATCGCGGTCAGCTACCGCATCAAGACTGTTTTCGCTGTGACGCGCAAAACCCAACTCTGCCGCCAGCGCCGCACGATCTAACGGGAAGGGCGTCCCAGCCAACGCCCCACTGCCCAACGGAAGGACATCGGCATGGCGGCGGGTATCGTCAAGCCGGTCAATATCGCGCTGAAACTGCCAGAAATATGACATCAACCAATGCCCAACCGTCACCGGCTGCGCGGGCTGCATGTGCGTAAACCCCGGCATGAGGTCGGCTGCGTGCTGCTCGGCGCGTTCGACCAGCGCCGCTTGCAAGCCCTTGACCCACGTCTGAGTCACCGTCACCGCATCTTTGACCCATAAGCGGAAATCCGTCGCCACTTGGTCATTGCGACTGCGCCCCGTGTGGAGTTTCAGCCCCGGCTCGCCAATCAACTCGACCAGCCGACGCTCAACCGCCGTATGCACGTCCTCGTCATTCGCCCCAACGGTGAACGTCCCCGCGTCAAATTCGGCTTTGACTTTGCCCAATCCGGCCACGATTTGCGCGGACTCAGAGTCGGTCAACACGCCCGCCCGCGTCATCGCCCGCGCATACGCCACGCTGCCCGCGATGTCTTGGGCGTACATGCGCCGGTCAAAGCTAAAACTATCGTTCAGCTTGCGTAAATCATCATCGGTTGGCTCGGAGAATACCCCGCCCCAAAGTGTCATTAGAACTCCTTTGAACCGTACCTTGTAGGGACGCCCTATCTCATAGCGGACGGCAAGAATGCCGTCCCTACAAACGATTGTGGCAACGCGCTTAATCCCGCTTGAACTTGCTGTAATCCGGCTTGCGGTAACGGCTGACGCCGCCGCCGTCGATTCCCAGCATTGCCTCAACCTTCATCGGCAGGCCGAACAACGTGATGAAGCCCTCGGCGTCCTTCTGGTTATAGACATCTTCCTCACCGAAGCTGGCGTAGTCCTCACGGTACAGGCTGAACTCACTCTTGCGCCCGGTCACGACAATATTGCCCTTGAACAGCTTGAGGCGAACGATGCCGGTCATTTGTTCTTGTGTGACCTCAATAAAAGCGTCTAACGCCTCACGCAAGCGAGTGAACCACATGCCGTTATAGACGATTTCGGCGTACTTGACCGCCAAGAAATCCTTATAGTGCATGGTGTGCTTGTCAAGGCAAATCGACTCCAATGCGCGGTGCGCTTTGAGCAGAACCGTCCCTGCGGGGGTCTCATACACGCCGCGTGATTTCATGCCGACAAGGCGGTTTTCCACCATGTCGATACGCCCGATACCGTGTTCACCAGCCAATTTGTTCAGGCGTTGGAACAGAGTCACCGGGTCGAGCCGTTCCCCGTTTAAGCTGGTCGGGACGCCGATATCAAACCCAATTTCAATCACCGCCGGGACATCTGGCGCTTTGTCTGGGCTGACCGTCAACTGATACATATCCTCGGCAGGCTCCCACCACGGGTCTTCTAGGCCGCCGCCCTCATGACTCAGGTGAAACAAGTTGCGGTCACGGCTATAAATCGACTTGAGCGTGGCGGTGATGGGGATGTTAAATTCCTCGGCATACGCAATGGCGTCCTCGCGGCCACGGATGTCCCACTCACGCCACGGCGCGATGACCTTCAACTTGGGGTTGAGCGCCATCACCGTCAGTTCAAACCGCACTTGGTCATTACCCTTGCCGGTTGCGCCATGCGCTACCGCGTCCGCGCCTTCGATTTCAGCCACTTCAACCATGTGCTTGGCGATCAGCGGGCGGGCGAATGACGTGCCGAGCAGATAATCGCGCTCATAGACCGCCCCGGCCTTGAGGGTCGGGAAAACGAAATCGGTCAAAAATTCTTGGCGCAAGTCGCGCATATACAGCTTGCTTGCGCCGCTGTTGAGCGCCTTCTGCTCAAGCCCGCTGAGTTCTTCCTCTTGGCCGAGGTCGGCGCAAAAGCAGATGACTTCACAATCATATTTCTGCTTAATCCAATGCACGGCCACCGAGGTATCGAGGCCGCCGCTGTAGGCCAATACGACCTTGTTAATCCCACTTTTCCCCATGAGTTTGAGTCCCTCCAACGCGGATAGGTAAAAAAACGCCCCTCACCTAGGGGTAGGTTCGGGGCATCAGTTCACGGCTGCTGTGGTGCTTGTTTCAGACACGCAAAACGTCGGACACTCCGAATGTTATTCGGCGGCTTCGGTTGATGCGACGGGTGACACAAAGGTTGCTCCACATAGCGCACAAGCATAACGCAACCGCCCCAATTGTCAAGTCAACTGAGGCGAATTGGTCAGTGGGCAAACGCATCAAATCTCAAATTTCGACGGACGCCCCGTTGGGCGTCCCTACGAATGACGATTAAGGTAGGGACGCGCAACGGCGCGTCCGTCGCCATCTACCATTTTCTTCCCTCATCTAAATTTTGATGCGTTTGCCCTAGGCGGATTGGTCAGTGGGCAAACGGTTATTCGCCAACCACCACGGCGGTGATGGTGAATCCTACCGGGAGGTCATACGTACTGTTGGTGAGCGTTACCTTCACCAAACCGGTTTCTTTAGCGCGATACAGATAGGACACGCCTTCCGCCGCCGTAACGCTGAAATACCCGTAGCCCTCATAGTCGCTACCCTCAAGTGCAACGGATGCGCTAACTTCACTCTCAAACGCAAGGGTGATGTTGTAGAGCGCCCCGTCCACAATATTGAGACCGATAATTTGCTCGTAAACACCCTCAGTGAATTTCAATTTCAGAGGGTCTGCGCTCAACATAGACAATTCGGTTCTTTCTAGCAGCAGGTTCAGCTTGCCAAAATCATCTGCGGCATACGGCGCAAGCGTGACCGAGTACAACCCACTCTGTGGCAAAACAGCATGACTGATATACGGGTTGAGGCCTCTGGCGTCCTCGCTGAAATCAACCTGAAGGCCATCTGGCGCAACCAACGTCAAATTGGTATCGACATTTTCATTCAAGGCCACCGCAGACAAGTTAATGACATCGTTAATCTCAGCGACGAAAAACATCTGCACGATTGCGCCTCGCGCCAAATCGACTTGCATAGGTTCGCCAAAATACAATTGGCCGACATCAGCCATCGAATTCAAAACATACGCCCCTGTGCCGTCGCCGCTATAGGAGCGGACGGTCAACCTATAATCCCCCGCTTCCGGCGCGACGAATACGATTCGTGCGTTCAAGCCATCGCCGCCGTCATCATCTGTCTTAAGCACCTCGCCATCCGTCGACTCGATTTGCAAGAACGAATCAAAATCTTCCGAATTCAAGCTGAAAACGATGATTCGCTGCGTGGAAACCGTGAAACTATAAGTAACAGTATTGTCTCTAAGCCGACCTTCTTCAGTCGTACCAATTTCTAATGTTTCTTGGGCAAAAACTGGGGCAACCATCGCCAAGACCAGCACCACAATCAGCATAAACCGTTTCATGACAATCTCTCCTAGTATTCCTTAGCGCACCCGCCCCAATTGTCAAGGCAACCGGGGCGGATGGGTCTGTTTGCGGTCTGGTTATTCTACTGGGGCGACGGTGACGGTGAATTCAGTCGGCAGATCATAGCCGCTGTTGGTGATTTTCACCCGCGACAGGCCATCCGCCTCAGCGCGATAACTGAAGGACGCGCTTTCAATGCCGCTGAAGCTGAAATAGGTGTAGCTACCGTATTGGCTACTGCCGTTGATTTCAATCGAGCCGTTGGCTTCCTTATCGAACGTGAAGGTGATTTCGTAGAGCGTACCTTCTGTGGTCTCAAATCCGGCGATTTCACGGTAAGAGCCCCCATCGGAAAACTTGATGGTCATGCCGTCCGCGCTCAACATCGGCAACTCGGTCTTTTCCAAAAAGAGGGTGACATCGCCGAAGTCATCGTCGCTATACGGTGCGAGTGTGACTGCATACATGCCGGTTGCGGGCAGGATTACGCGGCTGAGTGCCGGGTTGATACCGTTGAAGTCCTCGCTATATTCGACCTGAACGCCATCCGGCCCGACCAAAGTCAGGTTGGTGTCTACATCCTCATCGGCAGCCGTCGCGGTGAGGTTGATGACGTCATTTTCTTCAGCGATAAAGAAGGTTTGAAAAGTGCCGCCTTCGGCCAACGCGACTTCAACGCTCTCACCGAACGCCAACTGGTCAATATCATCGGTGGAGGTCAAGGTATATGCGCCGGTAGCATCGCCGCCATACGAGCGCACGACCACGCTGTACTCGCCCGCTTCTGGCGCGACGAACACAATACGAGAGTTCAAGCTCTCAGAACCGCCGTCGTCATCAGAGATTAGCACGTCGCCATCTGCCGCTTGGACTTCCAAGAACGGGTCAAAATCTGTCGACACCAACTCAAACACAATCACCTGCTGCGCCGAAGCGGAGAAAGTGAACGTCCCAATATTGTCTTTCAGCGAACCTTCTTTGGTCTTGCCAATTTCCAACGGCTCACCTTGCGCGAACGCTGGGGCGACCATCGCCAAGACCAGCACCAAAACCAATGCCAAACGCTTCATGGGACTAGCTCCTCATCTTGAAACACACAAAAGTGGCGGTGGGCTACCCCACCGCCGTGAAAACTATTGTACGCCGAATTTTTTACGGCGTGCAAGCCCGCTACCCTACAATCGGGATAGTCGCAAAGTTTAATGGGGTGACTGCTTGCACAAACGCCAGCACAACCCAGCCCTGACGCCCAGCATACTCAACCTTGAGCCACGAAGCATCGCTATTACGCCCAATTACCTTCAAAAGTGAGCCAGCGGGTAAAACTTCTGTCGAGGTAAAGCTGGTGGCCGGGCCGCTGCGGAAATTCAAGCGTACCGGCGTGCGTACCAACGAGTCTGATGGGTTGATGACCACCGGAGTAGTGTCTATGACAGGGACAGCGGCGGGATTCGAGATGACCAGATAAGCGCCGCTCGCCCAGCCTTGTTGTCCGTTCACATCCAGCTTATACCATGTCGAATCGGCATTCTTGCCCAACACGGTATAGACCTGATTCCGCGAGATTTTGGTCAGGACCACGCCAGAGATGCTCGGCGCGTTACGGACATTCAATGTATAGGTGTTGACCACCGCCGTCACGCCAGTAGGAGCGCCGGGGGTGGTTGTCGGGGTAAGACCAATCGTGCGGACATCTTGCCATGTGACGTTCAGATTGGCGTTGCCGCTGCGCTCACGATAGTCAATTTGAATGTGGTGAGTCCCGCTGAGAGCGACATCTACCGTCAAAGTCGTATTCGGCTGCCCCGCATCAAAGGTGCTGAGGACAGAATTACCATCAATCCACAGGCGGACTTCATCATCCGCACGCACGCTGAAGCGATAGGTCGCCGCCGTGAAAAACACATCCGTACCATAACGCGCCGACCAATTGTTATTATTGACCGCGCCGGACGGAGAGCCAGCGCCCCAGTCAAACGTGATTTGGGTGGCGGTGGTGTCCAACGCCGGGGGGTCGCTCAGGAAAATATTGTTGTAGTACGAGACCTTCCACGCCGCTGTCTGGGCTTGGGCGGGCAAGGCTACGACCATCAGCAGCATGAACGCCGCCAATAACATCACCGAAAATCTTTTGCTTGTCATTTTGATACTCCCTTTTAACTCAATTGTGCCATTCTTATACAAGATAGACGTATGAACGAGCCAAAAAGTTCCACAGACGACTCTATCTCGCAAGCATGACTCCATACTTTCAGGATATACGCAATAACCCAGCCAGACTGTACGCCTAGCGGACGCTTTTCCGACGAACGCCCCGCGCTTGTGTCTACGGCGGCACACGGTTACCCAAAAAGCGCCGTAAAGCCCCTACCTTTAGGTACGGAGATATAAGGCGTAATTGAGTTCTCTGGCTCATCTGCTATACTTTCTTTATCGCACATGGCTGTTACAGCCGCGATTCACTAACTTGGACAGGACGTGTCCATGCCGGATAACGTAGAGCGCAGTCAGGTTCATGCGTCCGTCAGAAGCCCACGCCTTTAGGCGTGGGGAGCGTCACAATCGTGGTTGTTGCAGCAGATGGAATTCAGTCAGACGGAGGCAAAGGCGCAGCATGGCGACCAGCACCATACATCAAAAACGCGACCTAAAGGTGAAACCTCACCTCAATCAATATGCGCCGGTGTGGATTGTGGAAGAAAAATTCATCCCGTCGGACGAGGCGTTATTATTCAACGTCGTGTTTCAGCATCACGAGTACGGCTGGGTCAACCGCCGTTATCTGTATGACGGATTCAATGATGTCCTCTATCACAAGGGACAAGTCGCGGCCTCGGATGAACTGGTGATGAGCCTACAGGGGAAAAACCCTTATCTCACCCCTGACATCGCGGACATCCCAAACGCCTACGGCGGCTGAAATATAAAGTGATGAGTCTGGAGTAAGAAGTGTGGTGAGACGACCTTACCGCTTCATACGCAGATTATTTCTGGTTCATGTTCAAATTGCGTAGTCCGTGTATTGGAACAGGTGGCGGACGCCCAGAAGGGTTGACTGACCCTGGTCACATCCACGCGCTCACCATCCGTGTATTGGAACAGGTGGCGGACGCCCAGAAGGGCGTCCCTACAGTTGCAATCATTTCACACAGTCTGAACATGAGCCTTATTTCTCATAACTCAGGACTCATCACTGCTCTTAAACGTTGTTGCTGACCGCACGCTGACCCGCACGCGCCTGTGAAAAGACCTCCATCAGGCGGTCTGCAATCTGCGCCCAATCGTAGTTTTGCGCCAATTCGTGCGCGGCCTGCCCCATCGCGTCACGCCGTGCCGGGTCTTTCAGCATATCGCGGATGCGCTCCGCCAATGCCTCTGGGTCACGTACTGGGACGAGATAGCCCGTCTCGCCTTCTCGGATGAGATACGCCAACCCGCCGACGTTGGAAGCAATCACCGGCGTCCCGGCTGCCATTGCCTCAAGCGCGACCATCCCAAACGACTCATAATCCGACGGCATGAGCAAGGCTTCCGCCGCGCTGTAATAGGTCGGCAATTGGGTGTGGTCTTTCGCCCCGACGAACTCCACATAATCCGCCACGCCGAGGGCTTCTGCCAGCGCCGCTAGGCGTTTGCGCTCTGGGTTGCCGGGTTCGCCGCCGACGATGGTCAGGCGCACCCCGTCCAACTCACTGCGCGACACCACATTGATGACGTGCAACGCCCGAATAATCGAATCGACGGCCTTCAATGGCTCTAAACGCCCGACGAACAGCAACATCCGCTGGCCGGGGTGTAACCCGACGGCGGCGCGGGACTCCTCACGCGGACGCGGCGTGAATTGCACCGCGTCTACCCCCGGCGGCACAATCGACACCTTGCGCCGGTCTGCGCGGTACAGCCATAGCAGTTGCGCGTATTCGGCCTGAGTCGCCGCGATGATGCGGTCTGCCCAGCCGATAATCTGCATCTCATTGATCATACGATGGTCAACCATCGGGGTCGGTTCACTGGCGATACGATTCTTCATCGCGCTCAGGGTGTGGAACATCTGCACCACCGGGATACGCCACGCCTCGCGCAATTTTTCGGCCACCAATCCACTCAACCAATAGTGGCTGTAAATCACATCATACCCAGCGTTGTGCAGCATCTCGAACTTATAGATGCCCTTCACAAACTGCGGGATGTAGGCTTGGAGTTCGTTGGGGTCTTTTTGGGTATACGCACCCGCTTCGATGTGGATGACGCGCACATTTGCGCCGAGGCTGAGGTCGATTTCGGGCTGAGAATCAGCTTCGCGGCGGGTGAAAACATCAACGCGCACGCCCCGCTGTCCCAATTCCCGCGCCAATTCGCGCACATAGACGTTCATGCCGCCGGTTTTATAGCCCCCTAGCGGAGCCAATGGGCTGGTGTGATAGCTGATGAGCGCCAACGCCCGAATCGATTTACTCAAGATATTCCTCACCTCATCACGGACAACATATTGCTGTCCATACGGCTTCTTATGCGCGATCCATAAACGGACTGCATATATGCAGTCCCTACAGTGTCGCCCGTGTTTGTCTGTTAAACATCATGCTACGGACCTACTTTGTCGCCTTCAGCATCACCAATGGCTGGTCAACCCCGCCCATGCGGTATTTGTATTCTTCGTTGCCGCGTAGGAAGTCAAAGGTGTGGATATTATTCTCAGCCGACCAGCGAATCAGGTGACAGAGCAGGACGATTCCGGGGCTAAACTGCCCCTTCGCCGGGTTCAAACCAGAGTTATAGACCAACACCCGCCCGTTGTAGACGAAATTGAGGTACGCGGCGATGGGTTCGGCCTGATAATCCAAAAATGCCAATTGCAGCCAGCCATTCGCCAACATATCGGGCATGACCGACATGAAAAACGCGACATGTTGGGGATTGGTCAGGAATTCGGCTTTGTCTTGGCTACTTTGCGCCATCAGACGGGTGAAATCAGTCAGTTGGGCGCTCAAATCGTCGTCGGGGCTGACGACCCGCCATGTCAAATCTTCTTCGGCGTGCGCTAGGCGCATCTTCCGACGGAGTTCATGGCGCTGTTTTTTATCGAGGTTTTCCAGATACCCGTCCCAACTGCCGTTGAGCGAAATGGCCGGACAGACCTCTTGATCTGCGATTTCGGTGGTATAACCGCATTCGTCCAGACATCGGCGCAAACTGCTCAGAGTCGGAGAATCCGCCCGCAGGTTGCACAGGTTTACGCGGTCATATTGGCCGGACATCCCAACAACCGCCCCGGCAAAAACCGACATCACCGCGTCCCAGTGGTCGGCATGAGCGATGAGGTCTACATAATCGGTCACATCAATGCAGCCGACGCCACGCAGAACGCGCTCGTCGGGGTTGGTCGTATCAATGAACAGCGGCGCAATCCCAATCAGTGCGCCGTCAGCGCCCCGCGCCGCCACAATCCGCAACTCGCCGGGTTGATAGGCGTCCCACCAGCGTTTTTGCCATTCCCATGTCAAAAACACGGTATCCGTGGGGCTGTGATGCAGCAACGTATTCCACTCGGCACGCAACGCATCAAATCCCTCACTAGAGTCGTAAACGTGGGCGTTCAACCGTTCACCTTCTTGGATGACCATAAATTCTCAGTTTCAATCTGGTAACGATTCGGGTACACAATCATACCGGACGCGCGTCCGTTAGACGCTCTTACCTAAAACAGTTTGAAGTTTACAGTTAGCAGTGGGCGGTAAAAAAACTTGGCTCATGTTCAGACTATGTGAAATGACGCGACTGTAGGGACGCCCTTCTGGGCGTCCATTCAGAAATCCCGCAAACGGACGGCAAGAATGCCGTCCCTACTTCGACTTTAATTCGGCGAAAATGGGCCGACTTCGTTATCGTCAGACACATTTAGCATGGCCTGAAGCAGCACGATTTCACGCCGGTACATCGCCCGCAGACGTTCTAACATCACTGCGAGGTCGTCCGATTCCAGCAACATCTGACGCTGCGGCGTGCTGATATCATGCAGCAGCGCCGACGCCAAAAACGCCAATGCAGCTGGGTCAGACGGCAATTCCCGCGTTGAAGGTTGAATCCGCCCCGCCTGCTCCAAGACTTTCAGGTAGCGCGTCACGCTGCGTGATAAGCCACGCATACTGGCGTCTGGGATGACCACGCCCTCGTACATCATCGGCTCAGGCTCGACCACCCCGACCAGATAGGGTCTATCGGATAGAAAATCATGCACGCGGAAGCGCTCGCGCCCGACCACGATAATATTCATCCGCCCTTCGGGAAGTTGCTGCACTTGCGTGATGTGGGCGGTTGTCCCGACCACATGCGGCATGGTGGGTGCATTGCTGCGGCCTTCCTCGGCCAAGCCCTGCTCCAATAACACCACCCCAAACGGCGTATCAGTAGCGATGCAATGCGAAATCATCTGCTGATAACGGTCTTCAAAAATGTGCAACGCCAGCGGTTGCAACGGCATCAACACCAGATTTAGCGGGAATAACGGCAGTTCAAACATAACCTCATCAACCAACTATGACAGTAGACCTTAGACGTATTATAGAGTCACTGCGCCGCCGCCCGCCGTGTTTATAAACGGAATACTCATCAAACACAGGTAATATGCCCCAAAAGTTGCTAAAGGCTATCCCATGCGTATCGTTGCGTTTTCGATTAACCCGCTCTTTGTCGATAAAGTCATGGGCGGTGCGCCCAAACACCTCCAACACATCGCTATCCATCTCGGCACGCTCGGTCATGACGTGACCGTATTGTGTACTCGCCCGCCGGACTCCGATGGTCAGCCGTTCAAGTGGCATCCGAAGGTCGAGGTGCGCCCAATTCTGCCCTTCCACATGCCTTTCCCGCAGCCGTATGCCATCAGCGCCCACGAGATGGCGCTCATCTTGCAAGATGTGGGCGACACCTTAGCGACGGCAGACCGGTTTTACATGCACGATGGTGAGCTGCTTTTCCCGTTCGCCTACGCCCATATCCCGACGGTGGTCAGCCTGCGCGATAACGTCTACCCGGAAACATTATTGGGCGGCTATTTGTTCAGCGCACACAAGATGATCCTCATCAGCGATTACTCACGCCGCTTTGTCCAAGCGACGATAGGACGCTTCTTCCCCGATTTGGCGACACGGATTCAGGTCATCCCCAACGGCTTAGATTGGTCGCGATTCAAACCAACCCCCGCGAGCGAGATTTTGAAAATCATCCCGTTTGACCCAACGCAATACACCGTGGTCGTCCACCCCCATCGCCCAGAAGAATCCAAAGGCATCCTTCAGACGATTGCCGTGGTAGATTCGCTGGTCAATCACTATGGTCATAAAGATTTGCGCGTCCTCATCCCTCGTTGGATGGCGACTCAGAACACCCCCGATTTGCTGGATTTTTATCACAGGATGCAGGCGGCTATTCACGCACATGGGCTGACTGAGCATATCGTTTTCCATGAGTGGATTCCGCAACCGCTGATGCCAGAATACTATAGCCTCGGCGCGGTCACGCTGGCGCTCGGTCACTTTGCGGAGTCGTTCGGCAACGCGGTTTATGAGTCGCTGGGGTGCGGCACGCCAACCATCGCGGCACGCATCACCACCCACCGCGAACTGCTCCCCGATTCGTTGCTGGATAAGGTCGATTTCGACGACGCCGAAGAAGCCGCCCGCCTCGCAGATGTGATTATCCGAGAGAATCGCCGCACGTCGCCGGAGACATTGGCCTATCTGAATGAGTATTATGGGATGGAACGCCAATTGGCCGCCTATGCCGATGCGATTCTGAGCGCAGAAGTCGCCCAACCGCTATCCTATCGCCACCCGACTCGTGATTCAAACACGCCCCACATCCTCGCGCCGTGGTGTTATATCGCAAAGCGTGGGGTATATCACGATTTCCGCGCTGATTACACCGACATGGGTGGATTGATGACCCTTTTAAGCGAAAATCCGGGCGGCGTCAGCCAAGCCCAAGCCGCACAAGCGGGGGTCTCAGGGGAAGAATTCGAGCATCGTTACCGTGAGGG
>DAOTTP010000179.1:0-14744 GCA_034437835.1 Anaerolineae bacterium | reverse complement strand
TCGGACGCGATGCGTTGGTATATGTATACCGCCGGTGCGCCGGGGGATAGCAAGCGCTTTTCGTTGGAGTTGGTGGGCGAGGCCATGCGCCAGTTCTGGAGTACGCTCTGGAACACCTATAGCTTCTTCGTGACGTATGCCAACATCGCCAAGTGGACGCCACAGACCGCGACTCCGCCCGTCGCAGACCGTGACCCGCTGGACAAGTGGCTGTTGGCCTCGTTGCACCAACTGACCCAAGAAGTGACGGAAGCTTATGAAACCTATGATGTGCCGGGGGCGACTCGCCCGGTGCAAGGGTTCGTGGAACTGCTGTCGAATTGGTACGTCCGCCTGAGTCGCCGCCGCTTCTGGGACGGGGATGTGGGTGCGATGGCGACGCTGTATGAGGCGTTGGTGATGGTCAGTAAATTGATCGCGCCCGCCGTGCCGTTCTTCTCGGATTATCTGTATCGGGCGCTGGTCGTGCCGTTTGACCCGTCCGCGCCTGAGAGCGTCCATTTGGCCGATTGGCCGCAATCTAACGCCGCCCTGATTGACCAAGCGGCCTTAGATGAGATGACCGTCGCGCAGAAATTGGTCAGCTTGGGGCGAGCCGCCCGTGAAGCCGCCGAAATCGGGGTGCGCCAGCCGTTGGCCGCCGCCCAATTCGTCGGGCGTGGTAAGTCAGACGCGGATGCCGTCCGTAAGCTGAACGCGCTGATCGCTGCTGAGTTGAACGTCAAGCGCGTTGAATTGCTCGAAGGCGCGGACGATATGGTGGAATACAAGCTGAACCCGCTGCCGCAAGCGTTGGGCAAGAAGTTCGGCAAAGACTTCCCGAAGGCGCAAAAGGCGCTTCGTGAGGGTGATGCTGCTCAAGTCCGCACATGGGCGCAGGCGCTCAAGCGCGGCGAGGCCGTGGTCTTGGAATTGGACGGCGTGCGCTATGAAGTGTTGTCGGCTGAGTGCGAGGTCAAGCAGTCTGGGGCGGAAGGCTACGCGGTGGCGGAGGACGGCGGCTACTTTGCCGCAGTCGATACGCGCCTGAATGATGAACTCCGCGCTGAAGGATTGGCGCGTGAGGTCGTCCGCCGCGTGCAAGATGCCCGTCGCAAGGCCGGTTTTGAGATTGAAGACCGCATCCACCTCGTGTTTAAGGCGTCGGACGTGCTTTCAATGGCGATTAACACCTTCAAACAGAGCATCGCGGATGAGGTTTTAGCACTTTCCGTCAATCAGGCCGAACCGGATGAGAGCTTCTTCCGTGTAGACTTCGCGCCTAGCGATGACCCCAAGCAAGACACCTCGGTGCGCGGCGAGAGTCTGATCCTCGGCGTCAAGCGCGTATAAGCCACAAATTGGTGATAATTGCCAAATCAAAAAGCGGAGGAGACCCCCTCCGCTTTTTGATTTGTACCGAACGCCCCATATATTTTGTGAGATTTAACTAAGCACGATTTTATAAAATCAGTACAATGAATATATATCAGGTCGATTCGACACTTGGGTGGGTCTGCTTGACCTGTAAAGGATTGCAAACATGACTGATCAGAACTCCGTATCGCTCCAACTGCTGTTGCGTGCTGCGCTGCCGGTTGAAGCGCGGGTTGTGGCGGGGTCGCCGGATATTCCGGTCACATGGGCGGTATCGTTACGCGCCCAACCCTCAGCATTGACGGAATTGTACGGCGGTGAGTTGGTGATGGTGCAGATGGACTTGCTCCGCAGTTTCGAGAGCCGCCTAACCGTCACCGAAGTGGTCTTGCGCTTGGTTGAGGCGCGTGCCGCCGCCATCGCCATCCGCCTGAAAGAAGATATTCCGGCCTCGGCGCTCTCGGCGGCCAATCAAAATAATGTCGCGCTAATTTTGCTGCCGTTTGATGCGAATCTGGCGCGAATCGAACGCGAAGTGAACCGCCTCATCGCCAGCGGCGCGGCGCAAGTCAGCCAGCGGGCGATGGAAGTTCAACGCGAATTAGTCCGCGCCGCCGCTGAAAATCGTGAACTCGGCAGCTTGCTCCAAAGCCTCGCACGGGCGACCAATAAGCCTGTCGTTGTGCATGACGACGCGGGCGTGCAGACCGAAATCGCCTATCCGATGGGGCGGCGTCCAGTCGGTGGGGGGCGCGGCGTGCTGTCGGAATCGACCTCTGTAGAGGCGTTCCAGCGCTGGCTTTCCAAAGAAGCACCTAAAGCGTTGAACGGAGTCGCCATCAGCCCGTTGGGATATACCACCGCACTCCAAGTTGAGAAACGTGTCGCGGGTTATCTTTCGCTGTTGACCGGCGGCCCATTGGAAGAATTTGACCGTCTTGTGTTGACGTATGGCGCTGAGGTGTGCGCGGTACAGCTTGCCAAGACTCGCGCCATCGCTACCGCCGTCGAACAGACACGCGGCGACTGGGTGCAGATGTGGCTGTCTGGCACATCCGCCGAGGATGATATGCTGACGGCGCGGGCGCAACAGTCCGGTTTCGACCCTAACAGCCTGTATGTGGTGACGGCCTTCCGCGCTGTGACAACGGCGGGTGCGCCGCTGCCACAAGAATCCTTGGTGTCGTTCGTGCGCGATGATTTGACGCGCCGCCAGACCAATTTTGCGCTGGGGTTATACGTTGACCTAATTGTGCTGCTCTACCCGTTGGATAACTTGGCGGCGCTGCCCCGCGCCCGCCAGCAGATTGAATATCTGCGCCAGCAGTTACAGGTACGCGCCCCCGGCGGGGCGGTGACTGCGGGACTCAGCCGTCCGGTGCAAGGCTTGGCGATTTTGCGTGAGGCCTACCGTGAGGCCAAAGACGCCCTCAGTATCGCGCAACAATTGGGCGACCATGACCGCGCCACCTACTATGGCGACCTCAAGTTGTTCCAATTGTTGTTGGCGGTCAAAGACCGCAACCTGACCCATATGCGGCGCTTTTATGATGAAGCGTTGCAGCCGTTGGCGGACCATGATGAGCGCAAGCAGGGCGATTTAATCCGCACCCTCAGCGGTTTTTTCGATGCCAACGGTAATCTCGCCAAAGCCGCCGCCGATTTGGATGTCCACCGCAATACGCTGGTCTATCGGTTGGAGCGCATCTCGGAATTGACCGGGTTAGACCTCAACGACCCAGAAAATCGCCTGATTCTGCACCTCGCGTTGAAAGTTCAGCGTGTGTTAGCGACTCTGCCTAGCGGGTGATTTCAACATTAACCTATCGACATAAAAAAGGGCGACCCAGCGGGTGATAATCGCGGTGTGAACATAAAAGGGCGACCCATGGGTCGCCCCTACGACATCACGGTTATTGTAGGGGCGCAGCGTGCTGCGCCCTGTTTTTTGCGTTAAACCCTGTGGTATATGCGATTACAACCGGACATCGACATTTACGCCGCTGTCGCCCAATGCCTTTTGTAGCGCCTCCCATTGGTCGGCGCGGACAATCACATCGGTGGGGCCGAGGCGTGCGCCCAAATAACGGCGCAATCCCGGCTCCTTCAGGATAGCATCCATCGCCTCGACACTGTTGGTTCGCAGCACAAGTAGGCGCTCCATCGTCACAGAGGTTTGTGCGCCGCCGCGCCAATTCCCCAGCAGGCCGCTGACGTATTGCGGCAAGGTTTCTCCGGTGACGCGCTTGAGGAATGTGTCGATTTGATCGGTCTGGATGCCTTGCCCCGCGCCGCGCTGAATCCCCGCCGCGTCTACCCGATAGACATACGGCTCACTGGGATTGGCGGGCGGCCTGACCCATGATGTGAAACGCGCCAATTGGAAGCGCTCAAACCGAGAGTATCCGCGCCCGACTTTTAGCGCTCCGTCACTCTCTAAAATTGGGCGCTCGTCCGGCTCGGCGCGGATGGGGAAGGCTTCACGGTTCATGAAGGCACGACCATACCCGTTGAATTGCACCGCGCCGTCGCCAATGGTGACGAGTCCCAGCCAATATAACGGGCCGGTCAGGTAGAAGTCTAATAATGCGCCGTCGATGGCATCCCAATTTTCGACCCCTTTGAGATATTTGTTATCCGCGCCCCGGATATACCACCCGTCAAATTCGGCGCGTTGGAAATAGGGCTGCATCTCGAATACGCGGGCGATGAACTCATCGGTAGACCACGGCGCGTCCATCGGGACGAGTTCGGTAATCAGATTTAGGGCTTCGGTGCGGGCATTTTCCGGCACGCCCGCATAGCCGTTGTCCTCGACAGTCAGGGCGGGGACGTGCGCTAAATCGACATACTCAGACGATTTCAGCCACGCATCGGCCAACATCTGTAGCTGTGTCCCACGCGGCGACTCTAACCAGCGGCGGGCTTCTGTGCGCTTGCAATACGCCTTGCTGTCATGGAATTCAATCATCCCTGCGGTCACGCCGATTAAGAGCGCAAAATCCAGCCGCGCCGGGTCTTTGACGATTAAGTGTGGCGTGATTTGCTTGCGGGCGGCCTCGTCCAAGCGGGCGCTATACGGGATGATTTCGGCGTGCGCGGCGGTGACTTGTAAAAATGCCAGCAGCGTCGTGAAATCATCGACCAGCGAGGTATCGGCGGGGCGCGGGTTATCTAAGGCGCTCAGACGCCCCAAGCGTGCAGACTCAGTAGCCACAGGCTCAGGAATCGGCGCGGCGGGCGGAGGCGTTTCTGCCGTGGGGGTGGGTTTGGCCTTTTTAGGGGTAGCTTTCACCGGCGCGGGCGGCTCTGGTGGCGGGGCGGCGGCTTGGCGTGGGCGCTCGTCCGGCTGGTCATCCTCGCTATCGTCATCGTCGTGGTCGTCGTGGTGTTCGATTTCGTCGTCATCGAATTCTTTGGCGAGGGCTTTGGCGCTGTAGCCGGTTTTGTGGGTTGGGAGCAGCACCGCGAGGTCATCTGGGATATAGGCGACTTTGGTCAGCACCGCGCCGGGGCCGGGGAGGTTGGTGAACCCGACAAGACCCCAATAATATAATAATTCGGCGGTGGTGGTCGGTTTCTCGTGCGGTTTCTCGCGTTCGATGCCGCCTGCGCCGAGTTTGCGAACTTGCCCGTTCATCGCGCTAAAAATCGCGGCAATCATCTGATTTTTGGTGGGTTTTGCCCCGACAAGGCTTTGAATCACCCCGCGTGCTTTGGCCTCCAGCGAGTCATAGACCGACTCGATGCGAGCGGGGTCTAACATGGCGATTTGCAGCGCGGCGATGATGTCTTCTTCGCTACGCTTGCCAGCCTTCACGCCCCAGCGCTGCGCCAGCACGGGCAGCAGTTCGCGGTGTTCGCGCAGCAGATGTTCGAGGTTGGGCATGGGAATCTCAGTCCTGTATTCGTCGTTTTGAGTCGTAAGTTTGAATAGTATTATAACGCATATAGCTCAAGTGAGCGATTTTGAGGGCATAAAACGCAAAAACCACAGAGGCACAGGGGACACTGAGAAAACTCTTCTCTGTGCGCTCTGTGCCTCTGTGGTGCGTTATTGATTGAATCGCGGCGCGTTTTAAGCCGTCATCGCTTCGGGTTCGAGGTCGCGCTCGCCCGACTTGATTTTGAACACCTCGTCGTAGCTGCGTTCCAGTTCTTGGCGGAATTGCTGGGTATACAAGTTGTAGTAGTATCCGCGCTTACGCAGCAGTTCGGCGTGGCTGCCCATCTCTTGGATTTGGCCGCCCAAAATCACGATGATACGATCTGCCCGCTTAACTGTGCTGAGGCGATGGGCGATGACGAAGCTGGTACGGCCACGCATCACGACTTCCATCCCTTGCTGGATGAGCGCCTCGGTCAGCGTGTCCACCGATGACGTTGCCTCGTCCATCACGAAAATCTCTGGGTCGGCGAGGATGGCGCGGGCGAGGCTGAGAAGCTGCTTCTGACCGACGGACAGTAGGATACCGCCTTCACCGACTTCTTCCTCATAGCCCTTTTCTAGCGTGCTGACGAAAGCGTGTGCGCCGGACAGCTTGGCCGCGTCCTCAACCTCTTGATCGGTGGCGTCAAGGCGACCATAGCGGATGTTGTCGCGGATAGTGCCGCTGAACAAGTGCGGGGTCTGTAAGACCATCCCCAACCGGCTCTGAATCGCGTTCAAGGGCATGGTCGTATAATCTTGCCCACCGATGGTGATCCGGCCAGCAGTCGGCTCATAGAAGCGGCAGACCAGATTGACGATGGTGCTTTTGCCGCCGCCGGTTGCGCCAACGAGGGCGATGGTTTCGCCTTGTTTGATGGTCAGGTTGAAGTTGCTCAAGACTGGCTTGGCGGGGTCGTAGTGGAACTCGACATTCTCAAACACGATGTCGCCTTTGAGCGTGCCGGGGTCGGTTGACCCTGCGCGGGTGACGACTTCCGGCTGGCTGTCTAACAAGCTAAACATGCGCTCGGCAGAGGCGATAGCGTGCTGCATTTCGGCATAGACACGCGCCACATCCGAGACCGGCCACATCATGAAGGTGATGTACCCGATGAAGGCTTGGATACCGCCGATGGTCATGCCGCCCGTGGTGACTTGCCAGCCGCCGTACCACGCCACCGCGCCCACGGCTACAGCGCTGATGATTTGGACGCTGGGGAGGAACATGGCCGATAGCCACGCGGCGCGATACGATGAACGGTGCATACTGCCGGTGAGTTTCTCGAATTCGTCCAAATTGGCGTTCTCGCGCCGCATGGATTTTACGACGCGCACGCCCGTGATGTTCTGGTTGAATTCGCCCGAAATCATCGAGTTATATTTGCGGGCATCGCGGTACTCGAATAACATCCGTTGCTTGAACCAGATTGCTACGGCGATGATGACGGGCAAAATCGCCATGACAATCAAGGTGAGTTGCCAGTTAATCGTCGCCATGAAAATGATTGAGGCGAGGATGTTGGTGATCGCCCATGTCACGTCCAGCAAACCCCATGTCAGCACGTTCGAGACGCGCTCTGGGTCACTGGTCAGGCGCGACATCATCCAACCGACGGGGGTGCGGTCATAGTAACTGAACGATAGGCGCTGGAGGTGTTCAAACATCTTCTTGCGGAGGTCGTACTGGACTTGATGACCCAACCGACCACACACGTAGATGAAGGTGAATACCATCCCGGCGAAAAATATCATCAACCCGCCGTAGCGGATCGCCAATTGACCAATCAAGTCGGCGTTGCCAGCGACGATACCGTCATCGACAATCTGCTTACTGAGCAAGGTGAAGTACGACTCCATGCTCGAAACGCCGACAGCGCAGGCCAAGAACAGGCCGACTTGTAACTTGTATGGGCGCAGTTGGTTCAGCAGCCGCATGACCGTGCCGCCGCTGAAATTAGAACTGAAATCTTCTTCTTCAAAGCGATTGCCGTCGCTCATAGACCTATCTCCTTCTCTAGTTCTTCGTCGATGTGCGATTGCATCTCATAGATGCTGCGGTAGAAACCATCTTGTTCGACGAGTTCGGCGTGTGTGCCGGATTGGACAATTTTGCCGTCGTCAAAGACCAAAATCTGGTCGGCGTTTATGACGGTCTGCACGCGGTGTGCGATGATGAACGCGGTGCGCCCCGGCAGGAGCTTATTGACCGCATCGCGGATGGCAGCCTCGGTCTCGCTGTCTACGGAGGAAGTCGCGTCGTCCAAAATCAGGATGCGTGGGTTCTTGAGTAAGGTACGCGCAATCGCCACACGTTGCTTCTGACCGCCAGAGAGCGTGACGCCGCGCTCGCCGACCAGAGTCTTATAGCCTTCTGGAAAACTCTCAATCACATGATGTACGGCTGCGGCTTTGGCGGCTGCGAACACTTCTTCGTCGCTGACCTGACGCCCGACGCCATAAGTGATATTCTCGCGGAGGGTGCGGCTGAACAAGAATGGCTCTTGTTCGACCACGCCGACGCTACGCCGCAAGAAGTCACGCGGGTATTCACTCAGGTCGATGCCGTCCAATAGGATGTGACCGCCCGTGTGTTCGTAGAAGCGCATCATCAGGTTGATGATGGTGGTCTTGCCGCTGCCCGTCGCGCCCATCAGCGCCACAACTTGACCCGGCTCGACCTTGAAGCTGACATTTTTCAACACGGGCAGGCCGCGCTCATATTCAAACGAGACATCGCGGAATTCAACAGCGCCTTGCACGGTCTGAACCGGCGCGGGGTCGGCCTCGCCCAGTGGCTCACGGTTTTGCTTGATAATTTCCATTACGCGGTCATAGGCGACCAACGCCTGTGACCCCTGAACTATCAGGCGTCCCATGTTCCGCATCGGGTGGATGATGTAGACGACCATCCCAGCGAAGGCGATGTACTGTCCAACGGTGATGTCGCCGTTGAACGCAAGCATACCGCCGAGGAAGTACAGCAACGCTTGATGGAAGCCGGTCACGAGGTCGGTCAACGGCCAGAATAGCGAGTGCATCATCAGGAGGCTGTTGTTCTTCTGGAAATGTTTATAGTTCTCGCGGTCAAACCGTTCGGTTTCGTATTCTTGGCGGGCGAAGGCTTTCACCACGCGCACGCCGGTTAGGTTTTCTTGCAGGCGAGTCGAGACCAACGCCTCTTGCGCTTGAACGTCACCGAAGCGCTTTTCAACGCGCCCAAAGAAGAACAGCGACAAGCCCAAGACAATCGGGACGACGATGGCCGCAACCATGCCCAAGCCGCCGTGGATGGTGGTGGTGATGACCAGCCAGTTAATCAGGAACAGCAACCAGATTCGCCCGATTTGCGTCCCCATTTCGGAGAGGAAGCGGCGTATCATGTCCACATCGGAAGTGACACGCTGCATCAGGTCGCCAGTGGGCTGCTTATCGTGATAGCTGAAGCTCTGGCGCTGAAGATGGTCATATAGGTAATTCCGCAGCCGGTAAGCCACGCCTTCAGCGGTTGAGTTTGCCATGCGCCCGCTGAGGAAGGTGAAAAATCCTTCGATACAGGCCAAGCCGACAAAGCCCAATGCGACCAATGGTATGACGCTTAGGACATCGCCGCGCTTAATCACATCGTCAATCAAGAAACCGAGCAGAAGCATTGTGCCGGTCTTGGCAGTTACGGCCACGACTTGGCTGAGGATTGCCCAGATATAATCTTGCCGATAGCCAGTGATGAGTCGCCAGATACCAATCAGGCGGTTAGGGTGGGTGGCGTTCTGTAAGTCGTAGTCAGAACGTTTGATTAAATGCGTGAGGGGGGGTGTCGTCTGTAAGACTTCTGACACTGCCTGTGCCTCCTAATAGGGGATGTTATGATGAGATTTAAGGGGAGTGTGACAGGCAGCTAAGACGAGCCGCCCCCGTTTGTTGATGTGTTGTGCGCTTACGATTGTACAACACTTCGATGATTCTTGAACGTTTGAATTTGTTGCAATGCGTTAATTGTTGTCTGAGCTAACTGACCCATCATGACCCATATAAACCCGTCTTGATATTGAAAAAGTATAGGCCTGAGGCGGGATAATGTAAACCATATGAGACCCCCATCTGTTGGGGGGATATGGGGCGAAGTGATGAGTCGTGAGTGTTGAGTGATGAGATAGGGACGGTTCACAAGTCGCCGCAAATACAGATAAAATTCCGGTAAGCTATCCCCCAAAATGCCGAAAATTATTTGTAGGGATATGGCACTGCCATCTCCGGCATTATTTAATACGCCGCAGGTAACTACTCAGCCATCATTTCTTCCCTCAATTTGATGATGTAGAGCATCAAATTGGCCGAGGCGTGTGGGAACTCTTCCCTCAGATGATTGGGCCGAGTACCGGTCAAAACCTCGTTTTCCCCTCAAATAGGGGCTGAGTAGTTACGCCGCAGATAAATAAATCGTTCAAAAATTTAACAAGATGGTGGGCGAAATGCGAACAAAAAGGACGCCCCATGGGGCGTCCGTACAGAAAATTTGGGGTAGGGCGAAAAATCAGCCGAAGCGTCCGCTGATGTAATCGGCAGTTTCTTTCTTGGCGGGGCGGCTGAACAATTGGTCGGTCTGCTCGAACTCGACCAATTCACCCCAACGGGTGTCTTTGCCGGTAGAGGCGTCCTCTGTGCGGCGGATGCTAAAGAATCCCGTGTAATCCGAGACACGTTGCGCCTGCTGCATGTTATGGGTGACGATGACGATGGTGTATTGGTCAACCAATTCCAACATCAATTCTTCGATGCGCTGAGTCGAGATCGGGTCAAGCGCCGAACACGGCTCGTCCATCAAGATAATTTCCGGCTCCACCGCAATCGTGCGGGCGATGCACAAGCGCTGTTGCTGACCGCCAGACAACGCCATGCCGGATTTCTTCAGGTCGTTCTTGACCTCATCCCACAGCGCGGCGCGCTTGAGGGATTTCTCGACGATTTCATCGAGCGTGCGCTTGTCTTTAATCCCCAACAGGCGCGGCCCAAATGCCACGTTGTCATAAATGCTCTTGGGGAAGGGATTCGGCTTCTGGAAAACCATCCCAATGCGGCGGCGGACTTCTACTGCGTCGATGTCTTTGCCGTACAAGTTGCGCCCCTGAAAGATGATTTCCCCTTCAAGGCGTGCGCCGGGTACGAGGTCATTCATGCGGTTGATGGCGCGTAGCACGGTGCTTTTGCCGCAGCCCGATGGCCCGATGAACGCGGTGATTTTGCGGTCATGGACATCAATGTTGACATCGTGGACGGCGCGGTATGAGCCGTAATAGATATCGACTTTCTGAATCTGGACAGCGTGCGTCTTTGTGTTGATAGGATTGACTTGGTTATTCATCATAGTAGGCGTTTAGACCCTCTTACTGACGGCGCGATTGCGGAGGATGATGGCGACTGAGTTGATGCTCAGGAGCGCGATGAGTAGGACGACGATGGCGGCGCTGGAGGCGTTCTTGAAGGCCGCATCCGGTTGGCTTGACCAGTTGTAAATGGTGAACGGCAGCACCGCGAAACGCGAGAACGGGCTGTCTGGGTAGGTGCTGATCGAGTTGGTCGCGCCAATCACAATCAACGGCGCGGTCTCGCCAATAGCGCGTGAGACGCCCAAAATCAAGCCGGTTAAAATACCGGGGAGCGCGGCGGGCAAGACTTGGCGGCTGACCGTCTGCCATTTGGTCGCGCCGAGTCCGTAGGACGCCTCGCGGATGGGGGACGGCACGGCACGTAACGCTTCGCGGGAGTTGGTGATAATGATGGGCAAAATCAGTAGGCTCAAGGTCAACGCGCCTGACAAAATCGAACGCCCCTGCGTGATGCTGGAAAACGTGTTGACGAACACCGTCAGACCCAACATGCCGTAGATAATCGACGGCACGCCCGCAAGGTTGCGGATGTTGGTCTCTAGCAGACGGTTGAGGAAATTCTCTTGAGCGTATTCCTCAAGGTAAATGGCCGCGCCGACGCCCAACGGCAGCGAAATCAGGACGGTCAGCGCCAAGAGGTAAGCCGTACCCGCCAACGCGGGGCCGATTCCGGCTTCTTCGACGCGCTGCGAGTTGCGCTGGGTGAGGAGCTTAGTATTGAGCCACGAGTGAAAGCGCAGTTCTTCACCCGTCTCACTGGCGGCGACTTCGGCTTCGATTTCGGCTTTCTGGGTTAGGCTTTCCCATAGCGACCACGACTGTTCGATTTCAACTTTGAGGACATTGACCTCAATCAGCGAAACCAATTGATCGGGGGTGAGGTTGGCGGCCAGCAAACGCGCATAAGCCGCTGGTCCCGCATCGCCGGTCAGGTCGCGCGGGGTGAGGTCGGCTAAATCTGCCGGGACAGTGCCGTTAATCCCATCTTTCAGCGCCGTGCTGGTGAATTGGTCAGTGGCGACTTTGTTCAGATTGTCGCGCACCATCACCAAGAGCAGACGGGGGGTTTGTTCCAGCAAGATATTGGCGAGTTCTTCGGAGGTCAGCGTCTCCAGTGGTTGAGCGGAAAGCTGTTCGGCCTTGATCGCCTGAGTGACGGAGATATAGCCGATGGTTTGGTTGATGATGCTGAACAGCAGCAAAAATAGGATGAAGATGGCGATGACCAGCGTCCCCAAATAGAAACGCTGCATCAGAAGCGCCGACCAATTGCGGCGGATTACGCCAGAGCGATAAACCCCGACATCGACAAGATTGCTCATGCGGTTTAGTACCTTTCGCGCAGACGATTTGCGATGTAGCCGCTGAGGAGATTCAGCGTGAAGGTGATGACGAATAGCGCTGCGCCAACCGCGAAGATGCTCACATAGTCGATGCTGCCATAGGACAAGTCGCCGCCGGAAATGCGGACGATATGGCCGGTCATGGTTTCGGCGCTTGCCAGTAAGTTAAACGTGAAATTCGGGCCTGCGCCCGATGCCAGCGCCACAATCATCGTCTCACCGACTGCGCGGGACAGGCCGATAATCAGCGCGGCGGAGATGCCGGAAATAGCAGCCGGTAACACGATTTGGATGGTGGTCTCAAACTTGGTCGCGCCCAGCCCATAGCTGGCCTCACGCAATGCACGCGGCACGGCGCTGATGGCGTCTTCGCACATCGAGCTAATCAGTGGGGTGATGAGGATTCCCATCGCCAGACCCGCCGAGAGCATGTTGGTGAAGTTGATGGCGTCCCCAAAAAATAGCGTCTTTAGGGCGGGTGTGATGAAGGTCAGTGCGAAGAAGCCGTAGACCACTGTCGGCACGCCCGCGAGGACTTCCAATATCGGCTTGACAATCCCCCGGACACGCGGCGTGGCGTATTCTGCAAGGTAGATAGCGGTAGACATCCCCAGCGGGACGGCGACCAGCATAGCGACCAAACTGGTGAGCATGGTGGCGGTCAGCAAGGGGAGGATGCCGAATTGCCCGCTGATGGGCTGCCAGACCGTGCTGGTCAAAAATTCGATCACGGTTGGGCGGTCTTCTGCTTCGATGTCCGACCCCGCTGTATGCGGGACAACACTGCCTTCGATGCCGCGCTCAACCGCCAATAGATCGCCGTCGATGTCGATAATCCGTAGGACTTCCGCGCCGATTTTGATGTCTTGACCGACGCTAAACAACTTCCCGAAACCCGTGTTGACCGTGACATCCAAATCATCTGGCTGCATGGCATCCACGATTCCGGCGGCGACTTCGGTCATCGGGTAGATGGGCGCGTCGGCGTCATGTGGGGTTATGAATGTGCCGAGGTCGCCGCGTGTGACAATCAGCCGCCCGCGTGGGCGGTCTGTGATGGTCATGATTTCATCCCCGATGAGGATGTGTTGCCCCTGTTGAAAGACGCTACTCTCATTGCTGTAGGCGATGCGGATTTCGGTATCGGCATCGCTGAAGCCGCCTGTGACTGTCGCCAGTGCGGTTTCTGTGGCGATGGGTTGGCGGGCGACCAACCACGCCCGTGATTGGAAGAACAAAATCGTCTGCGACAGCAAAACCAAAACAATCCCAACCGTGGTCAGGACTGAAATAGCGCCGCAGGCCATCAGGATACCCCCGATGATTTTCTCGCCGGGGCGCGGCTGACCGCGCAAATCTGATTTTGCTTTAAGCTTGATGTCCACCGCTGTCCCAGTAGGGATTGGCTGCGCTTGCTCGCTCGCCATAGTTACCTTCCTCGTGCGTTATCTTTTAAGGCCAGACGCCTAAAAATGAACACCCTCAATGAAATAAAAACTGAAATTTTGGCTGGGTTCCATACAAACACCGAGGAGGGGACACAATAGGCATCCCCTCCTGAGTGAGAGCGCGTTAGTCTTACATCACGCTACTTTTAGACTTCTATTACATGCCGCCCATGGCTGCGTGGTTGGCGGCAGCCAACAGCAGGTGCGAGAGGTTCAGGTCATATTTGTTGGCCGGGAAGTAGCCGGTGGCTTCAATCGCGGTGGCAACGTTGGTCAGGTAGTAGCTGAGGAACGAGTACACTTGGGGCTTTTCGGCCAGAACAGTCGCCGAGGTGTAGACGAACAAGGGGCGAGCCAAACCGTAGTCACCGGAGGCGACAGTTTCGGGAGTCGGGAGCAGACCATCAACCGAGACCAACTTCAACTTATCGGCGTTCTCGATGTAGTAGGAGAAACCGAAATAACCGATGGCGTTGACATTGTTGGCGACGCCTTCAAGCAACACGTTGTCGTCTTCGTTCAGGTTCAATTCGGTGGCAGCCAAGATCGCATCGGCGTTCTTATCCAGCGCGGATTCGACGAAGAAGTCGAACGTGCCGCTGTCGGTGCCGGGGCTGTAGCGGACAATCGCCTCAGCCGGGAAGGACGGGTCAACGTCGGCCCAAGTCACGGCGGTGCTGAAGGCCAGCGCCAATTGTTCGGCGGTCAGGTCGGTCAGGAAGTCGTTGGCCGGGTTGACGACCACGGCGATACCGTCATCACCGACGCGGAGGCCGATGGCGGGGCGACCCGCTGCATCACAGTTAGCGGCTTCGCTTTCCTTGATGGCGCGGCTGGCGTTGCTGATGTCGGTGGCGTTCTCGGCGGTGCAGAACTTCTCGAAACCTGCGCCGGTGCCAACCGAGTCATTGGTGTAGGTGTCGGCGTAACCTTCGGCGACGAACTGGTCGAGGGTGTACTGGGTCACCGGGTAAACGGTAGAGCTACCGGCGATGTTGATGTCGCCAGTCACGTCGGCGGCGATGACTTCATCCAACGTAACGGGGGGAAGCAAAACGGTGTCGATGACGTGAACCACGCCGTTCGACGCGATGATGTCGGTGATGATCACCTTAGCGTTGTCGATCATGACGGTGCCATCTTCGGCAACCGTGACGGTCAGTTGGCTGCCCATCAGGTCGGCGCCAACGGCGGTCATTTCCATGCTGTCGGCCATCATCGGGCTAACCATATCTGAAGTCACCGAACCGGCGATGACGTGGTAGGTCAGGACGCGGGTCAA
>DAOTTP010000178.1:0-10439 GCA_034437835.1 Anaerolineae bacterium | reverse complement strand
CCCAACTATCAAGAAATCGGCATCGCGACTGCGGCGGGCGGTTGGGGACAATCATTCGTGTTGGTCTTTGGCTCGCCCGGCGGCAGCGAGGCGTATGTGCCGCCGTCATCAGGCGGCGGTGGGGGCAGTGCAGCCGCGTCTGGCCCGCCGCCGTATGTGGTCGGGCTAGACAGCCACGGCAACATCATGCACGAGATTCAACCCGACCAGACCATCGGCGATATTTTGCTGATTTATGGCTATACATGGGGCGATTTGCCGGATTTTTTGAGCTTGAACGCCAAGACTCAAGACGATATTCGGATGTTGCAAATCGGTGAAATCGTGCTTGTTCCGCCACAGGCCGGGACGTATACGCCCACTGCGCCGCCCCCAAATTGGCCGACCAATACGCCAGAGCCGGATGATTTCATCTCCACCGCCATCGCGGAAGCGGCAGACGAGGCCACCCAGACCGCGCTGTCCCCCGCTATCCCGACCAAGACCCCCATCCCGACGGTGACGGTTGAACCGATATTTGCCTCCCCAACTAACTCCGGCGGGCGGATTGCAACGGCGGCGGGCGCACCGATTAACCTTAGCGCGGCGACGCCTCAGCCCACGCTGGACTTACAGGGGACGACTGTCACACCGACACAGGTTGGAACGCAAATCGCCAGCCTGAGTACGGCCATCCCCATCGTTGACATCATCGCGCCCGCGCCACCCGTTCAAATCCCGTGGGTAGGGATTGCCGTCGGGGTGCAGATTGGCGTGGCGCTGGCGGCGGGCTTCCAGTATTTTCGGCGCAAACGCTAAGCGTTAAGCCAGCGCCGTCACGATGACTGGTTTGCCACGGGTCACGACGATGGTATGTTCAAATTGCGCGGAGAGTGACCCGTCAGCGCTACTGAGAGTCCAACCGTCTTGCCCTTGCTTAATCTTGCCGCCGCCCATGTTCAGGAATGGCTCAACCGTGAAGACGAGGCCGTCGGTCATACGCGCCCGCAAGCGCGGTGCGAAATAATTGGGGATGTTGCGCGGATACTCATGCAATGAGCGTCCGACGCCGTGGCCGCCCAATTCGCGCAGGATTTTATAGCCATACTTGCGCGCCTCGCCTTCAATCACACGCCCAATCTGGTTGAGCGGCGCACCAGCCGTAATCACTTCCAGCGCCTTGTCGAGCGCGGTCTGGGTGCGTGCCAGCAGTTTTTCGGCGGCGTCAGCGGCGGGCGGGACGATCATGCTTGCGCCGGTATCCGCGATATAGCCGTCCAACTCTGCCGACACGTCGATATTAACGACATCACCGGGGTTAATCACGCGCTTGCCGGGGATGGCGTGGGCGATTTCCTCATTGATGCTGATGCAGGTCGCGGCGGGGTAGTGGTACATCAAAATCGGGGCGGAGCGTGCGCCGTGTTTGCGGAGGAAGTTCGCGCCCATCACATCGAGTTCATTGGTGGTCATGCCGACGCGGACTTGGCTCAACATGTGGTGCATGGTTTGCGCGCAAATGCGCCCAATTTTCATCAGGCCGAGCAGGTCGCGGTCATCTTGGACGGTCATAACGGGGAGAGCCTTGTCTTTAGTTAGAAGTGGGCAGTTGGGAGTTAGCGGTTTAGACAGTGTGTAGTTTGAAATGGATTCAGCACAGTTTTTACTGCTTACTTCAAACTGTAAACTGTAAACTGGTGGGCAGTGTGAACGTGCCATCGGGGTTGATGGGAAAATCGGCCACTTGGCGCACCGCGTCAAGGTTGAGCGCCCCGTATAGGTGCGGGAACAACTCGGTGCTGGTGGACGGGCGTCCATCGGGGTTGATGGGCGGCTCAAAGACCAGTTTGGCGGTCAATTTTTCAACCTCGACCACCAATAGGCGCAAATCCGCCCGCTCCGCGTAATGTTTTTGCGCGGTTCCGGGCATTTGTGCAGCCGTTGAGAAGTGGATAAAACCCTGTGTTTCGAGCGATTCGACGCGATAATCCGCGCCGTCCGCCTGTGCAGTTTCCCACGCGGCGGCGTCCATGATGTGTAAAATGAATTGAGCCATAAGGCTGTCCTTACGTTCGGAATAACCCTATTATAGCCCCGATCTTTGATGTGTTTATAGGCGGAATTAACGTCTGTCAACTCAGGACTCGTCACTTAGGACTCCCTTGATATGCCTCTTTACGCCGAAATCGCCATTTACGCCGCCGTGCCGACCACGTTTCACTATATCGTGCCGGAATATCTGTCCGACTCGATTCGCGTCGGTCATCTGGTTGATGTCGGGTTCAAAACCGGACGCCAGCCGGGGGTGGTCATGCGCCTGAGCGATTCCAGTCCCATCGCGCAGCCTAAGCCGGTACGCGCTCTGATGCACCCCGACCCGGTGCTGTCGGCGGTAGCGATAGGGTTGGCGCGTCGGCTGTCAGAAGAATACCTCGTCCCGATTGGGTTATGCGTTTGGTTGTGGCTACCGCCCAACCTCGCCCAACACACCGAGCCGCGCTATCTGCTGCTTGACCCGTCCTACAGCGCCGCCGATGCGCTGGAACTGGAACTTTTGAGTCTGCTCTCACGGCGCGGGGCGTTGCGGGAGGGACAACTGCGGACGGCCATCAAGCATGATAAATGGCCTGCCGCCGCTGACGGGCTGGAAAAATTGGGCGTGATTCGGGTTGAGAGCGTCCTAAACCCACCCTCGCCGCGCCCGCCCAAAATCCAATTGGCACAATTGGCCTTCCACGCCTCAGCCTTAGATGAGGCATTGGCGGCGCTGAATCACGCGGCTGGAAAATCGAAGCGCCTAGAGGTCTGGGTGCATATTCTCAAAGTTTTATCGCGTGAAGTTGAGCCGGTCGATGTCTCTTGGGTCTATGCCCAGACCAACGCGAAATTGCCCGACCTCCAGAAATTGGCCGACCTCGATTTCATCCTCTTGGGCGAGAAAAAGACATGGCGCGATGAACTGGCCGAGCGCGATTTCATCCCCGCCACCGCGCCAACCCTGACGCCGTATCAAGTCCGCGCATGGCGACATTTAGAAGCGGCGGCGGCACGCGCCAGTTATGGCGGATTCTTGTTATACGGCGTGACGGGTAGCGGTAAAACGGAGTTGTATTTGCGGACGATTGCGGCGGTCTTGGCGCAGGGGCGACAGGTGATATACCTCGTGCCGGAAGTCGCCCTCACCGCTCAGACCTTGCGGCGGGTACGGGCGCGATTCCCCGGTCAGGCGGCGGTGATTCACGGGAGTTTGAATGAAGGCGAGCGCTACCGCGTGTGGGGTCAGGCGCGGGCGGGTGATGTCCCGATTATCGTTGGGGCGCGTTCGGCCTTGTTCGCGCCGTTGCCGGACATCGGCCTGATTATCGTTGATGAGGAACACGACGGCAGTTATCGCAATATGAGCGCCCCGCTGTATGACACGCGCTTGTTGGCGGAATGGTTGGCGCGTGACCATGACGCCTTGCTCATCTTGGGGAGCGCCACGCCCGATATTGAGACGATGGAACGCGCCAAGCGCCGCGAATTAACGCTCTTGAGCTTGCCTGCACGGGTGCATAACCATAAATTGCGCGTCCAATCGCAGGCCGCCCGCGCCAAACTCGTCCCCGGCTATGATGCCTCACAACGTGACGCCGTGGAGCGCGGTTTGCCGCCCGTGACGCTGGTCGATATGCGGACGGAACTGCGCGACGGCAACGCGACCTTATTCAGCCGCCCGTTATTAGACGCGCTGGCCGAGACCTTCACCCGCCGCGAACAGGCCGTTTTGATGCTGAATCGGCGCGGCACATCAACCTATGTGTTTTGCCGCGATTGTGGCTATGTCGCTCGCTGTCCCAATGACCATCAGCCGTTGACTTATCACGAACACGACGCGAATCTGCATTGTCATCTGTGCGGGTATCACGCGCCCGCGCCGGTACGCTGTCCGGCGTGCGGCTCTGACCGGATTCGCTATTTTGGCGCGGGGACGCAGCAAGTCGAGGCCGAGGTCATGCGCCGCTTCCCGTCTGCGCGGGTATTACGCTGGGACAGCGACGCGATTCATCGCCCAGAAATCGCAGACGCGATTTTGTCTCGCTTCTGGGACGGGCAAGCCGATGTGCTGGTCGGGACGCACATGGTCACAAAGGGCTTGGATTTGCCCGCCGTGACGCTGGTCGGGGTGGTCAGCGCGGATGTCGCCTTGAATCTGCCAGATTTTCGGGCGGCGGAACGCGCCTTCCAACTTCTAACTCAAGCGATTGGGCGGGCGGGGCGCGGTCTGAGGCCGGGGCAGGCGATTGTCCAGAGCCACGCGCCGGAGCATTACGCCATCGCCCACGCCTGTAACCATGATTATGACGGGTTCGCGACGCAGGAATTGGCCTACCGTCAGCGCTTGGGCTATCCGCCCTATCGACGGCTGGCGCGGGTGGTGTTCAAAGATAAAAATGCCGCCCGCGCCCGTTCTCTGGCAGAACAAGGGGCGCGGGCGCTGACTTCTCGGATTGAGGAAATGGGGTTGACCGGCACGGACATCATCGGCCCCGCGCCGTGTTATTACTCACGGGTGGGGGATATGTTCCGCTGGCAGATTTTAGTCCGTGCGCCCGATCCGCGCTTGGCGCTGCGCGAGGCGGCCATCGCCAACGGTTGGCATGTCGAACTCGACCCCGACGACGTGCTGTAGACATCAAAAAGGGGTGCAGCACGCTACACCCCTACCGAAACCACGGATATTTGTAGGGACATGGTACTGCCATGTCCGCCCTCAAAAACGAAAAACCCCGCACATGGCGGGGTTTTTGTTGAATTGGGTAGTGGGTGTGAACCCTACTTCCCAAAATTCTTGTTGAAGAAGCGCCCGATGAAAATCACGACCACTGCGCCGACGAAGCTGACAATCAGGCCGCCGAGGAAGTTATCACGCAAGCCTTGTAGATTGACCAAGCTCAAGATGACTGGGCCGACCAAACCACCGACCAACCCCAGTAAGATGTTGCCGACAGTGCCAGTACCGTCACCGCCCAAGACCTTGCTGGCGAAGTAACCGGCCAAACCAGCCACGACCAACCAAATAATCAGGCCGATGAGTGAGCTTGCCAAATTGAGCGCCAGCCAAATGATGCCGATGACGATGGCAATCCCGAGAATAGTTCCCATTGTTAGTTCCTCCTTGTGAGTCGTGCTATGTTGATATAACACACTATACGCGCATTCGTCACATTAAGTTGCGGTTTTGGGATTCTTATAGTGTTAATCCGGTCATGAGCAAATCCGCCGCCAATTCTGGCTCCATCACGCCGGTTTTCATCGCCACGTCATACTCCAACAATTTGTGATGGATGGCCTCTAACTCGCTCATGCGGAAAGCGCGGGCTTGGCGGCCAAACCCCTCAGCGGCGCGAGGGTGCAACCCCAATACCACCCCCAGATTGCCCCCGCCGCCGTTGTCCATGTGTTCCCGCGCTAGAATCAACAGGCGGAATTGACGGGTAATCATGCCGTAAATGCTGAACACGGTATTATTTTTGTCCAATAGCAGATGGTGGAACAATTTTAGCGCGATTTTGCCATCGCCGGACGCCATCGCGTCCACCATCTTGAAGATATTGGCCTCTGGCACATACGGGGTGATGGCGGCCACATCCGCCTCAGTGATGACCGTGCGCGGCAGGACATAATCCGCCAATTTGACCAATTCATTATCGAGTCGGCGCAAATCTCCGCCGACCATCTCGGCCAGTGCAGAGGCCGCACGCGGTTCAATATCGGTATCGTAGACGGCGGTGCGTTTGACAATCCAGCCGGGGATGTCTGACGGCGTGCTGAACAGCTTGACGAATCCGTTGGGCATGACGCTGACGGCGTTGCTCAATTTGTCTTTTTCGGGCAGTGCGCCGCGCTCGACGAAAATCAAGCGGGCGTGTTCGGGCAAGGTCTGGGCTTCCGCGATGAGTTGCTCAACAGCCCGTTTGCCGGTATCGCCCGCCCCTTTGCGTGTGATGTGGGCGATCATCCCTTTGACGATGACCAGCCGCTTATCCGCGAGGAACGGGTAAGATGAGACCGCGTTGAGGATTTCCGGCACGCTGACCGCATCGCCTTCAAATTCTGAGGTGTTCATGTCGCCAAATTCACCCATCCCGGCGCGTAGCTTATGGGTGGCTTCTTCAATAGCGATGTCATCTTCCCCGTGGAAGATGTAGAAGGTTTTTGTTTGTGCCATAATGTAACCGTCTTATGATGATGAATTGATTGAATTGTAACATGCCTCTGACTCAAACTGCACGCGGGGCGTTGTGGGTCGCTGACCACCGCCTGACCGACCAGCCGCCGTTTTTGCTGATTCACGGCGCGGCGGGGACTCATCTCGATTGGGGGATGCCGATTCGCAAGCTGTCCAACTTTGCGCCCGACCTTAACGGGCATGGGCGTTCGCATGGCGACGGACATCTTAGCCTGACCGACCACGCCGACGACCTCGCCGCGCTGTTAGACGCCCTCGACATCCAGAAAATTCACGTCGTCGGCCATAGTATGGGCGGCGGAATCGCGCTGACTCTGGCGCTTAATCACCCTGACCGCGTGGCCGGGTTGGGCTTAATCGCAACTGGCGCACGCCTCAAGGTACACCCAGACATCCTGACGCGGGCGGAATCGCAGCCGGAGGCCGTGGCCGAGTTGCTCTCGCGCTGGTTGTGGGGTGGCTCGGTGGATGATGCGGTACGGGAACGTGGCAAAAGTCAGTTTATGACCCTCAAGCCCAGTATCATCGCCCGTGATTATGCCGCCTCGAATGTGTTTGATGCCCGCGCCCGTCTGGGTGACATCCGCGCCCCGACGCTGGTGTTGTGCGGGACGGAGGATGTCATGACGCCGCCCAAGTTCAGCGACTCGCTGGCGACGAGTATCGCCGGGGCGCGACTGCGTTTATTCGAGGGCGCGGGTCACATGCTGCAAATCGAACGTGGTACAGAGGTCGCAGCGACTCTATTAGAATTAAGTTTGCCTTGACAACCCGTCCCGTTGAACCCATAGTTAGCCTGTTTTGTCAGAGCAAGGACTTCTTTATATGAGCGCACAACGCAAGACCACAGTCGCCGTCATTTTCGGTGGTCGTAGCGTCGAACACGACGTTTCGGTGGTCACAGGCCACCAAATCATGACTTCATTTGACCCCCGTCGGTATGAGGTCATCCCCCTGTATATCACCCGCGATGGGCGCTGGTTCACCGGCGACGCGCTGAAAATCCTCAAGAATTTCACCGACGAAGCCGCCGTCACCCAGTTGAAGGGCGTTCAGGCTGTAGTGTTATCTCCCAGCATCCAACATGGCGGCCTGCTGATTAACCCCGGCGGCGGCATGTTCAGCCGTATGACCATCCAGCGGATTGATGTGGCTTTCCCCGCGATTCACGGCTCACATGGTGAAGACGGCACGCTTCAAGGGCTATTGGAGATGGCCGACATCCCGTATGTCGGGTGCGCGGTGTTGGCCTCTGCGGTCTGCAACGACAAGGCCATGACCAAAGCCGTTCTGCGTCAGGCCGGTATTCCGGTGGTCGATGATGTGGTCTTTACCCGCACCGAATGGAACGATGACAGCGAAGCGGTGCTGGCGCGTATCACTGGCACGTTGAGTTTCCCGATGTTCGTCAAACCGGTCACGTTGGGTAGCAGTATCGCCGTGGCGCGAGTCAATGACCGTGGGATGCTGCGCGCTTCCATCGACATCGCCGCGAGTTTTGACCGGCGCGTGATGGTCGAATCGGCGGTGACGGATTCCGTCGAAATCAACTGCTCGGTGTTGGGCGATGACCGTGGCGTGAAGGCGTCTGTGTTGGAGCAGCCGCGCAGCCTAGAAGAATTTTTGACCTACGAGGATAAATATATGCGCGGGGGCGGCAGCATGAAAAGCGCCGAGCGCATCATCCCCGCGCCGTTGAGTTCTGATCAGACCGCTCAGATTCAAACCATCGCCCGCAAGGCCTTCCTCGCGGTGCAGGGGCGCGGAATCGCCCGCCTAGACTTTTTAGTGCGCGGCGAGATGGTCTATCTGAATGAAATCAACACCATGCCGGGGTCGCTGGCGCTGTATCTGTGGAATGAAAGTGGGATGTCTGCGGGGCATGTGGTTGACCAATTGGTGAAGTTGGCGCAAGAAGCCCACGCCGACAAGCGCCGCACCAGCTTCGACTATAAGACCAACCTCGTCGCGCTGACCGCTGGGCGCGGCCTCAAGGGGCTGAAAGGTCTCAAGGGGACAAAAGGCGGCACGAAGTTCCGCTAGAGTTTTTAAGCCAATAAAATCCCCTCTATTGAATCCAATAGAGGGGATTTTATTTCTCATTATTATTTCTTTATCAGTCAATGTCGCTGAATGGACATCAACAATATTTCTTAATGTTCAAGATAAAATTAACATTATAAAAGAAAATCCTTCGCCAAATTTAAATATTTCGTAGAATAAAAAAACATAAGTCACAGAGACGGACAGGCCACAGAGAAGAACATTTTTCTCTCGCTTTTCTCTGTGTTCTATGTGGTTTATTTTGCAGTTTTATCTTTTGGCGAAGGTATTGCTTCTTGACTCTTCAAGCGCTGGTCGTATTGTTGTCGTGATTGTTCTAGCCGTTCATGATGCTCTGCCGCCCACATCCAGACACCGCAAAAAGCAGCGCTAAGCGTCATTCCTATATCCGTCAATTTGTATTCCACTCTGGGTGGAATCACCGGATGAATGGTTCGTATCACCAAGCCATCGCGTTCCATTTGCCGAATGGTTTTGGTCAGCATTTTTTGACTGATGCCTTCTACCATTTCTCCAAGACGAGTAAAGCGCAATTCCCCATGTTCGGTCAGCACTTCTAAAATGACCAATGTCCACTTATCCGCAATACGACCAATAATTTCCGTGACAAGAGCATCTAAGGCTGTACGGCAGGATGCTGCATTGTAAGACTTATGCTGTTCCAATTCTGGTTTATAGACAGCGTTCATATCGACACTTTCTCTAGGGTAAGTATAGAACTTTCGGGTGCCTACTATACAAAAGTAAGTATCCACCATACGCTGTAAAAGTCAACCAACGGTCACATGTTTCATCCATAATGGGAGTGCATTACATCATGAACATGACAGGAAATACCCTTCTTATCACAGGTGGCAACTCTGGTATTGGACGCGGACTTGCCGAAGCGTTTCATGCCTTAGGAAACCAAGTCATCATCGCTGGGCGCAGCAAAAAAAACCTCGACGAGACAATTGCTGCCAATCCGGGTATGAAATCGTTTATCCTCGATATGGAGAATGCAGACGCAATCCACACTTTCGCCGCTAACATCATAGGCGAGTACCCGACACTGAACGTTCTCATTAATAACGCGGGCATCATGTGCGCCGAAAATCTACTGGCGCCACAAAATGGGCTTGCCGATATGGAAGCGACCATCACCACCAATCTTCTAGCACCGATTCGTTTGACATCTGCGCTGCTGCCTCATCTACAACAGCAACCGCAATCCACCATCATCAACGTTTCTTCTGGGTTAGCTTTTGTTCCCCTTACGCATACGCCCACCTACAATGCGACAAAAGCGGCGCTGCATTCCTATACACAAGCGTTGCGTTTCCAATTGCGAGACACCTCAACACAAGTCATTGAACTGATCCCGCCTGCCGTTGCGACAGAACTCATGGCGGGTGGGTCTTCTAACCCACGCGCGATGCCGCTGGCGGATTACATCTCAGAGAGTATGCACCTTTTGCAGACACAGCCATCTGCCGCCGAAATATGCGTAGAGCAAGTAAAATTCTTGCGCTTTGCCGCCGAGAGTGGCAACTACGAGCCTGTATTCAACATGCTTAATCCTGTCTCAGCGTAGCCAGATTGCCCATTTGACAAGCTGAGGACACGCGCAACATGATTGAAGCCTTTTGAGGTGCTTTAGCCCTCGGTACATTCTGTCAATAGGATCGTCTACCGAGGGCTAAAGCCTCTCAGCTATCCAAAAGTGACGATAGGTGAGTTGGTTTTTCTAGCATTTTTTGTAACTACTCAGCCATCATTTCTTCCCTCAATTTGATGATTTAGAGCATCAAATTGGCTGAGGCACAGGGAAATCCTTCCCTCAGATGATTGGACTGAGTACCGGTTAAAACCTCGTTTTCCCCTCAAATAGGGGCTGAGTAGTTACCATTTTTTCATCTTAGCCGAGGTGCTTTAGCCCTCGGTGGACAATTTTGACACTTTCACCACTTTCCCCTCCCCTTGTCGAAATTGCCCTTTCCTATTCGCCTTGTCGAGTATTACCACCAAATCCGGTAGGATGAGAAACGGTTAAATGGTTAGTTTTTGTAACTACTCAGCTATCATTTCTTCCCTCAATCTGATGACGTAGAGCGTCAAGTTGGCTGAGGCGTGGGGAAATCCTTCCCTCAGATGATTGGCTGAGTACCGGTCAAAACCTCATTTT
>DAOTTP010000177.1:0-1506 GCA_034437835.1 Anaerolineae bacterium | reverse complement strand
GGGTATTAACGGATATTATAGCGGAAATAAGCCTCACCCCCCAACCCCCTCTCCGAAGTGCGAGAGGGGGAGTCAAAGTCCCCTCTCCTGCTTTTGGGAGAGGGGATTTAGGGGTGAGGCTATTGGCTCACGAGGGGGGTGAGGTTAAAACTCCGTCTTGACCGCGTCGGGTTTGTACAGCCCGTACAGTCGATACGTGTGCAGAGCGGGATTCTCGTAGAACTCGTCCGGCGTGATGTCGAGCGTCACCGTGCGCGTGGCAGGTTTTACAATGGGGTTGGTCGCCGCAAACCGCTTGATCACCTCGGCATGGGGTTTGAGCGATCCATCGGGGCGCACTAAGCCGAAAAACCGCTCGTGAATCGAGTCGCGGCACGGCGGTTTGTCCCATAATTCAGGGATATAATCGGCATAGTACCATGTCATTGCGCCTGTTGCGCCCACTTCGACCAGCTTAGGCAGCACGGCTTCAATGTAGGCGGCGAAATCTTCTTCCGACGCCATGAATTGATCACGTTCTTGACCGTAAGCCGTCCATTTCCATACTTCGGACGGTTTGCCGGGGGCGGTCGTGCAGCCGCCAAATTCTTCCATCAACGTGGGCATTCCGCACAGCGCCGTCGTCAGCGCACAGGTGAACGGCACGTAATCAGGATCGAGCGGGTCTTTGACGAACGGCACATACATCGGGTAGGAGTGCATGACCGCTACGTCCATCAACGGGAAGGTTTGATCGATGCGATGCGGCTGGTTGGAATACAAGCTGGCGGCGTGCAGTCCACACGTCACCGGATGCACGGGATCAATCCCCTTGATGAGATCGGTCATTTCGCGTATCCAACCCATCGCATTGGCTTCATCAGGCGGAGTCGAGAATAAATCCGGCTCATTGCCGAGATTCCACATCCACACACCCGGATGATCCTTATACGCGCTGACCACCGTCCGCACTTGCAAGTTCTGTGCTGCCCGCGCTACGGGATCGGTGTAGGTGTTGCGATAGCCCATGCCGTTGATGAGCTTGCCGCCGCTCACCAGCTTGTCTATGCCAATGGGCGGCTCGTTCGGGTCAAGCAACCAACCCGGCGACCAGTTGGGTCCGCTCATGTGTCCGGTGAAAAACGTGATGTCCAAGCCTAAGCCGTTGTCCGCCGCAATATCGCAGACCGTCCCTAAATGGCGCAAGCAGTCCGCCGACACCGTGTCGGGAGTCGGCTGCCAGTCGTCCCACAGCAGAAAAATCCGCACAACCTTCATACCCAACTCGCGGATCACGGCAAATTCTTCGCGCACTTCCGCCGCGTCGAAGTCTGACCACCAATACATCGCTTTACGGCGCGTCCAGTAATTGACACCGAGGATAAACGGTTGAGTCATTTATGCCGCACGCTGGTGAACGACCCAGAACATGAAGAAATAAACACCGCCCGCTAACCCCGCTAGAATCGCAAAGGGCGTCGATTTCACCTGCTGGTTAGATCGCGTTTTTCGAGTCAGCCCGACGGC
>DAOTTP010000176.1:0-15544 GCA_034437835.1 Anaerolineae bacterium | reverse complement strand
TTCTCCGAAATCGGTGATGTCACGCGCTTTGAGCCGGGTGGCGATTCTCCGCACGATGAGAAGCGTGACGACCCGACCCGCTATCAATCGCAAAGCATGTTGGAATGTATCACCCATCTGCAAACGCCCAAAGGCCCTAAGCCGGTCCTCAAGACCATGATTACGACGGCCTGCGAGCGCAATTGCCATTATTGCCCGTTCCGCGCCGGACGTTCCAAGATGAAGCGCGTAACCTTTACACCCGACGCTATCGCTGGAGCATTTGACCGGCTGTATCGCGCTAAACAAGTCGATGGGTTGTTCTTGTCGTCTGGGATTATCAAGGGCAGCGTGACGACTCAAGACAAATTGCTCGACACGGTGGAAATCGTGCGGCGCAAGTATAAATATCGCGGCTATGTCCACCTCAAAATCATGCCGGGGATTGAGCGCGACCAACTGCATCGCGCCATGCAAATCGCAGACCGCGTATCGGTCAACCTAGAAGCGCCGACTCAAGCCCGTCTTGATGCGCTCGCGCCGATGAAAGTTTTCATGGGCGAATTGTTGGGGATGCTACAACTGGCCGACCAAATCCGGCGTGAGAATCCGCAGCAAAAACTCGCCAGCACGGTCACGCAATTTGTGGTCGGGGCAGTGGGGGATACCGACCTAGAATTACTGTCATTAAGCGAAAAACTCTATCACAACTTGCAATTGTCGCGGGTGTATTTTTCGGCCTTCAACCCGGTCAGCCAGACCCCGTTTGAGAATCTGGCGGCGGTAGCGCCTCTGCGGGAACATCGGCTGTATCAGGCCAGTTTTTTACTACGCGATTACGGATTCGGTTTGGAAGATTTGAACTTTCAGCAAGAAGGCGGCCTGCGCCAAGACCTCGACCCTAAGCGTGCATGGGCGGAAGTGAATCTGCGCGAGACGCCGATAGACCTTCAGACGGCAGACCGTGAGACGCTCTTGCGCGTGCCGCAAATTGGCCCTCAAAGCGCCGATAAAATCATCAAAGGGCGCAGCCAGCACCGTCTGAGCGATTTATCCCAGTTGAAAGCGCTCGGAATCAAAGCACCAGAATCACTCACACCGTATATTTTGTTGGACGGAAAACGCCCCGCCCAGCAATTGGAGTTGTTCTCGGATGCGTCCTGATTCAGCAGCATGATACATTTGGAATAATGCTCATCTGCTCTGTGATGATAGGATGTGTCTATGGTGACTGACAACGTACTTGAACTCAAACAACTCCATATACACTGTATCGAAAGTGTCCAGCAATATATTCGTCATCACATCCATGAACCTCTCAATCGGGAGATATTGGCAGATGTCGCGGGCTTTTCGATACCCCATTTCCACCGTGTTTTCATCGCACATACGGGCGAGAGCGCGATTAGCTACATGCGCCGGATTCGACTGATAGCGGCGGGTCGAAAATTACGGATGGGGGCAGTGGACATCATGCAGGTGGCGCTGGCGGCGGGGTATGAGTCCCATGCCGCGTTCAGCAAAGCCTTCAAGAAACAGTTTGGCGTCAGTCCCCGTGTTTTTCGCTTGTTGGGTTGTAATGCAGCGACAGCACTTCTCAGACAGGTATCGCAACCATAGAAAAGGGACAGATGATGCGGATTACAGTGACCAGTGTTTCAGTAGGAGACCAAGCTAAGGCGGAGCGTTTTTACACAGGGGTTTTGGGCTTTGTGACCAAACTCGATATTCCGTTAGGGGGGGATGCACGGTGGCTAACGGTGGTTTCTCCAGAGGAACCGGATGGTGTGCAACTCCTCCTAGAGCCAAACGCCGAGTATCCCGCCATGAAAGCACTCAAAGCAGCGTTGATGGCGGATGGTATACCCTTTACTATGTTCATGGTCGAGGATGTCTACGCCGAATATGACCGACTGCGGGCGTTAGGCGTCGAATTTGCGATTGACCCGACGGATATGGGCATGAGCATCGGCGCAATTTTTAACGATACCTGCGGCAACCTGATTCAAATCTTCCACCTCAAACCCGACTCAAAGTTTTAGAAATCATCCGCACATGCGGGACGCAGTACGTTGCACCCCGCCTGATGTGTCTTGAGATAATTTCTAGGACAGACCCAGACACGCCCGAATCGCGGGGAGGGCGGCTTCTGTGGCGGCTCGCCCCGCTTCGATGGGTTTTTGCATATCGCCGAAATCCAGCGACGCCAGTGCGCCGAGCGCGGGTTGGATATACACATCCGGCGGGTAATCCCTCAAACGTAGGTCATGGACATACCACATCGCCACGCGGTAGGCACGCCATAACGCCGCGACGCTACCGGGCGCTTTGCCGGTCTGAGCGCTTCGCATGAATGGGACATCGAATGGGAGGCCGATGCCGAGCGTCGAACTGAGCGGGTCGCCCCAGTGTTCGATTTCCAACTTTGGGTAGACATCGACCACGATGATGCGCCCACCGTCTTTTGCGCCGAAACCACGGGCATAGGCTGACGGGGTGGCTACGCTATCAATCACACCACCATCAGCCAAAATCATGCCGTCCATCTCGACTGGCGGGAAGGCGGCTGGCACAGCGGCGGATGCGACGACTGATGGCACAACCTCACCGCTATCGAGTTCGATTTCCCGACCCGTCACCATATCCACCGCCGTGACGACCAGCGGGATTTTCAATTGGTCAAAGCGGATGCCGCCTAACCCCGTGCGTAAGACATCTATGAGGCGTTGTTGGCGGCCTCTGCTGCTGAAGAGGTTACTAAACACGCTCGCACCCTGAAACTTCATCAGATAGTCTGTGATGGCGTCAGGCGTGTGACCAGCGGCGAATAACGCTGCGACAATCCCGCCCATGCTCGTCCCGACCAGCAAATCGACAGGGATTTTCTCGCGTAGCAGGACTTCTAGTGCGCCGACATGGGCGAGGCCGCGATTGCCGCCGCCGCCGAGGACTAAGGCGATTTTCGGACGCATAAGTCTAACCTTTCTTTTCCACCAACATACGGCGGAGGACTTTGCCGACAAATGACTTGGGGAGCGCCTCGCGGAACTCTATATCAATCGGGACGGCGTGCGGCTCTAGGCGGCGCTGACACAAGGCGATCAGTTCGTCTTTGCTGAGGGTTGTGCCGGGGCGCGGCACAACATACGCTTTGACGCGCTGGCCGCCTTGCTCGTCGTTATCGACTGATACGCCGACCACGGCTGCCTCTAACACTTTGGCGTGTTCGTACAGCACTTCTTCGACATCACGCGGGTAGACGCTAAATTCACCGGTTAGGATCGTGTCTTTTTTGCGCGCCACAATCTGAAAATACCCGTCGGCGTCGCATAGCGCGATGTCGCCGGTATACAGCCAGCCGTCTTTCAGCACCGATTCTGCGTCGGAAGTCGGCTCGGTTTGGCCGCCCCAATAGCCGCGCATGACTTGAGGGCCACGCACGCGCAACTCCCCAATTTGACCGTGCGGGAGGGTTTTTCCGGTTTCCATGTCGATGATTTCGGCGTCGGTATTGGGCAGCGGCACGCCGATAAACCCGACCTTGCGCGTCCCGTACAGCGGATTGGCGTGGGTGATGGGGCTGGCTTCGGTCAGGCCATAGCCTTCAACCAAGCGACCACGGGTGAGTTTTTCAAATGCTTCTTGGACTTCTACCGGCAGGGGCGCTGCGCCGCTGATACACGCCTTGATGGAGTTCAAGCCAAAACTGCGGACGTTGGGGGCGTTGTTGATGGCGGTATACATGGCCGGGACGCCGGGGAACAAGGTCGGCTTGTGCTTTTTAATCGCCTCTAACACTTGCATCAAGTCAAATTTGGGGAGCAAGACCATCGTCGCGCCGATGATGATGGGAAGATTCATAGCGCTTGTCATGCCGTAGCTATGAACCAGCGGCAGGGCGCTAAGGAAAGTCTCTTTGCCATATTCGAGGTCTGGAACCCAGTGGCGGGTCTGCATGGTGTTGGCGACCAGATTGGCGTGCGTCAAGCACACGCCCTTAGGCGCGTCCGTCGTGCCGCTGGTGAATACGACGGCTGCGAGGTCATCTATGCTGATGCTGACGGCGGGCGGGGTGCTGCCCGTCGTGACATCCGAGATTAACTCGTCGAAATGATGGGCGAATTTGCGGACTCGGCGGCGTTCTTCCGGGTCGATTTTAGCATCCATCACCTCAGCCAGAATTACTTTGACATCCGGGAGTGCAACCTTGAGCGCCACGCCCAATTGCTCATATTCGCGCAATGTGACCAGCACTTTTGCGCCAGTGACGCGGGCGGCTTCGATGATGCTGGCGGCGCTGGCGTCTGGATTGGGCAAGACAACCGTCCCGCCCGCCTTGAGCGTCGCGTAATACGACAGGACAAATTCTGGTGAGGTCGGCAGCACAATCGCCACCCGGTCACCTGACCCGATGCCCAAACCTTTCAGCGCGTGAGCCAGTTGGTTGGCCTGCTCATTGAGCTTGCCATAGGTTAGGGTATGCCCATTGAATACGGTAGCGGGGCGATTCGGCAACCAATCGGCGGTGGACTCCAGAAATTTGTGCAGCGGTTGGCGCGGGATGGGGATGGTATGTGGCGTGCCAGCGCTATAACTGCGTACCCACGGGCGGCGTTCGCTGACTTCCTCAACGGATTTTTGAGTCCGCCAACTGCCATGCCGCTGCTCAACCTCGATAAACCGGTCAATCGAACGGTTGACCGACTGATGACGTTCTAGCTGGACTTTATGTTTGGCCGTCCCGACATCGACCACTTCGGCGTTGGGGATCATCTTGGCGACATCTTCAAATACCGCACGCGGGAAGAAATTATCGCGTTCGCCCGTGATGACCAGCGTATCGGCTTGGATGTTCCGCAGCAGCGGCCAGCCGCGCCACTTCCGCAGATTGTTGAGCATCATGCGCTTCATGACGTGTAACTCGGCATTCCAGCGCGGGCGATAGCGCCAAAACGGTTTGTATAGGGCGGATGGCAGCCGGAACATGATTTCGGCGGCGCGGGGGAGGGGATATTCCCCAGCGGTGGCGATTAAGACCAGCTTGGCGACCCGCTCTGGGTGCGCGGTGGTGTACTCGACGCAAATTGAGCCACCGAACGAGTGACCGACCAGCACGAATTTCTCCGGCAGTTTGAGGTGTTCGACCATCGCTTGTAAATCGGCCACGATTTCTGGCATGGTGTAATCGGTATAGGGCGCGTCGGATTGCCCGTGGCCGCGTAAATCTGGCACGACCACGCGGTAACGCTTTGCAAAATGGTTAATCTGAAATTCCCACGTCTCGGCGCATCCGGCGAATCCGTGGATGAACACGATGGTTTGTTCGACGCCTTCCGGCTGCATGTCGATGACGCTCAGGTTGGCATCTGGCACGCGAGGGATGGGGATGTGGGTGCGGTAGAGGTCAAAATCCAGTTCGATGGCTTGGCGTTTAATTCCGGCGAGTCTGCGGCGCATCAATCACCTCCGGTGATTTTAGTGATGAGTTGCAAGTGATGAGTGATGAGAAAAACCCTATATTAGGCGTTATATGCAATACTATAATGGCCTGATATGCAAAGAATTTAATGCAGAAAACTGATATGCACCTTCTTGTCACGCATTACCTCATTTTGACCCGAATCGCCGGATTACGCTATCAATCCATGCAGCGGCGGATTCTGGGAGGGCGTAAGACATGGTACGGTAGGCGGCGCGTAAGCGACTGGGAGTGAGTTTTTGCGCCATATCAAATGATTGTCGCGCTTCGACCCTCTGACCCGCCGACCATTGCGCCAATGCCAAGACGTGCCAACGTCCGGCCTCTAATTTGTCCCACCCGTTCGGTGAGAGACACTCCCCTGCACGCGGATTCTGACGTGCGTTCTGGATGACTTTCAGGCGGGCGAGCGCCATCTTGACGCGATTACGGTGCAATCCGGCGGGGTGGTCGCGGTAATCAACCAATTTCTCATTTAGGGCGGCGAATGGGTAGCGGGCGGCCAATTTCACCCACAAATCCCAATCCTCAGAGCCGATAATCCCCTCATCGAATCCGCCAACTGAGTCGATGGCCTCGCGCCGCGCCATGAAACTGGGCAATACACCGTAACTCCCATTCGCCATCGCGCCGGTAATCCATTCACAGAACACATCACCGCTGGGGAAAATCGGAAAATTCCAATCGGGGGCGGGCGTGCCGTCTTGGTTGATGATGTGCGCCGCGCCATAAGCGACTGCCGCGCCGGGGACTTCTGCGAGACGCTCCAGACTGCGGGCGACTTTGGAGGGGCGCAGCCGGTCATCACTGTCGAGGAATTGCACCCAGTCCCCGCGTGCGAGGCGCAGGGCATGATTGCGGGCAGAGGCGGGGCCGCCGTTGGCTTGCTTGACAACTGTCACCCGCGCATCCCCGCCATAGCGCCCGCGCAGAATCGCCAGCGTTTTGTCGGTTGAACCGTCATCCACAATCACAACTTCAATGTGTGGATAGGTCTGCGCGAGGGCGCTGTTGACCGCCTCGACGATGGTGCGGGCGGCGTTATAGGCGGGCATGATGATGCTGACAAGCGGCGAATCACTCATTTTGCGTCCCGTGTTTTCACAATCCCAAGCCGCGCCAACAGCGGGCGCAAACCGAGGGTATCGATCAACCATTTGGGGAAGGCGCGGATTTTCTGCTGACGGGCGACATCCGCTTTGCGGCGTGGTTCTTCGATTTGCCAACGCGCCCATACCTCTGCCGCGCCCGCACCCCAGAGTTTTCCGGCGGCCTCGAACGGTATCTGGACATCGGCCTCCCACAATTTCCAAACCGCACGCATCTCCTCCGGCGGGGCGGGGATGACCTCATCAGCCATACCGCCCAAAATCCGCATGACGTTTTCCTCGCAGACTTGGCGGGTGCTGCCGGTATTGCTCAGGTTGCCGCCGTGGATGAAGAAATCGCCGCCGTTAACCAAGCTGGGCGTGAAATTGGTATGACTCATTGCGCGGTTGCACCATTCCCAGTCCCCGATGATGCGGAATCGCGCATCGAAATCCCCGACCTGTTGAAACAATCCCGGCGTGAACATGAAGAACGGCCCCGCCCGGAATTTGCGCTTGTGATACGCGGCATCGAATGGGATTTGGCTGTAGACCTGAGTCTCGTGTTTGCCTTGCCCGTTGGCGTGTAGCCGCACCACCGTCCACGGGAAATAGACCAGTTTCGCCCCGGCTTGGCATAAGCGCCAAGCGTCTAAGACGGCCTCAACACTGCGAGAGTCGTCGGCGTTCCAGAACCCGATTAACGCCCCCTGTGCGGCCTTTACGCCGCGATTCCACGACGCATACAGCGACTCGCGGGGGACGTATAGGACATTGATGTTGGGGACATACGCGGCGAAGGCGTCAATCAGCGTGCGCTCGTCGTCTTGGGCGTCGTTGGCGACAATGACGATTTCTAGCGTGACCCCGGCGCGGGCTACCGCGTCGGCCAATGCTTCAGCGCGGGCAATCCATGATGGGAGATGAGTCTGGACGCGGTAAAACGATGCGATGAGGGAAATGTTCATGGGTTATCCTGATGTGTGGGCGCAGCACGCTACGCCCCTACGGAATATCGAAGAAATCTGAATCGCCGATGATAATACGGGTATTGGTGCGTGGGGCAACCCACCCGACGCGCAAAGTTAAGCCCTCGCCCAAGATGCCCACTGGGTCGATGATGATTTCGCCTACCGCCCAGCCCATCACCGGACGAGTCCAGTCTACCGGCACGCCATCGGTGACGTGTTGAATTTGCCCCGCCGCGTCGATGTGATGGGCAAATCGGCGTAGCGGTTGCGCCTGTGGCGAGTCCGTCCGCCAGACCAATGTTATCCCGTCCGCGCTGTCCAGATAGCCCAATAGCGTGATTCCGTTATCCCATACCGCTTCGGATGGGATGAAGGCGTCAGGGATGGCAAAAATCCTGTCCGGCGTGGTCACATCTAGGCTGGGCAAGGCATATTCCGCGCCCGCCCACCGTAAAACGGGGATGATTTCACCGCTGGTCAAATCACCGGGGACGTAGATCCGATGACGGGCGGTGTAGATTCTGCCACTCGGCCAGTCAGCATAACTCAGAGTATCAGATAGGTCGGTTTCCGCCAGAGATTCACCGCCGCGAGTCCATGTGAGGACGATGGAATCGGCCTCGGTCAAATCATGCTCGGCCAGCCATGTCAGCCGTAAGTCGATTTCCTGACCAACCCCCACCGATTCGGGCAGACCGGCGGCCAAAACCAGCGCGAGTGAGTCTCCGGCTGTTAAGGTCGCGGGGCGGTCTGTGAACAGGTTGCTTGCTGTGACGGTCACAGACCCTAATGAGACTGTGACGCCTTCTGGATTTCCGGCTGTGTTGATGACCGGCAAGGTCTGCGAATCGGACAACCGGAACACCTCCGCCGTGATGTGATATTCACCGGGCGGGGTGTCTGGCGGGATGGGGAGGTCTACCCGGTCAATCAGATAATATCCGGGTCGCCAATTGCGCGTGCCTGTGCCGCCGGGGGCGAGGTCATCCACTTGTGAGACGCGCACGCCGTCTGCCGTCACCAGTTTGACGATGACTTGCACGTCTTCTTGGATGGGCATCCGCGCCGACCAGATCAGGGCGTAATTAAGCGTGTCACCCGCCTGTGTGCTGCTGGTGAGGGCGTCATAGCCGATGAGCGTTAACTGGTTGTTGAGGTTGGCGTCGGTCACGGTCTGAACGCCCGCCGCGTAGCCTTGACCGAAACGGTCTGCACGTAAAGGCGTGTTAACGCGGTCAATCACCAACCCTTTGAGCGCCAAGAGGCACAGGCCAACCGCCGCCGCAATCACGAACGGGCGGAAATTGGCCGAATCAACCGGGGCGGGTTGTGAATCAGCCGATAGGCGTCCCATCAGCGGGCGCAACAGCGACCACGCGCCGACGGTGATGACCAGACCGACCAGCGCCCACATGCTGAGGAACTCGGCGTTGCACTCGATTTCTGTGCAACCCCAATGAATGTCTAAGACGCTTTCTCCGGCGGGGAGGTCTACGCGCAGACGCCCATCAGATGGGTTCGGCAAGGTCTCAAGCATTTTTCCGCCCGCCCAAACCTGCCAATTGGGGAGGTAGAACCAGTCAAACACCAATGAAGTTGGCGCATCAGCCGTTAGAAAAATGTACGCCGAGGTCAGACCCCATTCCTGATGCGTGATGGTCACGCCGTCGGGCGGACTCAGGCGCGAGATGATCTCAGTTTGCGCGTAACGCTCAATAAGCGCGTTTGCGTCTGGCAAGGTCTCCGCCCAACGTGGGACGTACTCGCCAAACGAGGATGTGCCGATATAACCTGACTCGCGCTCGAAATTTTGGCTATCGACAAGGGTGCGCGGGTCGGTTTCCGGCGTCGGGATGCGATACAGATACGGGATGACGTAAACCAGTAATCCACCGAGGATGACCGCATAAGCCGCGCCGCGCCATATCGGGCGGGTGAGTCGCTGAGTCAGCGCCGCCGCGCCCGCGCCCGCCAAGAGCGCTAAGAGCAGGCTGGCGAGGCCGATCAAGCGGGTGGGGAATTGGCTGTAGCGAATCAGCGGGATGGTGCGCCAAATCACCGCCGAGGCCGGGGTATTCATGAAAATCAGGACGACTATTCCGCTGACGCAGAACAGAGCCAGCCCGCGCCGTTTATCTCGCCACAGCGCAATTACCCCGACAGCGCCCAAGAGTAAGGCAGGCCAACCCAGCGCAATCGCGGCTGGGGGTTGTTGGCGGGCGGGGTCAGCTGTGTCTGGGATTTCAAACGATTCCGACAATGGCGCTAGATTGCGCGTCACTTCAATCTCTGGGAGCGCCGCTGTCACCCCGTCGATTTTGACTAAATTTGTCTCTCTAATGGCGGGTAGCCAGAAGAATGACACCATGAGTGCGCCAATCACGCCCGCCAGCCCCAATCGAATCAGCGTCCGAGCTTTATCGTCTGATTGGAGCGCCAATAGCACGCCAAAGGCCGCCAATAATACCGCCGCGTGTAGTGTGATGACGTTGTGCATCGGCATGAACAGCGCGACCAACCCAGCGACGATGGCGAATCGCCAGCGGGTCGGGCGGGCGGCCAACGCGCTCATCGCGGCCATAATCCACGGCAGAAGCGCCAACGACGCGATTTCCGAGGTCGTGCCGCGCCACAGCACATCGTAAACCGTATACGGCGCGGCGGCGTAAGCGGCAGCCGCAATCAACGCGCCCGCCGGACTCAGCCAGCGGCGGGCGAGGGCGAACATCCCACCGGCGGCCAGCACTAAATATCCGGCCATCCCGACCAACCATGCGTGTGTAGGGGTAAACCCAAGTAAATTTAGGCCGAGCATGGGGTATAATGACAGTGGCGAGTAATAATTGAACATCGGTGCGCCGTAACCATAGACCATGCCGGGGACATAGCGCACCCACAGGTCGCCTTCACTGAGGGCGTGGCGTAAGGCAATCAGCCGGTACAGGTGCAGCGTCCCATCTGCCGTCTCGAACATCATGCCGGACAATAAGGGGGCTATCAAAATCGCGCAAAATACCGTCAAGAATACGGCGCGTGCGAGGGGTGTTAACAGTCGGGTCATAAAGTCTGCCTCTTTTGTGTCGCCCATTCTATCAACAATTGTGGACATCATCATGCAATTTTGGATACACTAAGCTACAATGGCCGCAATCAAGACAAGGTTGTTTTTAACGGCCTGCATCGTTTTCTGAATTATCACTTGTCTGCTGCCCCCGATGCGCTCATACCAACGAGGAGTTCGACGCCTTGAGTAAGACACGTACAGACCAACTGCTGGAACGCCTGCGCGAACTGCTTGCTTCGACGGGCGATATTGAAGGAGCCGTGATTGTCAGCGTAGACGGCTTGAGCATCGCGTCCTCGCTGCAAGCTGGTGTCGAAGAAGACCGCGTGAGCGCGATGTCGGCAGCCATGCTCTCGCTAGGCGAACGTATTTCGTCCGAGTTGGGACGCGGCGAATTGGAACAAGTGCAAGTGCGCGGTATCAACGGCTATGTTTTGGTGAACGCCGTCGGTACAGAAGCAGTCTTAACCGTGCTGGCGCGTAAAGAAGCCCGCCTCGGTTTAATCCTGCTTGAAGTTTCGCGCACCGTGAAAGACCTGACCCCGTTGATTTAAGCCACCCAGCACCAGAGGCCGTGTGGAAAACCATCACCTGCTGATCGTTGAAGACCACTATGAACTGGCGGAGTTGGTCGTCGCCTACTTTTCGGATGAAGGGTATACCGTGCATCATGCCGCATCTGGGCAAGAGGCGCTGGATCTCTCCAATACCGAGCCGATAGAACTGGCACTACTAGACATCCGTTTGCCCGATTTTGATGGGTATGAGGTCGTCAACCGTCTGCGCCAGAACCCCAAAACTGCCCAAATGCCGGTGATTCTGTTGACTGAGCGCCGTGACCGTTCCTATCGCCTGCAAGGGCTGGAGATGGGGGTGGTCGATTATATCACCAAGCCATTTGACCTTGATGAACTCCGGCTGCGCGTGCGGAATGTGCTGGCACGCGGCCAGATGCGGAACACCATCAACCCGGTGACTGAACTGCCGCAGCCGATGATTACCGACCAAGAGTTGCAGCGAGTCATCGTCTCTGACCAATCATGGGCGGTGATTCAATTGACGCTGGATGGGTTGGAGTTGTATGGCTTCATCGCCAAAAACGATGTCGTCCGCGCCGTATCGGTGATGTTGCGCTCATCATTGCGCGATTTGAACCTCAGCGACACGTTCACCGGTCATTTGCAAGACCACGAACTGGTGATTGTGACCACGCCAGAACGTCTGGAATCTATCCGCGAACGATTGTCGAAGCGCATCCGCGAGTCGATACGCCAATTCCTCCCACCCCGTAGCGCGTCAGATGGGGCGAAAGAATTCTCGATTCAATTGGGCGAAATCGACCACCTCAATACGGCGGTCACATCGCCTGAAACGCTCAAAGATGCGCTGACGGCGGCGCTGCAAGCCATCAAACTCAGTGATGAGTCAGCGTGACAAACAATCACGGGTAAACCTGTAGGGACGCCCTTCTGGGCGTCCGTTCTCATATCCCCAAAACGGACGGCAAGAATGCCGTCCCTACAGCGATGTTTTCACGCTAGTTGCTGCTACGCTTGGCGATGCGGCGTAGACCCTGATACGACGGGTTGCCTTGAATTTGCGCCCAGCGCTCTTGGCCGCCGTCGGTATGCCACTCGACCACGTATAACCCTTCAGGGTTTTCATATTCCAAAACAGGCACGAGGCCGAACAAAATCTGGCGCATCACGCCGATGAGTTCACGGCGCTTTTCGCCCGTGGTCAGCACAAAATATTTCCCCGGCTGCCACTCAAACCGGACGGGCATCCCGTTCCAGTTGCCTTCCATCTTATACGGGCCTGTCCATTCGGTGCAGGTCATGAATAACCCTTGTAGGCGGTTCTTCCAAAGGGTGGTGTTCACGCGCTCCTCGATATAATACGGGCGCGGCTCCGGCGTGCTGTAGAACCATGTACGGGCGTCAGTCGCCATATTTTTTCACTCCTCACCGTGGGCTTCACGGTGGCTGATTGTACCTGAAATACCGGCTGGATGACCAGTCGTGACACCGACATTCTAGCATGATTATGCTTGCCAACGGCAAGATTTTGTACCAAGATGATGGAGTCCTGCCAATTGATTTCATGAGAAGAGGAACCATGCGTAGAATCCTAGCCCTAGCGCTGACCGTTTTGGTCGGCTTAATATCTTTGAACGTCGCCGCCCAAGACGCCACCGCCGTCCCTGAAGCGCAACCCAATACCCCGATTTTGCTGGGTCAATTGCTGACCGCCACGACCACCAATATCGGCGATGCTGGAGTCGTGTCGTTTGACCTGACTTTGGCGAACGCGACCTATATCACCATTTCTGCCCGTACCCACGACTCCACCGACCCGGCTTTCCGCCTGACTGACCCGTTCGGGCGTGAGTTGATCGTGATTAACGATAACCCGGTCTCGTCAGCGGCGATTGACCCGAAGGACGCGGTGTATGACAACACCATGTTGCTCGCGGGGACATATCGCTTGGACATCGCCCGCGTTGATGAGGATTTGCTCGGCAGCGGCGTGATTGATGTCTTGGTCGAGGAGGGCGCTGGCGATATCTTGGGCATTGGGAAGATTTCTGTCCTCGATTTGACCGTCGGATTGGGCGAAACATTGCGCGTGCCGCTGACTCTGGAAAAAGGTGAAATCGTCTCGATGGCGGCGATGGGGCTGACCGATGGCTTCGATTTGCGCCTGAATCTGCGCGATGCGTCAGATGTGCGCGTTGCAACCAACGACGATAACGAGACGTTCGACCTGTTCCTCGGCACGACAGACCCGCGCATCCACAAGTTCATCGTCCCAGAATCCCAGACCTACACGCTGGTCGTCCGCCCGTTTAGCTCCAACCTTAGCGGGGATATTCGGTTGGTCATCCAGCGTCACGGGCGCTTGGCCGGTGAGCAGACCAGCGACTTTTTGCTGGGTGCGCTCGAAAACCGCCAGCGCACCGCTCTGACCGTTAATTTTGAGCGTGGCGAAATCATCCGCCTGACCACCCGCGCCGATTCCCTCAGCCTTGACCCGGAAATCCTCTTGCTCGACCCAGAGTCGATTGTCGTCACCAGTAATGATGACCACGGCACTGCCGCCACCGATTTGGGGCGATTCGATGCGCGTGTCGATCAATTGGTGATTGAGAAATCCGGCACGTATGAGTTGGATGTCACCAGCGTCAGCGGGCGCGGCGATTTTGAGGTCGAAGTGACTCGCTTGGGCGTGTTCTCGCCTGCCACCGAACCGATTGTGATTGACCCGGCCAGCGTCATCAGCGCCACGCCTGAGCCGCGCCCAACCGAGGTCTCGCCGGAAGTCACCGCCGAGCCGACGGCTTCGAGCTAAGTTTGGTCTGTAGGGGCGCAGCGTGCTACGCCCCTACGCCGAATAACAATCCCATGCCTGTAGAAATCGAAATCAAATCATTGCTGGGTCAACGCGCAGCCGCTGATGCTCTGCGCGCCCAATTGGTCGAGCGCGGCGCAATCCTCAGCGAGACCAGCGCACAACTCAATCACTACTTCACTGGGGAGGCGCTGCCCGTTTTGGTCGAACACGCCCGCGCCGTCCTCAGCCCGACAGATGCGGCATCCTTGACCGACATCGCGGGGCGGGCGCGTAAGGCGTCTATCCGCACGCGCCTACTCAACCAGACCGTGCTGCTGATCGTCAAAGCCTCATTGGACGACACCAGTAGCGCCAACGGCATCACGCGGTTAGAGTTTGAAGCGCCGACGCCGACTCTTTCACTGGATGAATTGGATTCGCTGGTGGTTGAGGCGGGGTACAGCGCCCAAGCCAAGTGGTCGCGGAAGCGCGAGTCGTATCAGGTCGGGGATGTGACGGTCAGTATTGACCAAAACGCCGGATATGGTTTTTTGGCCGAGTTCGAGATTCTGGCCGAGGATGAGTCTGATGCGACGGCTCAAACCGCCGGTTTACGCAGTTTGATGGCGGAACTCGGCGCGGTGGAATTGGCGCAAGATCGGCTTGAGCGCATGTTCGCACACTATAACGCCCATTGGCGCGAGTATTACGGCACGGAAAACACGTTCACGATTGAGTGATGAGTTTTAGGCTCATGTTCAGACTATGTGAAATGACTACTGATGTAGGGACGCCCTTCTGGGCGTCTGCCTGTTCCGAAAACGGACGGCAAGAATGCCGTCCCTACACCACGCGATTTGAACATGAGCCGAGTTTTAAGTGATGAGAGGGATGGCTGGGGTTAGCCATCCCTCTTTTATTTCGGATTACCGGCGGTGCAGGCGCATCGGTAGGCCGCCTTTGGGCGAGGTGGTGATCTGGTGTTGTGGTTTTACGGTTTGACCGAGCGCAAGCTGTAAGCTATAGCGACTGGTGATCACGGCTAGTAAGATTTGCGCTTCCATCAGCGAAAAATGATTCCCGATGCACACACGCGGCCCACCACCAAATGGCAGATAGGCATATTTCGGGATGTTCGGCTCGTTCTCAGCAGAAAAACGAGTCGGGTCGAAGGTCTCTGGGTCTGACCACCAGCGCGGGTCACGGTGCATGATGTAGGGCGAGATGAAGACGAGGCTGTTCCGCTTGAGCGTAAAGCCGCCCAACGTTAAATCCTCTAGGATTGCGCGGGGGAAGGCTGAGACGACGGGTTGAATCCTCATGGTCTCTTTAATGACCATCATGGTATAGGGCAGGTTGGGGAGGTCGGCCAGCGTCGGCAGACGCCCGCCTAGTACGCCGTCCACCTCGCGTTGGAGCGTCGCCAGCGCCTCTGGGTTTTTGGCGAGATGATAAAATGCCCACGTCAGGGTATTGGCAGTGGTCTCGTGACCGGCGAAAAACAGCGTCAAGATGTTATCGCGCACGAAGTCGTCTGGCATTGGCTGCCCGTCCTCATCGCGGGTTTCCATCAAGAGCGTGAGCAGGTCGTGACGTCCTGTTTCGCCTTTCGTGCGCCGTTCGGCCATGA
>DAOTTP010000175.1:0-1631 GCA_034437835.1 Anaerolineae bacterium | reverse complement strand
GAAGATACTGGGCAGGATGTCGAAAAATTGTATCAGCGCCAAGACCGTCACTTGTTGAGTCTGGCGATAGACTAAGAATCCCAAGGCCAAAGCCGATAGGCGCGACCCAATCAAAGAGACGGTCTGGGTGGCGAGGATGAAATAAAATGTGCGGAAACGCGACTGTGAGGAGTCCATCAATCACCCAGCTTGTTTTGGTAGAATAGACCCCAAAACTGTACACCAAAAGGCAGATGATGAGCGACTCACGTCCACAAGTCACGATTTACACCGATGGCGGCTGCCAACCCAACCCCGGCGCGGGCGGCTGGGCGGCCTTGCTGATGTCGCCCGACGGTCACACGAGCGAGTTGTCTGGTGGGATGCGCCAGACAACCAATAACCAGATGGAATTGACCGCCGCGATTTGTGCGCTGGAATCCTTGAAAGTGCCGAGCGATGTCACGCTACACACCGATAGCGAATACCTGAAAAATGGGATTACCAAGTGGATGAAAGGCTGGAAAAGCAACGGTTGGATGACCAAAGGCAGTGATTATGGCAAGCCTTCCCCGGTCAAAAATCGAGAGTTGTGGGAGCGACTCGATGCGGCCATTCAGCGCCATAAAATTATGTGGAAATGGGTTAAGGCGCACGCCGGTCACGAACACAACGAGCGCGTAGACCAACTGGCGACGGCGGCGCGTTTGGCGGTCTTGAATGGGACAATGCCTGAAACCCCAGCCACGCCGCCCATTCCGTCTAAACAACCACGCCTGTTATAGCGATTATGGCGCCCCGCCCGCAATCAGAATATTACCAAATTGTTATGGGCAGGGGAGGTACGAAACAGGATAATCCGGTGCGTCTAGTGGTTCATGACTCATACAAGACGCATAAAGGAGATTTCCCATGACCGATGCCCAATCCTCTATCACCGAGGATAAAATCGCTGTCACCCGCGCCCCGATTCATGACCTATTGGCGACTCGCTGGAGTAGCCGCGCCTTCAGCGATGAGCCGGTCTCGCCCGATACCGTCCTGAGCTTGATGGAGGCCGCACGCTGGTCGCCCAGCAGCAATAACGAGCAACCGTGGCGCTTCATCGTCGCCACCCGCGATGACGCCGACGCGCACGCCAAACTGGTACAAGGCATCAATGCTGGCAATCAGCGTTGGGCGACCAAGGCGTGGATTCTCATGATTGGGATTGCCCGTGACCATTTCGATGTTGACGGCCAACCGGCCAACCGTTTCGCGCAGTATGATACCGGCCAAGCGGTGCAGAACATCATCGTACAGGCCAGCGCACACGGCCTGAATGTCCGTCAGATGGGCGGGATTTTGCCTGACCGTATCCGCGAGTTATATGCCGTGCCGGATGGCTACACGATTATGGCCGGCATCGCAATCGGCTACCCCGGCGATTCTGACTCGCTCGTGCCGCCGATGAACGAACGCGAACACTTGCCTCGCACCCGTCGCGCCTTGAGTGATTTGTTTTTCGAAAATAGTTTCGGCCAAGTTCACCCGTTGACCGCCTCCGATGAGTTACCGTAGGGTACTTAGCTCAGGTGAGTCTGTTCAGGACTGAGCCGTCTGCCTACAATACGGGCAAATCTACTTGTGAAATGAGGCACAGATATGGCTGA
>DAOTTP010000174.1:0-21358 GCA_034437835.1 Anaerolineae bacterium | reverse complement strand
GGATAATCCATGCGCCCGTATTGTTGAGTCATGACGATATTCTTAACGATATAGTGAGTCATTCGCATCCCCCAGCCAAAAATCATTCCCCAAATACTCATCAAAGTCAGGACTCATGTAAATCTTGCCGCGTGATGCTAATGTGCCAACCTGACGAGGAGTCAATGAAGGTTTTTGAGCTTTTCCTTCACTCAAACGCTCACGTAGGTCAGCCTTTTCTTCTGGCGTAAGTGTCTGAATTAATTCCAAGACTTGTTCAAAGGTAGACATGCCAAAAACTCCTCATCTTATTTTTCTATTTTATACGGGATTTCAAAAAGGCGCGTTTTTCGTTGGGCAAAATTCCAATATCAGCGGGCGCACACACGGGTGCGCCCCTACGAACCGTCGGTGATTGGTAGGGGCGGCAACGTGCTACGCCCGTCGTTGGTAAAACAATTACCAAAACGGTGAAACACGCCCTGTTTTACTTATACGATTTCGCCGTCAACCAGCGTCAGAACGCGATCCATCTGACCGGCGAGGTCGGGGTCGTGCGTGACCAACAAGACCGTCGTCCCGTTCTCATCGCGGATTTCGCGCAGCGTCTCTAACACCAGCTTGCCCGATTCTGTGTCCAGATTGCCGGTCGGCTCATCGGCCAATATCAATGGCGGATTGTTCGCTAAGGCGCGGGCAATCGCCACGCGCTGCTGCTGCCCGCCCGACAACTCAGACGGGCGATGGTGTATCCGGTCTCCGAGTCCGAGGCGATTCAACAATTCCTTCGCACGCTCCGCCGGTTTATAGCGACGCTTGCGAGCGAACTGAATCGGCAGCATGACGTTCTCAAGCGCCGTCAGCGTGGGAATCAGGTTGAAAAACTGGAAGATGAAGCCGATGTTCTCGTTGCGGATTTCGGTCAGGCGTCCCTCGCTCATCCGTGTGACATCAATCCCGTTGATTTCGATGCGCCCCGCCGTCGCGGAATCGAGGCCGCCTAAAATGCCCAGCAGCGTGCTTTTACCGCTGCCCGATGGCCCGACCAACCCGACCATCTCCCCCGCCCGGATGGTGAAATTCACCCCGCGTAGCGCGTGGATTTTCAGCTTGCCCAACGGCAATACTTTGGTGATGCCTTCAACGAAAATTACCGGCTTTTTTTCCATTCTGAGGTTATCCTGCCACTTCTGGCGTCTCTGCATAGACCGGCGTCAGCCATTCACGATACTTGGCGACCCGGCCATACAACACTTCATTTTGATAATCACGCACCCGCCGGGTGATGTCACCCAGTTGGCCGTCCCCGACCAAGCGATGCTCAACCTGTGTGACCGCTGCAATCTGCACGCCCGTCCCGCACAGGAACATCTCATCGGCCAAGTATACTTCGGTGCGGTCAATCTCGCGCTCAACCACTTCCACGCCGAGGTCATCGCGCAGCAGTTGGATGATGGTACGGCGCGTGATACCTTCCAACACGTTACTGGTGACGGGCGGGGTCAACACCACTCCATTGCGGACGATGAAGATATTGGCGGCGCTGGCTTCGCTGACATGGCCGTCCTGATTCAGCACCAACGCCTCGTCATACCCGCTGAGAACCGCGTCAGATTTAATCAAGGCGCTGTTGACATACGACCCCGCGATTTTACCGCGTGCTGGGATGGCATTATCATCCACGCGACGCCATGCTGAGAAGTGGACGTGTGCGCCACCGTCGTTTTCGATGTACTTGTTGAACGGCATCGCCCACATGCTGAAGTTGTCCGGAACATCATGCAGACGCACACCAATCCCGTTCAAATCCTTATACGCCAGCGGGCGGACATAGCAATTTTCGCGGTAGCCTTCGGCTTGCAACAGGCCAATCAAGTTTTGCGTCAGTTCTTGCGATGTCCACGGCAGTTTCATCCGCAGCAATCCCGCTGATTGAATCAAGCGCGTAAAATGATCTACGGGTCGAAACAGAAAAAGTTGCTCTTCTGCCTCACTCCAATATGCGCGGATGCCGCCGAACACCGACGTGCCATAGTTCAGCGAGTGATTCATGATGCTGACATTGGCTTGCTCAATCGGCACAATCTGCCCCTTAAAGAAGGCAAAATTTGTCCCAGCCATGTGTTTTCTTCCCCTTATCATCAAAATTTCTCGGTATTTGACTCGATTGTAGGGGGCGTGATACAGGGTATCAAGAACCAAAGCCGACGATTCAGACCGACCAATTCTCTCCACTATAAACGTTTACCCCACGTATACCGTATTATCCCTACGTCTGGTTAACTATGCCCCTCTGCATGATGGAGAAAATCTGCGTAGAGTCCTAAACTGATACAGAAATCAAAATCCTACGCCTTATTCATCATTTAGACCGTCCAAAAGGATTACACATGAAGCATCGCCTGATAGTGTCATTTTGTCTCATTCTGCTCTGCAATTTCACCCTCTCGGCGCAAACGGCAACCCCGACGTCACAACCTTTCCAATGGAGATCTAAACCCGCCTATTTATCAGATTTGGAGGCGGGCGATTTGTTACAAGTACGCACGATTGAAGGCGACAATTTACGGGTGCGTACCGAGCCAAATCCCCGCGCAGAAATGATTATTAACCTATCCGATGACGTGATTGTCACCTATCTGGATGTGGTATCTATAGATCTATACGATGAACAAGGGCATGTTTCGGGCGTCGAATATTGGTACAAAATCCGACTGGGACGCCCATCTGACCCTGACTTTGAAACAGCAACCGAGGGATGGGCATTAGGCTCGCGCAACGGCATCAATTTCCTCATCCCAGCGCCTAAATTGGTCGATCCGTCATACACGCCCCCGCCACCATGTTCCAACGCGCCGAAACAACGCCTGATCAACGGAGAAATGGCGCGTGTGCTGCCCGACGCAATCACCAGTATTTACGAGAGTCCGACCAATCCAACATTGGTGGTCGAGTTGGCAGGTCTCGAAATCTTTACGGTGATCAGTGAACCCGTCTGTGGGTTTGCTGATAATTATGCTTGGCAGGTCGAATATGAGGACTTTACCGGCTGGGTATTAGAAACCGACAGCGACGCTGATTATCGCTATCTCGTTGAGCCGATTGTCCCTTCTGATGAAACCGAAGAGGATGAAATCACAGAAGTCTTGGTCTGCCCTGATGACCTACCCTCGCAATTAGCGGTAGGGATGATGACACAGGCCGACCAAACGCTCACTGACCCTCTGAATGTGCGGACTCGGCCTACTATCAGCGGGATTGATGCCTTTCTGCTTTTCCCCGCTGAATATGCAGACATCCTCAACGGCCCATTATGTTATGGTGGTACTTGGTGGTACATCGAAAACGAGCGTGGTGTGAAAGGTTGGGTCGCAGAAACAGCGCGTGGAGAGTATCAGCTGCGCCCATTTGATCTCTCTATGATTCCCCCGCCCCCCACCATTGATGCCGCTTGTATTGTCACGACCTTCAGTGGTGTCAATCTACGAAGCGGGGCGGGCAGCGGTTTTGAGACGGTTGGCAGCGCAGCTGCTGAAGCCTCATTTGGGGCAGATGCTCAAGCACTGGCTGAGGATGGCGTGGTGTGGTGGCACTTACTGACCGGTGAATGGGTTGCCTCTAACTTGACCTCTGAATCAGGGAGTTGTACCAACCTACCTGTCTTTGCAGCGGACGAGGCAACCACATCCGCGGATGCGACTCCTGCCCCTGATTCCGCAACACAAGTAACACAAGTCGCGCCAAGCACACCCACCTTCACCCCGACTCCGTCGCCAAGTTCAGGGTGTATGCTGACAACCTTGCAAGGGATAAATCTGCGTGCTACGCCAAGCGGAGAAGGCGAGGCAATTGGTAGTGCAGCGGCGGCAGTTGACCTGTTTGCGGATGGACAATTCACCGATGCGAGTGGTTTCCGTTGGTGGCGTTTGGCACAGAATCAACTCGATTCTGGGGCGTGGGTACGGGATGATTTGGTGCGTGAAACCGGCACTTGCACAGCACTTCCGGTCATTCAAGCGCCATAAGACTCTCCTAGTTGTGTCAGGTTGATTTTCCACAACCAAATTGATTATCCCCTGCGACATTGGGGGTTGGGAGGCATCTCAGCCCCTACTACAATAAAATGCAAGACCCATCATTCAGGACGCATCACTCCCTCATGTCAGACCGTTACCTAATCGTCGGACTCGGCAACCCGGGCCCAACTTATGCCACCACACGCCACAACATCGGCTTCATGGCCGCTGAAGAACTCGCCCGCCGTCACAACCTGACCTTCGGCAAGACCGAAAAAAAGGCGCTGACGGCGGACGGTATCATCGCGGGCAAGCGCGTTTTGATCGCCAAACCCCAAACCTATATGAACGAAAGCGGCGTCTCGGTGCGCGGCTTGGCCGATTTCTATAAGCTGTCGCTGTCGGAAATTATCGTGATGTCGGACGACATCGACCTGCCGCTGGGGACTCTGCGCCTGCGGATGGGCGGCGGTCACGGCGGACAAAACGGAACGCGCAGCATCATCAGTCACATGGGGTCGCCAGATTTCGCCCGCGTGCGCTGCGGAATCAGCCGCCCGCCGGGGAAAATGGATCCCGCCGATTACGTCCTCAAGCCGTTTGGCGGCGATGACCAAATCACCGCCCGCATCGTGATTGAGCGTGCCGCCGACGCGGTAGAGACATGGCTACGCGAGGGAATCGGACTCGCCATGACTCGCCATAACGGGAACATCGACACCGTACCGAAATAGCCAGAGGGCGACCCGTTGGGTCGCCCTTACGAGAACAAGACAAAAAATCGCGTGATCGTAGGGGTGTACCCATGTTTACGCCCGTTTTACGGCAACGGCAATAACCCGTCCGCCCGCGTCGGGTCTTGGCCGCCATTGACCACAATCACCCGCACCTCATCAACCAAGACGCTGCCCCGATTCTGCCGATAGGTCAGCGAGACGACCATCGCTTGCACTGGCTCGGATAAAATCAGCGGCGGGCTGACCTGTGACAAATATCCGGCGCTCGTCCCGTTGGGTAGGCTGGCCTTCAAGACCGTGACCGCGCCGTTGTTATCGGTAATTTTCAACTTGACGACAGCCCACACTTTCGCGTCCGTGCCGCGCAAGTCGGTTTCTAAGGTGATGCTGTCGCCCATATCAACCCATGTCACATTCAACATCTGGCGCAGCAAACTTTGTTCGCTTTTGCTACCAGTGATTTTATACGCGCAGCCGCCGCCAACCCCGACCCCACATACCCGCACATCACCGGACGCTTTTTTGCGCGTCCAGCTGTCTGGGATATCATCGGCGTTGAGGTCAGTTTCAAACCCGCCGTTGATGATGAGTTGGTCATGCACCGTGATGACGACCACCGCGCTAACTGAGGCCGCCGGAACGCCGCTATCTATCGCGGTGAACGTGACCGCGTATGTGCCAGCTTGCCCCGCCGCCGTCACCCATGTGAACGCGCCACTATTGGCGTTAAATGACGCGCCGGACGGCACACCTGACGCGCTGAGGGTCACAGTCGTAGCATCCGTCGCGCTGACCGTGAATCCGGCGGTTTCGCCCAAAACCACGGCGAAATCCGCTGGGACGGTCCATACGGGCGGCGGGTTGAACGGAACGAACTCCGCCGCCGTAATCATCCCCGTGACGAAGGCGCTCTTGGCGGGCGTGCCGTCATCCGTCACCGCGAACACCACCGCATACGTACCGAGGTCGGCGAGGGTCGGAGTCCACGTAAAGACGCCGGTCAGCGGGTTAAGCGCCGCCCCAGCCGGGACTTGCCCATACATGGCATAAGTCAAGGTCTGCACAGGGCGGTTGTCGATGTCGCTGGCGGTCAGCGTGAAGGTAAGCGTATCGCCGGGGGCGACGGTCTGCGTCGGGACAGGGTTCAACACCGGAGTCTGGTTGCCGATATCGTGCAGATACAGCGGCGGCCCCGATACTGTCGAATACGACAGCACCGTCGTCCCATCACTGCGGAAGGCAATCGACGGAAATGCCCCGATCCCGCCCCCAGAGGAGTCAATCGTCGTCAGAATACGATTGGTACACGCGAAATCCTCGCAATCCGCCAATTTGAGCGCGTCGCTGGTATTGTCACGGTAGGCAATCAGCGGGCGGCCATTGGGGCGCACCACGACCCGCAAATGGCTCCCGACATCGCCCGCGCTGTCAACCACGGTGATGGTCTTGGCAGTACAAGCCATGTTCGCGCAATCCACAAACTTGAGGTCTTTGTTGAAAACGTCGTAGTAGCTGATGACCGGAAAACCGTCTGCGCCGAGCGCCAATGACGCCCACTGCCCGACATCACCGGGGTCTGCTGTATCGTCAACCGTGGTCACAACGCGGCTTGAACAGGTCGGCGTAAAACAATCGGCCAGTGAGAGCGATTTGGTGTTGCGGTTGTAATACGCAATCACTGGCGTCTGGTCAGCGGTGATTTTCATGCTGGCATATTCACCGACATTGCCCGCTTCAACGCGGGTGCGGACGGGGACGCCGCAGGCCGTCGTATCACAGCGCACGACTTCTAGCGCCTTATTGGTCGCATCATAATAGGCAACCGTCGCCACCCCGTCCGGCGTCAGGCCGAGCGACATGTACTGGCCGAGGTCGGTCAGCGAGATAGCGGCGAGGTCTTTTCGTACCACGAAGCTCGTGCAATCGACATTGGCGCAGTCCAATAGGCGCGGGCGCTTATTGGCGGCATCATAATAGGCGACCACCGGAAAGCCATCTGGCCCCAGCACCATCGAGGCATACTGCCCCATATTCGCGCTGGTGCTATCAGCCACCGTCGTGAGCTTTGAGGTACAGGCAGGGTCGTTACAGCGCACGATAACCAGCGCATTAAGGCTGACATCGTTGGCGGCGAAGATCGGGTTGCCGGAACGCAGCGCCATCGTGCCATAGCGCCCAAACGCCACGATGAACACGCCATTGGCCTGTGCGGGAGCAAGCATCATCAGTAGCACGGCGACCAGCCCAGCCCACAGGAAAAACCGTCTGCGTGAGGCCATCATCAACGCCCTCCTGTGGTTTCGGCACGCCAACCAACCGGCGGCAGTGGCAACGGCATGACCGCATCGGTGCGGGTCGGGTCATTGCCCGCGCTCTCGGCGAACACATACACATCATCGGCAATCAGCTTGCCGCCGGTTCGTTTGCGAAGTTGGATACTGACCTGTACACGGGTCGGGCGCTGAGTCAGAATCAGCGGTGGTGAATTCAGAACCGTCGGCGCGGGTAGCGAGCCTGAGACGTTAATCGCAGTCTTGGCTTTCGTACCGTCAGGATAAAACACCTGCACAAGGATGACATCTTGCGCGGTAGAAATCGAACGCGGGCGCAAGCTGGCGCGGGCGGTCAAAATATCCCCGACATCCAGCCAACGCACATCGACATTTTGCCGCAGACCGCCATCGGGGTCATATTTGGCGTGATAGGTACAGCCGCCCCCGCACACATAATAGGAGGTCGGGACTTTGAAGAACGTCCACGAATCGGGAAGCGTGTTGCTATCAAAGTCGGTATCCAGCGACGGATTAGCGACCAACTGGTCACGGACTTGAATCTGCACGGTTTCGCTGTCTATCAAGAGATTCGCGCCGCTATCTCGTACCGTGAAGGTGGCGGTATAAAACCCTGTTTGAGTGGGCGCGGGCGTCCACGTCAGGACACCAGTAGCCGAGTGCAGTATGGCAGAACCCGGCAGCCCCGTCACGCTGTAACTCAAGGTCTGACCAGCGTCGGGGTCGGAAGCGGTGATGACTCGCGTGTTGAGGACGCCTTCATCAACCAAAAAATCACCAATCGGGTCTAAGGCCGGGGGCGCATTATTGGCCTCAACCGTGATGACCACCGTCATATTGTCCGACAAGCTGGGTAGCCCGTTGTCGCTGGCGAAAAACACCAAGACATACGTCCCAATCTGCCCACCAGTAGGAGTCCATGCGAACGCGCCGTTCAATGGGTTGAAGGTCGCGCCCGTCGGGACTTGGCCGACCACGCTGTAAGATAAGGTTTGTGGCGGGGCGTTATCGGCGTCGATGGCGCTGATGGTGAAAGCCACCGCCTGCCCCGGCGCAACCGTCGGGTCGGTCAGGGGATTCATTTCCGGCGCGAAATTCTTCAGCAAGGCCAAGTTCAAATCGCTATTGGGCGCATTGTAATAAGCGATGACCGCCTGCCCCGCCCCATCGACTCCTAATGCGGAATACACGCCCGCGTTGGTATCGACCAGCGTGATCGTCCGGCTGGCACAATCCGAGGTGCTGCAATCAGCGAATTTGAGGTCGGCGCTGGTCACATCATGGTAAGCAATCAGTGGGAAACCATCCGCCCCCATCACCATCGACATATATTGACCGACGGTGTTGAGCGTGTCCACCGTAACGATGGATTTGCTAACACAATCAATACTCAGGCACTCGACGAATTTTAGTTCGGCGTTGGTCGCATCGTAATAGGCCACCACCGGGCGCGTGCTGGGCGCGAAGCCCAACGCCGAAAACGCTCCGACATTATCCGTCGCATCCAGCGTGATATAACTGACCGTGGCGCACCCGACGCTGGAACAATCCGCGAGGCGCAAATCGCCAGTCACGCCGTCATAAAATGAGACCATCGGCATCGTATCGGGCGCGATTTTCAGCGAGAGCCACGTCCCCGCCCCGCCGACAGGGGTCATCGGGATGAGTTCAGGCGTATCACAGGTCGCGTTGGTGCAGTGGAACATCTTGAAGGCGGCGTTGGTGCGGTCATAATATGCTCCGACCAGAAACCCATCTGTGCCTTGAGCCATCGAGACGAATTCGCCAACCGTGCCGGTCTCGTCAATCGTGCGGAGCGTCACGCCCGCGCACGCGGCATCATTGCACAGCGCCAGCTTGAGGTTATCGTTGGTATCATCAAAATACGCCACCGCTGGGAAACCGTTGGCGGACAGCGCTACAGACGTATATTTGCCGACATCGTTGGTCGAATCGAGGGTGACTGACGCCGCGCTGGCGCAGTCGGAATCTCCGCACAGTATCAATTCCAAATCATCGGCGGTGTCGTCATAATACGCGATGACAGGCGTCCCGCCGCTGGTCATCACCAGCGAGACATATTTGCCAACATCCCCTGAATTATCAATAGAACGCGAGAAATTGGCGCTGACGGCGCTGGTCAGGCAAACCAACACCACCAGCGCCGTCAAGGCTCGTCTCACAATGTCACCATCCGCTTCGCCACCCGCAACTGCTTGGGGAACACGGTCAGGAAATCCAGCAGCGTGTCGAACTTATTGCCGCGCTCCTGTAAGAAGCGTCGCATCACGCTGACCGTCCCCGGTAGGATGTTCATCCCGCGCATCCGCTGTTCAATCAAGACGAACGCCCGATATTCGCGCTCGCTGACGTAATCCTCAAGGTAGAGGGCGACCAACGCTGTCGTGAACAATTCCGTGAACTGGTCACGCCATAACGGAAAGGCCGCCCGGAACTGGTCGTTAATCGGCAAATCCTGTTGGGCGGCTTCCGCCAGCTTATCGGGTGCGCTATCCAGCAACCGGTTGAGCAATAGCCGCCCATACCCGCTCAAGGCGCACTTGAAGCTGTGATAGACCATCGACGGGTCATCATACTCCCACGGCGGATTATCGCCCCATGCCAGCGGCGGCGGCGCGATACAGATTAACTCGCCCTCGTATGCCAGCAGAATCTCGCGTTCGCTCGGATACAGCAAATTGGGGATGAAAACCAGTTTTTCGCTGATAGAGCCGAAAAACTTCTCCAACAACGGTTTGAAGGACACCTTCTCGAAAACATGGTCAAGCTGACGCTGGGCGGTTTCCCACACGGCGCGTTCTTTGGTGAACCACGTCGCCAGATGCCCCTTGCGTGCGAAGTCGCGGACATTCTGCGCCCACTCCGCCGGGGCCCATCCCGGCAAGGGACGTGCCGGTTCATAAGTCTCCGGCGTCAAGTGCAGCGCTAGGGCGAAAATCGTTTCTAGCGGCGTGCGGGCATCAAGTAAACCCTGAACTTGCTGTACGGCAGGTTCAGCGCTCAATGCGTATAGCGCCTTACGGGTGGTCTTGGCATGAGGGTGTGCGCCATGTGGGCGAATTTTCTGCACCTCAGCCGGATAATTACTGGCGGCGATTAACGCCGCCATGATGCGCGCACGGTCATCCACGCGGACAGTGACATCCGGGGCAACGCCTGTTTCACTCATCAGCTGCGTTCCTCGTTATAAGCATGACAATCAGGACAATGAAACTCAATCAGAAAGACTGGTTCCATTGTACCAAAGGCTGTGCTTAACTTGTACAAATCTTGTTGAGATTAGTACAAGCTCGCCAAAAATCGCCTAACAGCTAATCCCTTGAAAGACTTGCATCGAATTGTTCGGCTTTGATATCCACAAGTGTTCGCCGTGTTGCCGCATCCCACCACGTCACTGAGTCGTGATATGCTTTCCCTGCTTTGTGCCGCAAGCGCCACCCACCCAAACGTTGAAGTAGGCTTCGTCTCTCAGCAAATCCCACCGCTGGTTCTTTCTTGGCAATCATGGACTCTAATATCTCCCGCGCCCGCTTGCGCGGTATCGAATAGAACGAGATGTGATGGCGGTAGTCATATGAGATAAACAAACTCCCAAACGCATCTTGGCATTTGAATATAAAACGCCATATCTTATCTCTAACGCTATATACTCCCCTGTAATAGTTGCACTCTTTGAAATGATTCCATCTATCTGCAATAATCTTAGTAGTTTCTGATATAAAAATAATAAAAACGTAAGGAGCTCCTATAATCAGCAAAATGATTTTGATGTGTAAGGGGTAATATTTGTAATCATTATATCCTCGATTATTCTCAGAGACGTACTTTTCACTTAAAACCTTGCCTAACTCGTCTAATTGAGATACATAAATTTTAGCAACTGCGTCTAGCCGCAAGAATTTTACAATAGCGACCATAGCTATTTTCAGGAATCGACCAGAAACTTGATACAGAAATATCAGAGGAAGTGTAAGATAACTTAGACTCGTTGATATAAACAAGAAGAATCCAAAAGCAGTCGCATAAAAATCATATCCCTTCATCTTAAGTCGATTAACAGTTTCAGCCAGTTGAGAGCCATACTTCTCACTTCCCAACAGAGGTTCTCTGAAATATCGGTCAAGCCGATACGTGAAACTGTTAGCCCTCTCTGCCCCATCGGACAACATCGGCTTTGCTTTAATGGATTGAAACAATATCTCGTCCGGCAGTAGCGGGATAAGCATCATTCGCGCGGTTCTATATTCACGAGCCTCATAAGAAGATTTCAAAGTCTTTTCATATTCCTCTATCTCGCGCCAAAGTTGAATCGCAATGACTGTATCATTTGGCGTCAGCAGTTTAACAATACTTTGAAGCAATAAATCTGGTTTCTCAGTCGGTGCCTCATTCCTTAGTGCCATTCGTCCAATCTCAAGCAATTTGGGACTAGGGAAAATCTGTGTAAAATATTCAAGGAACTTTTGATACTTGAACTTTTCCTCTGCTGATTTATAAAGTTCGCAGATTTCTGACCATAAGCCTAAAACATCCTTTTTAGAAAAACTCTTAAGGAAGATTGGCAAGCGATAGAGTTCTTCCATGTGCTGACCATCCTCCCGATATTTCTCAACCGAACCGCGAATATATCTCTCCCTCTTTTCATCTGAGAGACGTGTTGCCGCAGCTAGAGCTATTAAAGCGGGACAATGACCATAACTTATATAGATCGGAATTATCCTCTCAACAAAATCTTGTGGGGCATTGAGGATAAACAACCCCAATCCCGAATAGAAATCGTCTATAGAGTTAACCAAACCATCAAATAACCTGTCTCGTTTCCACGCCTCAGAGTCCCAATCAATAGCTTTCAGCTTATTCAACTCAGTCTCATCAAACATTGAATAGAAAAACGGCAATAACCCTATCACCCCGCCCATAGATGAATTTTTTTGTTTAAGACTATTCTCCAGTGCTATCCACCAAAGAATCTTGTTATTTTCGATGGCGTTTTCTTTGATATATTCGCAAATCAATCGCACCCGACTGCTATCATCAGAAATATTGTTTATAAATGTGCGGACTTGTTCAGCTTTTAATTGCTGATGCTCAGCCGAAAGTTGACCGTATAGCTCGACAATGGGGAATTGCCGCTGCCAGTCTTGTGTGTCACCAAATTTCCCCATGATATCATCCCATAGCTGTAGTTTTTCTGTGCTGGTTAATCTCTTCGCAAAACGCGCTAAGATTTTAGACAAATACATGGGATAGTATTCGCCTTTGAAGTCGTTTTCCATACGTAACCAGAACAACTCTCGCGCCCGTTCCAAATCAACGTAAGGGATTAAACCGGTGAGACCTAAGAGGTGTTTATTAGGCACAAGCAGAAAACTTATATCCCACAAACGAATGAGAATTTCTGGCGGGAAATACCCTGCAAACACATCAAACTCGTTTATGTCATCCTTTGTTGTGGAATGTACATAGCGAACAAAATTATTCCAAAGATATTGGTATTGATCATAGTGTTTAGCGGCATCATCCATTAAGAGTGCTTCGATGCGCCCGATAAAATGGGCAAGGCTGGAGTATTCCTGATAATGTTCTGTCTCTAATTGTATTTCTTCAATTTTTTCTTCAGATTGGCTAATACCTTTATTCCTCTGAAGACTCAGTAGGTGAGACCGAGCCAAATCTCGCCAAAAGTCACTCTCTTTATTGGCTCTTTTCAATGCCTCATCAATCCGATGTACGGGTAAATATTTTATCAACGGGACAAAAATATCTTCGAAAAACTCGTGCCGCTCCCATTGCATTAAATCTCGTAGGACTTCCCAAACCATCTCTCCACAAGCGTCTTGAAGATGCCTAGGAAGCAAGGGTAAAAGTCGCACCCACAAGTTCTCACGCGATGAGTAAGTTGACATTTTGCTCAACATATCAATCACTCGTTGCCAAGCAGCATCGCGAGTTGTTGGTGAATAATCAATTAACAGTGTTTCCAGAACAGCGATACAAACCTTTATATTATCATCAGAAACGCGGTCATAGTCATCACCTTTCAAAAGCTCTAAACTTGTCGTCAAGAGAAATTTTTTCTGAGTTTCGGTCAAATCCAAACTCAACACATGGTTGATGTATGGATTACGAGCATCGCGAGTGTCTATCTTGAGCAAAGTATTCCAATACACCGTGAGCCAGTCGGTCAGGTCTGTTTTCGGCGGCAGCATCCCTATCAGGTCTTGGATGGCGCTGGCGGCAACTTCTGGGGGCAGCGACTCGCTTTTCAAAAATTTCAGCGCATCCGCTAACACCTCTGGGCGCACGTCCTCACGGAGGTTTGGCACGGCCTCAACATAGGTTTTTAGTTTTGCGGTGTTATCGCCAGACATGCCTTTAATCGACTGAATTAGCACCCCAGCCGCTTCATCGCCCAATAACCTGCGGCGGATGAGTTCGATGACGACCTCACTCGGCACATCGGGATACTGTTTCTGAATCGCCTCATCAAAGAACAGATAACGGATCCGCGTCGCATCATCAGTCGCCAACCGCTTGGCGTGGCGATAATCGCGGAACAGTCCAAACAGGTCGCGTTTATTTGCCCACTGCTCGCTCTCAAACAGGCTATGAATGGCGTCAATGTCGCCCGCCTGTTCGAGATGATAAACCAATCGGTCTTCAACATAGTTACGAGCCTTAGCGTCAGCCGAGAGGGTGTGCCACGGCAGACGACGCTCAGGGTTCAGTGCGTCTAAATATCGCTTATGCAACAGCTTGTGGTCGGGCGCGTGAACTTTCAGGTATGAAAATAAGACATCATGAAATTTAATCATGTCAAATTCATAGGTGAGCAAGGAACGATTGTGCAATGCTATACATATATCGACTGCTTGCTGTACATCACCGCCCCAATACAAGGCAAAAACCGCTAACGGCACGGCGGTGTTCTCTTTTAGGATGGCGAAACTAAAAAATTTCTCACGTAATGCCTTCTCCAATGCGTCAATACTAAGCTCAACACTGACCTGAATATCGTTTTCTCTATCCAGACCCGTGATTCCGCGCTCACGATACAAGGTTTCGGTCATCAACAACGCCGCCTCTAACGAGGGTTCACGGTGGGACATAGTTTGTTGAATCATAACGCGCCCCAGTTTAAGCAATAGCGGGTGACAGCTCAACTGTCGCGCCAGCGCACGAAAATTTTCTGTTAGTGGCGTAACCTCTTGAAGACTGAAATTATGACTCAAAACCTTGACGGCTTCTGTTTCGGTCATATCGCCGACGGAGATACGCAGGTGCGGCGGAATCCCTAACTGTTGTGCGACTTCATGGCTACGGGTGGTGATGAGGTAAACATGCCGTTCACCATCTACCAAGAAATCTTCGATGTGCGCGGCATCCCACACATTATCCAAGAGGATAAGACAAAAATCGTTGTTGATGATTTCATATAATTGACGGCGCAAACCCTCAATATCCATAAGCGTCGATTGGGGATGCCCACTCAAAGCACAAATAAGATCGCCTAATTTCTTTTGCTTTTTAGCATATATGTCTTTGACATCATCGGTGTTAAATTCTGTCCCAAATTCAACCTCACGCAAGGCATAGCCAGCATCAAACATCATTCGAACGGTTTTATCCGCTAGAACATCTTTAGCCAATGTGGTCTTGCCCTGTCCTCCGCTGCCAATCAGAGCAATCAGCATTGGGGGTTTGCGATTGTCATTGCTTTTAGGAGGTGATTTTCGCTCTAGTAAACGCTGTTTGATGGCGTTCATCAGCGCCGGGCGAGGCACATGCTCAGGCTTATTAGTATCAGAGAGCGACTCCTCACGCTGATAGGGTTTCGGGATATAAGGCGTTTCCAATTGGATGATAAACCTAGCCCAGTCCCGTTCTAAGTCGTTAATCCAGTTAAACTTAGCAAAAACAAGTGGGATGTCACTGACGTTAAGATTTTCATCTTTGATAGAGATGATTCGCTTGCCCAGTTTACGGGCATAAGTCCACTCTTGGAGGACGATTTCAGACTTGATCGCCTCAGCCGTCAGACATAAGATCAGCGTAGCGCAATTCTCGATGCCTTCCCGAATCTCCCGGTACCAAACCTCCCCTAGCTCGATTTCTTCTATATCACGCCAAACAGAAAAACCGACCTCGGTCAGGCGATTCCAAAGTGTTTCAGCCATTACCGAGCCACCCCGTCGCGCATACGAGATGAAGACAGACTTTAACTTTTCCCCTGTTACTGGTTCGGTCATGATAGCCTCATCATCAACTCGTATATTCAAACTCTAACAACTTCGCCAAAAAACTGCCACCCTTCGGCAGTTAAGGGGGCAATCGGGTCGCTTATGCTCCCCCTCAAAACTACTCCCACGCGGGGAGGGCAGGCAGCGCATCTTGGTACAACCAAGCGTCCATTAGCTCGCGGACGCCTTCATCTCCACTGATTTCCACCGCGAGATCAATCAGATTTTGGGTCGTAGCGTTGCTGTGGGCATAGCGAGTCGTCCACTCGCGCAGGATGGTGAAGAAGGCCTCATCCCCGACCTGTGACCGGAGCGCGTGCAGAGTCAACGCCCCGCGCACATAAACAACCTGATTGAACAGCGCCAAACGCGGCGGGTCTGCTGGGGCGGCCATATCAGATGGCGGCGCGGATAACTTCAGCGATGTGTAATAAAATTGTATCGTGCGCTTGGCCGCCGCAGCGCCGCCGCTGTGTTCATCCCAGAGGATTTGAGCGTAGGTGGCAAAACCCTCATTCAGCCACAAATCGCGCCATGTCATGAGCGATACGCTGTTCCCAAACCACTGATGCGCCAACTCATGCGCGATGACGCTCTCTGAGGTCGAGTTGCCCCATGATTTCGAGCCGATGACACCTCTGCCGAATAGCGTCATGGTCTGGGTTTCGAGGGCAAAATTCAACTCTGTATTGGCGACCACCACGCCGTACATATCAAACGGGTAATCCCCAAACACCGTCTCAAAGAAGTCGATCATCTCGCCTTGACGGGCGAAGGTTTTCTCGCCATCATCGGCCAATTCTGCTGGGAAGTAATTGCGGATGAAGATACCGCTCTCGGATGTATCCGTCCTAACCTCGAAATCTTGGATGTTAACCGTCGCCAGATAGGTCGTCATCGGGTCGGTCATCTCCCATTCGTAGGTCATCAAGTCGTTTTCGAGGTATTCCGCCGTAAATTCGCCATTAGCGGCCACTTCATAGCCAGCAGGGACGCTGATTTTGAAGCTGAAGGTCGCCTTGTCCAACGGGTGGTCGTTACACGGAAACCAACTCCGCGCACCGTCCGGCTCACTGGCGACCAACACACCGCTATCATATTTTACCCAACCGTTGTTGAATCCCAGCGACTGTCCGGCCTCATCTTCACCGGGGACGCCGTGATACGCGATGCGGACGGTAAACGCCCCGTCCTGTGCAATCGGCGTGGCGGGGGTGACTTCCATCTCAGCGTCCGTGCGCTCATAGTCCGCCGTGACCCCATCCACCTCGATGGAGTCCACCGTCAAACCGACGAAATCGAGGTAAAAACTACTCAGGTCTTGGGTGGCGGTGGCTTGAATCTCCACAAAGCCGTCAATCGCGCCCAAATCATCGCTCACATCAAGATCAATCAAATAATGCTCGACATCGTAGCCGCTGTTGCCCAGCCACGGGTAAAATCTATCGCCGATACCGGGGTCGCCGACATCTTGCGCCCATGCTACCCCCACCGTCAAACAAACCAAAATCAAAAGCGCCGCCGTCATATTCCGCATGAGATTTTTCGTCCCTTTTACGTTTATCCGTATTAGAACGACTCTACCGCGAAACATGGTCGGCGGCGCACAATCCCAACCGGAGTCTAATCGCCAGTCGGAGCAGTCACCGTGAACGTATGCGACTCGGTTACGCTGTAATCCGAGGTCTGCGCCTTAATCGCCAACGCATACACGCCCGGCGGTAGGTCGATAATGGAAACATACACCCCGTCCTCAATCGACGTGTCCACATCCTCATCTGTCAAAGGATGCGCCGATGCAGCCGCATCGCCCTCGGTCAATTGGAGGTGCGCGGTCAACACAGCATCTGTCACTGGCACGCCGTTTTGAAGCAAGGCCGCGCTCACCAATGTCTTACCATCAGTTTGCGGCACGACCTCAATTTCCAACACATAACTCAACCCAGACTCGAACACGGCCATCTCTACCGTCGCCACTTCTGTACCTGTATTGGCGAAATGGACGGTATAAGTCCCCGCCGGAGCATCTTCATACGGCAAAATGCCCATCAGCATCGTCGCCATATCTTCCTCATCCAGTGAGGCGATTACCGTCCCGTCGGGTGCACGCAATTCCGCCGTAATGCCCGCACTGGCTGCGACCATCACGCCGAGGTCTTCACCATCAAATGCGTTGACCGTCATCACCGCAATACTCCCCGCAGGCACGGTCAGCGTATAGCGCTGTGTGACCGGCGGTGCATCTGATTCTGTATCAGCAGCTTGCGCTACGGCCATCAATGGCGCAGGCAATGCCCATACAGTACGCAGTGTGGGCAACACGAAATCATCAAATTGGGTCTGGCTGTATTCAAAGTCGCGTGCGTCAAACAACCGTTCCCAGATTTCGACGCCGGGGATGTGCGCGGTGAATGATGCGATTCGATTCTCTGTCCCGTAGGCCGTGGCGCTACCTACTGGCACAATCCCGTCCCCCGTAATGCCGCACGTCCAGACGTTGGTTCCGGCCAGCGCGTGAATCATCGTGCCGTGGGTATCCGTCACCGTAGCATTGAAATCTCGCATATAAGCTGGTGTGAAGTGCCACGCGCCGTCTAATTTGCTTGAGAACACGCTCAAGACCGCGCCGACGTTCCCGCACGGGCTACCCTGATTCGGCGTCCCTAGCGTCAGCAGCCGCAATACAATGGGCTGGCCGTCCTCATCTTGTAGGCCATACTGTTGCAGATAGGCACGCCCAATCAGGCCGCCCATCGAATGTCCGACCAAATCAATGTGCTGCGCGTCAAGGTCTTCGCGTTGGTCGGTGATGAATTCGTTCAACTTGTCGGCGTTCCACTTGGCGTCATGGAACGGATGCCCCACCGCGCCAGTAGACAGATTATTGGCGGGCAAGCCAACCCAGCCCTCGGATAAGCTGGTCAGATAGCCGGTGTAATTCGACCACATCCCAGAGTCAGAATTCCAACCGTGGATTAAGACAACAGGGCGTGGGCGCACGGTCAAGCGATAAGTTATGCTGTTCAGCACTTCGCTGGCCTCATCCAAGAGGTTCACCACAATGGTGCGCTCTCCGACTGGTGTGCCGTCGGCTGACCATGCAGCGCCAAGCGTGTCCCATGTCATACTCGCGGAGTTTTGAGACGTATTGGAGGCGGGGACATCAGCGCTGGCAAGCACCGCGCCGCTGGTTTGGTCGATGACCTCTACGCGCAGTGGGAAACTGATGTCCGCATCGCTCCCCATGGAAGCATTGAAGCTGATGGAGTTGCCGTCATAGGTATAGATCTGCGTGGCATCGTCCGCGATGGCGGGCAGCACAACTGGGTTATCGGTGGGGATGTCGGGCTGTGTCACGGTCACGGCGGTGAAAAAAATCCCGGCGCGGACTTCTGTCACCACCGGCTCCGGCGTGATGGTCGGGACGCGGGGCGTGCGAGTCGGCGGGCGCGTCGTCGTCGTCGCCGTTGGAGTCGGGGATGGCGTGGGCGTCGCCAACCGTGAAATGACTATCAGCATAATACCCACAACAGCAAAGCCTATCAAAAAGCGTCTCATCGGTAATTCCCCCCAAGAAATATGCGTGTGTTTCAAAAAAAACACCCTTTCCCAATAGTATATCTGGGAAAGGGTGTATCTGCGCTAGATTTTGCGAAATCCGATATTACAGGTGTGCAATCTGGGGTATAATAAGGCGTAACTAACTTACCCTACTGGCCTATCAAAAAAACGTTCGGGTCGACGAGGTCGTGAGTTCATTGGTGCGGGAGACTTTAGGCTATGACCGACGCAGATATGACTGAAATTCTCAGCATAGACCTCATTACCAGTAATCCATCTGTGCGAAACGGACGCCCCGTTATCAGAGGGACGACATTAGAGGTCGTGGAGATGATATTGGCGAAAGCGCAAAATCATCTTGATTCAAAAATCGCCCAGCTTTTAGCAGAACTGGGCAAATCCCCTCTCACTGGGCGAGAAATTGTTGAGCAGGGGCTGACCGGGGGATGGGAAGACAAGAGTATCACAGACAGTGTGGCATGGTTAACCGCCCAACGCCGTAAACGTCGGGAAAAGTTCGACTGATGGAGTATGGTAGACACCTCTATCCTGATTGACTTGCTTCGGAACTATCCGACTGCTGTAACATGACGTTTAACAAAGAAAACACGCCTTCCCTCATTTCTTGAGGGAAGGCGTGGGGAGCGTCACAACAGCGCAATCACCGTCCGCAGACGGGCAAGCGTCTCTGAACGCCCTAAAATTTCCATCGTCTCAAAGGTCGGGGTGCTGATGGTCTGACCGGTGACGGCCACGCGCAACACGCCGAACATCTGCGAATTGCTCAACGCCAATTCCGTGCCGAGGTCGCTAAAGGCGGCGTGCAGCCCTTCCAGAGTGAACGGATCGGCCTTTTCGACCACCGCTAGAGAGGCTTCTAGCGTCCGCTTGGTGCTGGCGGCGTCCATTTTCTTCTGGATGACCTGTTCCGGCGTCGGGGGCTTAAATTCTGGGTGGAAGAAGAATCCGGCCATCGCGACCACATCATTCAAGGTGCGGATGCGCGTCTGGACAATCGGCGTGACTTGGCGTAGCCGCGCCTCATCCACCGTCAGGCCAGCCGCCTCTAGCGGGGCTTTCAACCGTGATGCGAGGTCATCTAGCGTGATTTGCTCACGGATATAGATGCCGTTCATCCATTCCAATTTCTCGACGGGCAAGGCGCTGTTGGACGGGCTGATGTGCGTGAAATCGGCGAATCGCTCAATCGCCTCTGCCACGCTGAACACCTCGCGCTCGTCGCCAAACGACCACCCTACCCCAATCAAGAAATTGGCGAGGGCTTCCGGCAGAAAACCGCCGTTGATGTAATCATGCACCATGACGGGGATGATATTGCCTTTGGCGTCACGCGGTGGATTACGCTTGCTGATTTTACCCTTGCCGTTGGGGTTGAGCATGACCGGGACGTGCGCGTACTGCGGCATGTCCCAACCGAAAGCACGCCATAATGTCACATGCAGCGGCGCAGACGGCAGCCACTCAATCGCCCGCGTGACATGGGTAATTTCCATCAGATGATCGTCCACAATCACGGCGAGATGATAGGTCGGGAATCCGTCGGCCTTGAGCAGTACGGCGTCTTGAACGTCTTTGTTCTCGAACGTGACATCGCCGCGAATCATATCCGTGAAAGTGGTTTCGCCATCCAGCGGCATCTTGAGGCGCACGACGGGCTTGCGACCATCGGCAGCACATTCTTCCGCTAGGTGTGTGATTTCATCTGGAGAGGCGTGGCGACAGCGGCGGTCATAGCCGGGCGGCAAGCTGGCGGCCTGCTTTTCCTTAGTCACCTGCGCCAAGCGCTCCGATGAGCAATAGCAGTGATAGGCGTGGTCGTTATCAATCAACCATTGCGCCGACTTCTGATAGTGTTCGAGCCGTTCGCTCTGGACATACGGGCCGTAATCGCCGCCAACTTCGGGGCCCTCGTCCCAGTCGATTCCAATCCAGCGCAACGCCTCTATGAGGGTCTTGAGCGCGTTGGGGTCAAAGCGTTTTTGGTCGGTATCCTCGATACGGAGGATGAATTTCCCCCCGTGGTGTCGGGCAAATAGCCAACTCCATAGGGCAGTCCTCAGCCCGCCGATGTGCAGCGAACCTGTCGGACTGGGGGCAAAACGAGTTCTTACAGTCAATGCGGTCATGGTCGTCTCCTTGGTTATGACGTAAAACGACGCAGGCAGATCCCCCGCGTCGTCATTTTCCGCGCCTGTTATTGTGTGTGAATTTCGGTCAGACCTCAAGTGGCGAAATTTTTGAGTATAATGAGGGGGTACACAAAGAAAAGGAGTCATGATCATGATTGAATATTCAAAAGATGGGCATACCATCATTCATGGAGACACTTTATCTGTGCTTGATAATGCTGTTGAAGACTCATCTGTCAACTTGATTTTTGCCGACCCTCCTTACAACATCGGCAAACAGTTTAGTGAATTTCATGACCATTGGGAAAATGAGGACGTTTATATTGCATGGTGCAAAACTTGGCTTGAGCTATGTATTCGTAA
>DAOTTP010000173.1:0-9828 GCA_034437835.1 Anaerolineae bacterium | reverse complement strand
TCACGCCATTCTTGGGCGCGTCCTAACAAAATATTGCCCTGCCGGATATACAGTAAGTCTTTATCGAACGCTTGCACCAGCTTAGGCACTTTTTCAAGCAGTTCAGGCGCTTGACGAATAGCGATGCTCTGTTCTTCTTCCATCGCCCGCCAATTGACATCCGCCAAGCCGAACATATCGCGACCCGCTGTGATGGTCTTGAGATAATTTTGAGCGAGAATGCGCTCAACCATCGCCCGCGTGCTGACCTCTTTATCGGCGTTTTCATAATTGATGACGATGATGCGCTTGTTCAATTCGCGGGCGTATTCCAATTCGAGGTGGCAAATCGGGGACGCCAATGAGCGTGGGCTGGCGACGAATAAAAAATTATCCGACGCAAAAATGCCGTATTTAATCTGTTTCCACCACGCCTCGGTCAGTTCAAGTTCTTTAATATCTTGCCATACGCGCCGCCCATTCAACTCTAAAGCGAGGCGCAATTGAGTGACGAACTCAGCGTCTTTGGTCGAATACGAGATAAACGCATCATAAAAGACATCGGCCATCGGATGATTCCCCAGCAGTTGACGATATAAGCATAGTATACCGAGAATTCAGGAAATTCCGAATCGGATTTAGCGCGTGTGAAACATCATCAGGGCGCGGTGACGCGGAGTCAGCGGCTCGTCGGTGTAATCCCCGGTGATTTTATCGACCGTCAGGCCGGCCAATTCAATCATCCAGAGCGCCTCGTTGCGCGTGTACCAACGATAGCCTCCGGCGCGGATTTCTTCCTGTAAAACCGGCAAGTCTCGCGAAGTACCGTCCACCACACGATAGCGGCACTCATCGCGGACGGCTTGCTCAATCGGGTCATGCTGCATCACGCGCCGATCTACAAACAGCGTTTTGCCGTCTGGCAGCGTGATTTTCGACCAACTCACCCAATCGGTCGGATAATGGTCGCCCGGCGGGGTTTCCTCATTCAGATACAGGTTAAATACCAGCACGCCGTCCGGCGCGAGGTGGGCTTTCATCCGGCGCAAGGTTTCCAGCGCCTGACGCCTGTCCATCACACAAATCAAGCTGCTACACGGGATGATGATGGCGTTGTAGCGTTTGGGCAGGTCAAGTTCTTGCATCGGCTGATGGTAGAGCGTGACCGATACGCCTTCCGATTCCGCCATGCGCCGACAGTGCGCCAATTGATCGGCGGCGATGTCCACGCCTTCGATCTCGTATCCCATGCGGCGTATCCCGCGTAAGAGTCTGCCCGTGCCGCAACCGACATCTAAGGCGAGGCCGGGGTTTTCTTGCACCACGCGCTTGAAATACTGATAATCTTTGCCGCGTTCTTCATAGGCCGCCCACAGGTACGAGGCGAGGCCGTTGTACATTTCTGCTTCGTCAGAGGGCATACGATTATTCCGTGAGCGATGCGCTTAAGGTGTACGCGCCGCCAGTAGCAAGCCCCGCGCTGCGGACTTCGACTCGGTAGACGCCCGCCATCGGCAACGTGAAGGTCAATTCGGCGTCACCGCTGCCGTCGTCGGCGTCATCGTTCTGCGCGACGACGTGACCATCGGGGGCGAAAATCACCAGCAATGTGTCCAATCCGGCAAAATAATCCTCCACCTCATAGGCACGGACATCGGCGCTGGCGCGGAGGGTCATGACCTGCCCCGCTTGCCCCAGATACACCCATATCTGAGTCGTCCCCGGCGTCAACGTCCCGCGATGTTCCGTCCCCAGCGTCAGCGGCTGGTCGGGGATGGACGGCGGGGTCGGTACGGGCAAAATCACGTTAGCAACTGGAATGGTCAACGTTGGGGGCGTCTCTGTCGCTGGCAGGGTAAAGACTTTCTGCCCGTCCCTAGCGAATTGCGGACAAGTGGCCGACAAATCCGCCACGCGATAGCGCTCACGGGCGGTCAAGTTCAAATCGACGGGGAGCAAGGCGCACGTCTCGTTCAACAGGTCGTTGATATTCGTCCGCACAAGGAAAACCGCGCCGTTTTCGGCGGTGACGGCGATGAGTCGCCCATCGGGTGAGAAGGCTGGTAGCGAGAGCGTGGCCTTAAACCCGACCACGCGCCGCTGGAGTTTGCCGGTCTCGGCATCCCATAAACGCAGTGAGCCGTCTAAATCGGCGGTGGCGATGATGCTACCATCTGGGCTGAGGGCTGCCCCGCGTGCGGCGACATTTTCCGCCCCAAATGTGCGGAGTCGCAGGCCGGTCTTGGCGTTCCAGAGCGTGGCGTCGATGCGCGACCCAGAGGTGAGCAAGAATTCTCCATCGGCGCTGAACTCGGCATAGGCGATTTCATCATCATGGGTAAACGTTAGCAGCAGTTCGCCGTCTGAGATTTGCCATAATTTGGCGGTAGCATCGAGGCTGGCGGTCAGCAGTCCCGTCGAATCGGGGGTGAAGGTCACGGTCTGCATTTCGTCGGTGTGTTGGTCGTTATACAGCACGCGCTCGCCCGTAGCGATGTCCCAGACCACCGCGACGCCGGTATACACGCGGTCTTGGTCGAATCCGCTTTTCATCCCACCCACGGCCAGCAGTCGCCCATCTGGGCTGAACGCGGCATCGTTAATCCAAAAATCGGACAGGAACTCGCGCAGGAGTTGACCGCTGGCGACATCATAAATCCGAGACCCGACGGCGAACCATGCCCTATCCGGCGAGAGTGCAATCGCGTGATGCACCCCCACGCCCTCATAGGTTTGCAGCAGGCGCTCGGCGCGGGTGTCCCATAATTTGATGACGGTATCGGGGTAGCCGATGGTCAAGAGGTTGGTCTCGCTGACCCACGCCGCTTCCGTCGTCCCGTCATGCGCGTTGAGCGTATCATGAGCGCGGGCGAGGTCGGCATTCCACAGGCGGATTGTGCCGTCCGTCGAGGCGGTCAGGACTTGGCGCGTATTGGGGATGAGGACTAAATCGCGGATTTCGCCCGTATGCCCGGTCAGGCGACGGGTCTCCGCGCCGGTGGTCAAATCCCACAGGCGTGCCGTGCCGTCCGCGCTGATGGTGATGAGTCCCGAGCCGTCCGGCCAGAACGCCCCGTCATACACGCTGCTGGTGTGGTTGCTGAGGGTGAGCAGTTCTTCGCCGGTCTCGGTGTCCCAGACCTTAGCGATGCCGGTCTGACTGGCGGTCAGCAACAGATTCCCCATCGCCGCCACGCCCGTGATGCCGTTATTGAGCGAGTCGAACACGCGCACGACCTCGCCGGTATCGAGGTCGATGATGGGCGCTTGGAAATAGCCCGCAACCACGGCTTGCGTTCCGTTCGGGAGGATTTCAAGGTCATAGGCGGTGTCTTGGATTGCAGCCTGCACGGTTTTAATCGGCTTGCCGGTGTAAATATCCCACGTAATCAGTAAGCCGTCGGCGGTGGCGGTTAGAAGATTTTCCGTGCCGTTGACGAATAAGATGCTATGCACTGGGCTTGGGCTGATGGGCAAGGCATTCCGCAGCCTGCCATTGATGTTGAACAGCAATACGCCGCCATCCTCGCGGCTGACGACCAACGTCCGCGAATCTGGGCTGAAGGTCAGGGCGATGATTGCGCCACGGGCGTGATACCCCCACAGCCTGCGCCCCGTCGCCACATCATAGACATAAACCGACCCATCATCCCCACCCGCCGCGATTCGGGTCTGATCGGTGCTGACCGCGACGGAGCGCACCGGCGTCCCGATGTCGAAAACGCGGTCAACATACATCAAGCTGCGAGCTTGGACTAAGGCGGCGTCGGCTTCGGTGGAATATCGCGAGGCCAAAGACCGAATCGCCAGCATCGCGCCGGTTTCCGCGTTCGATTCCTGCCCATAGAGCAAGACGTTGGCGGCGCTGGCAAGCCTGAGCGACTCGGCACGCTCATAATTTTGTTCGGCGCGTAACGCGCTTTGTTGGGCGCGTAGCGCGTTCTGTTCGGCGCGTTCGAGGTTGAGTTGGGCGGTTTGCGCGTTCTTTTCGGCGGTCTGGCCGTTGCGGAGCGCGACCATGAATAGCCCGACAGAGAGGATCGCAGCGACGGCAAATACCCCGGCCAACACGACCAGAATCTTACGCGAACGATCTTCAAGCGCTTGCTCACGGGCGAGTCGGGCGGCTTCGGCCTCCTCGCGTTGGTGACGGTCTGCGATGCCCGCGCTGAGATAATCGCGCTCCAGCGGCGTGAGCATCAGGTCGGTGACGCCAGCCCATTCCTCAAATTGGCTGAGGCGCGTCCCCGATAACAAATAGCTATCGTCACGGCGCGAGTCGCCCCATTCGGCGGCGGCGACGGCCAATTGGCGTTGTTGCCGCACATCAGCGCGGGAATCATCCAGCCATGACCTGAGCAAATGCCATTCGCGGATGAGCGCCTCGTGCGCGACCTCGACCACCGGCTCACGGGTGAGTTGGTCTTGGTCAAAGGTCAGCAAGCGGGCGCGGGTGAAGGCGTCCAGCGTGGTTTGACGGGTAGACGTATCCGGCACGATGGCGATTAATTCTGACAGCGGGGCGCGGCGGCGGGTATCTTCTTTTCCCTCGCCCAATGTCAGCAGCCGGAGCATGATTTGGCGGGCGGCGGCCTTGCCCGCATCATCCAACCCCTGATAGACCTCATCGGCGCGGCGGGCGAGTGCGCCGGTCACGCCGCCGATTTTCTCATAGGCCGACAGCGACAGCATCCGCCCGCTACGGCGCTCAAAAATTTCGGTCAGCGCATATTGCATCAGCGGCAACGCGCCGGGTTCTTCACTGACATCGGCGCTAATGCGCTCGACCAGCGCGGGGTCGGCTTGTAATCCGAGTCGTTCAATCGGCCCCGTGATGGCGCGTTCAAGTTCGGAAGGCGTCAGCGGCAGGACAAATTCAATGCGGCGGCGCAACAAATCGCCGAACAAAGGCATACTCAGCGGGCGGTCTAGGAAGTCGGCGCGGAGGGTGACAATCACCCGCACCCGCGACCCTTCTCGCTCGGTGGCCTCGGTAATCAACGTCAACAGTTTGGCGCAATCGGCCTCAGGCGCGAGCGTGAAACATTCTTCAAACTGGTCAATCACCAGCAGTAAATCGCTGTCCGGCAGCACGGCTTGGGCGGCTTTTAATAGGCCATCGCGCCCGCTGCGGAGTATCTCACCCAGCCCATTGACGGGGTGCTGCGAAATCCCAAACAGGGTCGATTCCAACTCGCGCAGCGGGTTCACGCCGGGGGTCATCTCTGCGATGAACCAGCCCTCAGAGCCGGTCAGTGCGCCGCCTCGGATGGTCGGGATGAGTCCGGCTTTGACCGCGCTGGATTTGCCAGACCCGCTTGCGCCGACCACCGCCAGAAAATTCCGCCCCGGCAAATTTTCTTCCATCCGCGCTAAGAGTCGGTTGGTCAGCGATTCGCGGCCATAGAAATCACTGGTATCGGCCTGTTGGAACGGGCGCAACCCTTTATAGGGGTTCACCACGCGGTCTAAGTCTAGGTTAATCGCGGCAAATTCTTGGGTCGCGTCTTTGCCCAATGCAGCGCGGCGAAAAGCATCCGCGAACGCCGAGACATCGTGGTAACGGGTTTCCGGTGATTTGGCCGTCGCCTTGAATAATACATCGTTGAGCGTATCCGGCAGCGTCACACGTAGGGCGCGTAAGTCTGGTATCGGCTCGTACAGGTGTTTTAAGACCAGTTCGCTGATGCTGGCATCGCCGTAAACATGCTTTCCGATGATGATTTCGGCCATGACCAGCGCGAGGGCGTATTGGTCAGAGGCGGCCTGTGCCGGTTTCCCAGAGAGTTGTTCGGGCGCGATATAGGCCAGCGTGCCGCTGGTCATCTCGTCCTCATTGCTCTCGGCTTGCACGCGCTTGGCGATTCCGAAATCGGTCAGATAGGCGTTGCCGTCCTCATCCAAGAGGATATTGTCGGGCTTGATGTCGCGGTGGACGACGCCGACGCGGTGCGCCAGTGCCAATGCCGAGGCGATTTGATCGAGCAAGTCGGCGGCGCGTTCCAACGGCCACGCGCCTTCTTTTTTGAGGGCGCGGGTCAGGCTGCCGCCTCGGATATAGCGCATGACCAGATACGCGCCGTCTGGGTCGCGCCAATAATCATATAAAGGGACGATGTGCGGATGTTCTAGGCGTGCGACCAATTGCGCCTCGCCCTCGAATCGGCGCACAAAGTCCGATTGGTTGGCGAATTCTGGCAAAATAATTTTGATGGCGACCTCGCGCCCAATCACCGGCTGGTAGGCACGGTAAACCTCACCGAACCCGCCTGCGCCGAGTTGGTCACGAATCTCATAAGCTCTGAGGCGTGTGCCGACTTCCATAAATACGTATCACTCCTAACAGACATTCTATCACCCCCGTGCATTAGGCGATACCTTTTCGGGTTATAACATTGTTAGACGCCTGTTATCTTAGTACGCCATGCCCCTACCGAATTTTGCCCGCCGCCGTTAGAATCAGGGGATGATGGAAAACAAAAATCAGGGGTGCAGATGACGACTGCTGCAAGCCGACGCCGCGTGCTGGTCACGGGTGGGGGGACATTTCTGGGCGACCACATCGCCGCCGCGCTGGTGGCGGAAGGGGCGGATGTCACGCTCTTGGTGCGCCCCGGCGCAGAGGATAAACTGGGCGGGCTGGCCGAGCGCGTCCGCTGGTTCACCGCCGATGTGTGGGATCCGGCCAGCTTGCGCGGGCGGGCGCGCGGACATGCCTGCATCGTCCATACCGTCGGTAGCCTGACGGCAGACCCCAAACACGGATTCACCCACCAGCGCCTGAATTCAGTCTCAGCGCGTAACGTGATTAATATGTGCAGCAGCGACGGCGTGCCGTTCATGGTGCTGATGAGTACGGCCAATGCGCCGTGGCTGAACAGTCAATATGTGGCCGCCAAGCGCGAGGCGGAAGAATATCTGATACGGGTTGGGGTGAGCGCGGTGGTTGTGCGTGCGCCCGTGACCTACTCACGCGGGGCGCGGCGGTCTGCCTTTTGGCGGCTCATCTCGTTCTTACGGCACATCCCGCCGTTCGGTTTACTCGGCCTGAATCGCGCCGCGCCGTTGCCGGTGGATATTCTGGCGCGGGCGGTGGCGCGGGCGGCGATGAACCCCCGTAACGTCAAGCCGGTGCTATACGCGCCCGACCTGCGTAAATTGAACACCCGCGATGAATTGTCTGGCCGCGCCCCGCGCTCTGAGCCGGATAATTTACCATCTGCGATGGAATCCCTCCCAGACGATATCCCATTGGGCTTCCGCCCGCGTGATAAATAAAACCTGTCTATCCCACGCGCCGCGCCACTTCCTCTACCGCTTCCCAGAAATGATGGGCGCTGCGGTGGGCGAACATCTTGGGGCGATGCTGGCGCAAATCCGTCCAATGGAAGGCGAATTCGTGCGGGCCGCTGTTGTCGCTGGCGAACATCTCCCAATGAGTCCACGTCTCCGGCGTCGGGTGGTCATAGCGCAGATGATAAAACCAGCGGACATACGTGCAATCCGGCATATCCAACATGCCCCAGTCGTGTAAGGTTTGTTCGTTGCGCCCCAAAAAGCTGACGATTTCAAATCCGCTCAGGCCGGTTTCTTCTTCAGCCTCGCGGACGACGCCGACACGCGGCTCCTCATCGGGCTCGAGCGTGCCGCCGGGGACTTGTTCAAACTCGGTGCCGACCTCAATGAAGGTCAGCAGTTTCGTCCCACGGGTGATGAAGGCATAGACTTTCTGATAGACCGGATAGGCGCTCATGGCGTGAAGTCCAGATGTGTGATGAGCGCGTCAAATTGCGCCAACAGGTCGGATTCTGAGCCGTCGTTGGTCAGGGTATAGTCGGCAATCGCAATCGGGCCGCCTTTTTCGAGGTTTTCGATTTCCGCCCAATCGCGCTGTTCGGCCTCTTGGCGGGTCAGCGGACGGATGGGGCGGGCGGCCAGACGCGCATAGCGCACGGCGCGTCGGCAGCTGATGGCGACCACAATCAACTCTGCGCCGAGGTCGGTTTGCAGGAGTTTATACTCGCTCCACGAATACAGGCCGTCTAGCACGATGCAATCACGGCTGGCGAGGGCGGTTTTCAGGTCAGGTAGGGCGCGTTTGGCGATGGCGGCCATGCCATCTACGGCGCGGAATTCCTCACGCACGATGCGCTCATTTTCCGCGTTGATGGGCAGCCCGCGTGACGTGACTTCATCCGTGACGATGCCGCCGAATCGGAGTTGAAAAAAGCCGCGTTGTTCTAAGGCCAGCGCGACAGTGCTTTTGCCTGCACCCGGCATCCCGACCAGCGCGAGGGCGCGGGGCGTGCGTGTTGAGGTCATGGGGTTTACCTTAATGATTTCGGGGTCAAATCGCCCCGCATTATACGCCGTCCGCCCAATAATCACAGACCGCCTCGAATTGTGAGCGCCAATAGGCTTCGAGGTCATCTGGGCTACCGCCTTCTGCGGCGAAAATCGCAAAATAGCCCTGTCCGGGGATGCCGCTGTCCTTTCGCACCACCAGCGCGGCGAGGCTGGGGACGCCCTGCGCCTCGTCCTCGTGACTGAGGTCGTCTAGCAGTCGGTGGAAATAGGGCGCACGGTGATGGATATGCGCCGTGGTAATCAGCCCGCACAGCGCCGAATAACTGATGGTCTTGCGCTGCTTGGCGAGGTGAATCAGGACGGCGCGCATCTCGCCCAACACATCGCCCCAGTCCGCTTTTGAGAAATCGCTTGGCATCAAAAGCCCTCAAATTTTCTATCCATGAAGATCGCACACCACGACTCTACGTCCCATCATTCTACCCCGAAAAATGGGCGCGTGATTCGATAAAAAACCCATATACTATGTATATCCGTTCTAACAATGCTTTGGGAGACCATCATGCCCACTTTTGCTGAAGTTATGGCCGATTTAGAAGCCGTCGGCACGGAACAGGTGCGCAAAGTTTATGCCCGCCACGGCGCTAAACCGCCGATGTTTGGGGTCAGCTACGCCAACTTCAAAGTGTTCGCCAAGAAGATTAAGCTAGACCATGCACTGGCCGTCCAACTCTGGGACAGCGGCAATCACGATGCGCGAGTCCTCGCCCTGATGATCGCCGACCCCAAGCAAGCCGACTCCGCCCTGTTGGATGTTTGGATTGCCGATTGCCACAATTACGGCATCGTAGACGCCCTAAATGTTTATGTGTCTCGCACGGCGTATATGCGCGACAAGGCCGAAGTGTGGTCGCAGTCGCCAGAGGAGTGGCTGAGTACCGCCGGATGGGGCTTGATGAGCCATCTGGCATGGGATGACAAAACCTTACCGGACTCGTATTTTGAGCCATATCTGGCGCAAATCGAATCGGGGATTCACCAGCGCCCAAACCGTACTCGTTATGCGATGAATGGTGCGCTGATTAACATTGGCTGCCGTAGCGCCGCCCTGCATGAGCGAGTCAAGCATATCGCCGCCGCTATCGGCGAGGTGATTGTCGATCACGGTCAGACGGGTTGCGAAACGCCCATCATCGCGCCATATATCGAGAAGGTTGTGGCACGTAAGGGGTATGTCATCGCGTAATGGGTTAGTGATGAGTCCTGAGTAGGGACGCCATTTTTGGCGTCCGTTTTTAGATCGCCACACGGACGGCAAGAATGCCGTCCCTACAATCCCGCAATCTTTTCGTAGGGGCGGCAGCGTGCTGCGCCCTTCGCCGGAAATATACGGTCTAATAAATTGGGCGAGCCGGCGGGCCGCCCCATATGCACCAAGTTAAGGAAATAAAAAGGGAAAGAGGTAAACTTTTGTTCGCCAAAACAAAAAAGAGGCTCTTTTCCCATGACAACCATATCGCAAATCAGCCAAAATCTCCAATA
>DAOTTP010000172.1:0-6958 GCA_034437835.1 Anaerolineae bacterium | reverse complement strand
CCCGTATACGCCGCACACCCCCTATACCCCAGCCAGCGCCGCCATCCCAGTATCTGCCCCACAAAATAACAATCGGCGCGGGCTAATCGCGGGCGGAGTCGCTGGATTGGTTATCATGATTCTGCTGGCGATTATTGCCTTCGGCGGGCGTGGCAATTCATCTGCGGTAGAGATGACCTTGACGGCGCTAGGGATTGCGATGATTCCTGATGCAACCGAGACAGCGCCATCGGTGCTGTTATCCGAGAGCAATACGCCCCTCCCGACGTCGACGGATACCGAGTCGCACACAGAAACACCGTCTCCACCCAGCGCAACCCCAACCAGTACGCCGTCTGAAACGTCGTCACCCACGGATACCGCGATTCCGCCTAGTGAGACCCCGACAGCAACGGTCACTAATACACCAACGAATACCGCTATCCCGCCAACCGATACACCTACAGTTACCCGCACTCCAACCGTCACGCCGAGCCATACTGCCAGCGCGACGACGACTCATACCCCGACTCCGACGCTATCTGCGCGGGAGGCAGCAATTGCGACCCGTGATTCTGGCGCGACTCAAACGGCTACCGCATGGACGCCGACGCCGACAGTAACCTTAACACCATCTGACACCGCGACTCCAACAGAAGATTATGAGGCGACGGTTCGTTCTGAGAGTACGGCGCTATATTATGAGGATTTAACTGCGACTGCGACTCTATGGACTGTAACCCCGAGAAATACACTTACATTTACTCCAACGCTGACTAATACATTAACATTAAGTCCAACAAATACATTTACACCTACTGCGACTTTTACACCCACCGTTAACTTAACTGCGACTTCACAAGCAATTGCTGCCATTCGTGTGACTCGTAATGCGGATTGGATGCCAATAGAACATGAATTTGATGGCGTACAGATGGTTCTTGTACCATCAGGATGCTTTGATATGGGGAGTGTTATTGGCGACTCAGATGAGACACCAGTTCATCAAATTTGTTTTGACGAACCATTCTGGATCGATAAGTTTGAAGTGACACAAAAACAATTCGACAATAATTCTGGGCAAAAATCTTATCCGAATCGATTTATAGGAGATAATAATCCTGTAGATCAGATTTCTTGGTTTGAAGCCAACAATTATTGTCATCAAATAGGGTCTTACCTACCCACTGAATCTGAATGGGAATATAGCGCTCGAGGCCCTGATAATTTGACATATGTTTGGGGTGATGAATATAACAGAAATAATTTAGCTTATAATGCCATTTCAACTGGTACTTTACCTGTCGGTAGTATACCTATCAATGTATCTTGGGTGGGTGCTTATGATATGAATGGTAATGTATGGGAATGGACACACAGTCAATATATTCCCTATCCGTATGAGGCAAAAAACGATATGCCTGACGATATCAGTTCCGAAGATGATTATTATTCTATACTTCGTGGTGGAACTAGAGAGAAAAATAGGGGTCAAAATCACACATTCAGATCATCCTATAGAGGTTTTAATATGGCGACTCTGACTGCGGTAGATGGTGGGTTTCGTTGTGCACGTTCCTATTTTTCTTCTAATGGGATGAGTACTAGAGATATTACTCCTACTTTAATAGGTATAAATAATTCGACTCCGACAAACGTAATTACACCAACTCCTGAGACATTTCAACTTACAGCAACAGTAGCAAATTGCCCATCAAACTCGATACAAATTGGCTGTAAAGCATACGTTTCTGGCTCAAATGCTCGTCTCAGATTATCTGCCTCAACCTCCGCACAAATTGTTGAGATATTGTCCTATAGACAAGAAATCATGATAGTTGGCGGGTCTAGAACTGCTGGTGGTTATACATGGTGGGAGGGAGAAGTTGAGGGTGAAACAGGATGGGTTGCTTCTACTCTGATTAGCGCCATACAGCCCGAAATCGTACAAACATCGGCACAAAACACAACAAGTAGTAGTCAAAATACTTCTAGCTCAGGGAATGCGCCACAAATTTTGGGGTCTCGAGTTGATGCTGACAACTCTGCTGGCTATTGGCGCTTATATCCCGTTATCGATTGGAAGGATATTGATGGCGATGTGGTAACTCTATTGTTTGAAAAAACGGATGGTCCGGGGCAATTAGGCGCACCTAGCGTTAGTATAAATGTATCAGCGTCATCTCAAAAAAGTGGCTCGACCTATCGTTCTGGCGCATGGAATTGTCAGGGTGGAGCTTTTTCTACGACACTAAAATTAACACTTGTCGATAGTAAAGGACTCAGAAGCAACGATGCTTTTATCGTCTTAAATTGTACGTGATTCACTCAAACCATATTAGCTGGTAAGCATGACCGCGACTCATTGACCTTGCCGTGGGTGGTGACGGCGAAGGCGGGGTAAGCGTAGGGATAGACGATCATCGTGTCCGTTCGGGACAACCAAAACGGACAGCATGGATGCTGTCCCTACGAGGGTGTGGGATTTATGCGCCTGCAAACCGCCGTTGCAACATGGTCAACAGGCCGCCGGAGTCGAGGATGGCGCGCACGCTGTCCGGTAGCGGCGGAATCGGCCATGTCTGACCGGCGGCGCGGACGACGTTCGCCGCGTTGTCGATTTCGATAACCTCGCCAGTCTGCAACAGGTCAGCCAAGCGGGGGATGACGATGGGATGAATCCCTTGATTGATGCAATTGCGGAAATAGAGGCCGCCGAATGACCCGGCGATGATGGCTGGGACTCCGCACAGTTTAATTGAGGTGACGGCCTGCTCACGCGATGAGCCGCACCCCCAATTGCGCCCCGCGACAATCACATCTCCCGTCTGCACGGTTGAGGCAAAAGTCGGGTCTAAATCTTCCAGCGCCTTTGAGCGAATCTCGTCCTGATTCCGCAAGGTATAGGTGTATTTGCCGGGGAAAATCACATCGGTATTGATGTTGTCACCGTAGCGCCAAACGCGGTGTTGCGTGGTTGTTGTCATGAGAAGATGTCCTTTGGTGGGGATGAACCTCACCCCGTTTAGCACTGTAGGGACGGCATTCTTGCCGTCCGTTTTGGAAATATCGTGGCGGACGCCCAGAAGGGCGTCCCTACGTTTTTATCTGAATCCGGTTCGGGATTTAGGGGTGCGGTTCCGGCTGTGTCAAATATCCCGCCACGGCGCTGGCGGCGACCACGGCGGCGTTCGCCAGATACACTGGCGCATCGGGAGTCCCCATCCGCCCCTTGAAGTTGCGGCTGCCAGTGCTGACCGTGACCTCGCCTGACGCTGGGACGCCCATGTGATTGCCCATGCACGGGCCACACCCCGGCGTAGAGATGGCCGCGCCCGCGTTGATTAAATCCGCCAAGACACCCGATTCGAGCGCTTGCTTCAAGACTTGAGCGCTGGCGGGGATGACGATTAAGCGGGCGCGCAAGGTTTTACCGCGCACCACGTCCGCCGCCGCCTTGAGGTCAGAATATCTGCCGCCCGTGCATGTCCCGATGAAGGCTTGTTGAATCACCGTCCCAGCGACTTGTGACAGCGGCGCGATGTTATCTGGCAGATGCGGCAGCGCGACCAACGGCTCTAGTGTGCTGACATCAATCGTCACGTCGTCGGTATAGTGCGCGTCCGCATCAGGGTAAATCGGGGTGAAATCACGCGAGGTACGGGCGCGAATATAATCCAGTACGACCTCATCCGGCGGCATATAAGCGCTCATCGCGCCGAATTCGCTCATCATATTGGGGAGTACCGGGCGGTCATCCAGCGGGATTTGCGAGAGCGCGTCGCCCGCGAATTCGACGGCGCGATACCCCCCGCCTTCGACGGTGAGCCTTCCCAATAAGGCTAAGGCGATATCTTTCGCCGTGACGCCCGCCGGAATCTTGCCGGTGAGGGTGACGCGCATCGACTCCGGCACGCGCAGCCAGAGCGAACCCGTCGCCCACAGCGCGGCGACTTCCGTCCGCCCGACGCCCATCCCAAACGCGCCCAACCAGCCGAAATGGGTGCTGTGACTGTCTGCGCCGAACACGACTTCACCCGGCGCGACCAAGCCTTCCTCGCTCAAGACTTGGTGACAGATGCCGCGCCCGACCTCGAATAAGCGTAATTTGTGCTTGGCCGCGAATAGGCGGATGTCGGCGTGATTCTGGGCGTGGAGGGTGGTCGGCGCGGGGACGGCGTGGTCGAACGTGATGGCGATGCGGTCTGGGTGGGCGATTCCCGGTGCGCCGATTTGCTCAAACGTCCGCAAGATGGCGGCGCTGTTGTCATGGCTGAAGGTCAGGTTTGGGGTGATGTCCAGCACATCCCCGGCGTGGGTTTCAGATAAACCTGCGGCGCGGGCGAGGGCTTTTTCAGCAAAAGTATGTGAGGTCATGATTACCCCTCACCCCCAACCCCCTCTCCCACAAGGAGAGAGGGGGCTTCTAAGACGGAAAGCGAATGGGTATCCATCAGCAAGGCGTCGATGTCCGGCATCGACATCGGGGCGGAGTCGGCGCGTTCCTTAATCACCCGCGTGATGTCCTGAATCACTGCGTCGGGCAAATCTAAGCCCAACTTTTGGGCGCGACCCCGCACCGCGTTCCATCCGGTCAGGCGGTGGCCGATGGATACCTCACGGGTCAGGCCGAAATCTTCCGGGCGGATGGCCTCATACGTGCTGGGATCGGCCAACACTGCCTTCGCGTGAATCCCGGCCTTGTGGATGAACGCGCTGGCGCCGGTGATGACATTGTTGAAGGGGATGGGCAGGTCGCACAGTTCCGAGATGAGCGCGTCCAACATCGGCAGAGTCGGGAGGTCATACTTGCGGACGTACTCCCGATTCAGCGTGTACAGGCGGGCGACCAATCCGCCCAAAGACGTGATGCCGTTGCGCTCCCCAATGCCTAAGATGGTCGTGTCGATGTGAGTCGCGCCCGCTTCGAGGGCGGCGTAGGCGTTGGCGATGGCGCATCCGCTGTCGTTGTGACCGTGAAACTCGATGTCCAGATGGGTCAGGCGCACCAGTTGAGCGACCATATACGAGACTTGATTGGGAGTCGCCACGCCGACGGTATCGGCCACGCCGAGTCGGTTGACGAATCCGCTATCGGCCACGGCCAAATACACGCGCAATAAGTCGGATTCACGGCTGCGGAAGGTGTCCTCGGTGCTGAAGCGCAGAATCACGTCCGGGCTTTGTTCGCGGATGAACTCGCAGACCTCTAGCGCCGTGTCGATAATTTGGCGGATGTTCTTGCCGTGGCTGTGCTGCATGAGTTGGGGCGACGTGCCGATGACGACATCAATGCCGTGGACGCCGGTCTCTAGCGCCTGAATCGCGTCCTCGCGCTTGCAGCGGATATGAGTCAGGATTCGGGCGCGGGTGTTCATATCGACCACGGTGCGGATGTCGGCGGCGCTCTGTGGGGAGGCGCACGGCGAGGTCATTTCGATCATCTCAACGCCGAATGTGTCGAGCGCCTCAACGATGCGGCGCTTGTCGTCGGTGTTGAAGGTGGCGGTGCTGAATTGTTCACCTTCGCGCAAGGTGCTTTCGATGACGGCAAACTGGTTTAAGGGCATGGGAGTCTCCAAGTGTAGGGGCGAAGCTTGCCCGCCCGCAGGGTGAGGTTTATTCCAAACTTTCGATAACACGGGTCAGCACCCGAATCGAGCGCAGATATTCGTTGAGGTCAATGTGTTCGTGCGGCGTGTGGTCAAGGCTGCTATCGCCCGCGCCATAGGCCAAAATCGGGCAATTCCATATCGGCCCCGCGATGTTCATATCGCTTGTGCCGGTTTTATAGACGAAGGCGGGCGTCCCGCCCTCAGCGCGGATGGCGGCGCGGAACAACCGGCTTAGGGAAGTGTCACGCGGCGCGGCATAGGTCGGGGTGTGGGAGTAGAAACGTAACCCCTCACCCCCCTGCCCCCCCTCTCCCACAAGGGGCGAGGGGGGAATAGCCGAGATATTAAGCGTTTTCTGCACAAGGGGCGAGGGGGGAATAGCCGAGATATTAAGCGTTTTCTGCACAATGGGCGAGGGCGGAATGACGTAGCTGTTAAGCCCCTCTCCACCTGTGGGAGAGGGGTTGGGGGTGAGGGGTGCAAGGATATTACGCACCGCCGCCTCCAACCCTTCCGGTGATACATCCGGCGGCAGGCGGAAACCCACCGTCATGCGCGCCCAACCGTGGATTCCATCATCGCCGGTATTGACCGCGTGCAGCGTGACCAGCAATTGCTCGAACGTCTTCCCCCGGCCTTCATTGACTCCGGCGGCGTAGGCTTGAACCGATGTCCATGCTGAGAATGCCAATTCAGCGGGCGAGGCGGTAGGGTTGGCGCTGTGGGCGAGTCCGGTTCGGACTTCCCAATCGCAAATCAGCCGCCCCTTATAGCCGAGGGTGAGCCTATCCCATCGGCTGGGTTCCCCGATAATGCACATCTCTGGCGTGTATTGCGTCACCGCGTAATGTGCGCCCGCGCTGGTCGGGCATTCTTCCTCTACCGCGCCGATGACCACCACCCGCCAACCGTCTGGGATGCGTGCCTGAGAGGTCGCCGCTGCGAACGCGCACAGCGAGCCTTTGGCGTCTACCGTGCCGCGCCCGTGCAAAATGTCCCCATCGCGGCGGACGGGGAGCATCCCGCCGAAGGTGTCGATATGACCGAGCATGACGAGAGTCTTATCGCCCGCGCCAGCGATTCCGACGGCGTTTCCGGCGGAGTCGATATGCGAGTCGAGGCCGTGGGTGGTCATCCAATCGACCAAGATTTGCACGGCGGCCTGTTCGCGATGGGATGGGGAGGGGGTGGAAATCAGCGTGGTTAATAATTCCACGGCGTCACCAGCGGACGCCAAGAATGGCGTCCCTACAGTCTCATCGCGTGCGGCGATATCAGCGGACGCCAAGAATGGCGTCCCTACAGTCTCATCGTGTGCGGCGATATCAGCGGACGCCAAGAATGGCGTCCCTACAGTCTCATCG
>DAOTTP010000171.1:0-14051 GCA_034437835.1 Anaerolineae bacterium | reverse complement strand
TTTGGGTTCTTTATTTCGCTCATGATTTGGAACGTCCTGAGTCCGCCGACTCCGTTGCCCCCGGAATGGGTCATCCTCATCCTACCGATTGTGCTGATCCTGACGGCGCTGTTGACCGGCGGGTTGAACGTCGCCATTGAGCGCGTCGCTTATCGACCTTTGCGAAAATCCTCCAAACTCGCGCCGCTGATTACGGCAGTCGGCATGTCATTCGCGCTGCAATCGCTGTTTGCCTATATCTGGGGCGGCACGACGGTCAATTACCCCCGATTCATCCCGACCACCAACCTGATTGCTGGCCTGATTAGCGAAACCAACCTCGTCAAGTTCACCCCCCGTGACATCCTCGTGTTGGTCGTGACCATCCCGCTGATGATTGGCCTGATGTATTTCGTCGGGCGCACGCGGATGGGTAAGGCGATGCGCGCCTCTGCACAAGACCGCGAGGCCGCCGCGATGGTCGGTATCAACGTCAATCGCATCATCGCCACGACCTTTTTCATCGGCGGGGCGCTGGCGGGCGTGGCGGGTATGATTTATGGCCTGTATTTCGGTCAGGGACGCTTCATCATGGGCTTCGAGTTCGGCTTGTTCGCCTTCACCTCTGCGGTATTGGGCGGCGTCGGTAACATCGGCGGCGCGGTGCTGGGGGCATATATCATCGGCATGGTACAGGCGTCCAGCGATTTTTATGTCGGCGGCGAGTGGAGCCGAGTCATCATCTTCTCGCTGTTGATTTTGATGCTGGTGTTCAGGCCGTCCGGTCTTTTGGGGTCTACCCAAAGCGTAGAGAAAGTATAGGCCGCCATGACGAGTCAAATTTCGAGTATCAAATCCGCGCTTGCGCCGATTGGCGCGGCTTGGACGGGCTTATTGACCAGCGTCGGTGACGGCTGGAATAAAATCCCCCGTTGGGGTCAAATCTTATTGGTCATCGTCCTGATTGTGGTCGTCCCGCCGATTTCGACGACCTTGGAGCGTGCGACCAATTTCGGCCTGTTGGGGCAACTCAATCGAGCGCTGATTTATGTCGCGCTGGCGTTGGGCTTAAACATCGTGGTCGGGTTCACCGGCTTGCTCGATCTCGGTTACGCGGCCTTTTTTGCGATTGGCGCGTATGCCTTCGGGATTATGACGTGGCCGACGCACGGGTTGATGTTCAGCTTTTTCATCGCCATCTGGATTTGTGCGCTGGTGGCGGCGTTTTTCGGGATGCTGATTGGCGCGCCCACCTTACGGCTGCGCGGCGACTATCTGGCGATTGTGACGCTGGCGTTCGGTGAAATCATCCCGACTCTGGTGCGGAACTTCAAAGAAATCACCATCCAAATCGGCGGCTGGACTCTGATTAAGGACTTCAACCTGACCAATGGCCCGCTAGGGATTAACCCGCTGGGCAAGCCTGATTTTGGCATGGTTGAAGAGGTTTTCTCACTGCCAAGCGGGACGCTTGCCCCCGGCGTCAACCCGACCTTCTGGTATTTCATGGTCGTGCTATTGGTGTTGCTGGTGCTGTTCGTCTCTAAGCGCCTAGAGTTCAGCCGCTTGGGGCGGGCGTGGCGTGCCATCCGCGAGGATGAAACGGCGGCGGGCTTTATGGGAATCAACGTCGTGCGGGTCAAACTGCTATCGTTCGCCATCGGCGCATCGTTCAGCGGATTGGCCGGCGCGGTGTTCGCCTCTAACCTCGGTAGCATCACGCCAGACGCCTTCCGCTTCCAAGTCTCAATCTTCTTGCTGATTATCGTCATCCTCAGCGGCGCGGGCAGCGTGTGGGGCGTCCTCATCGGCGGCGTATTCATCACCATCTTTGACGGGGTTTTCTTGGCGCAGATTCTACCAGCGATTTTCCCCAACAGTGACGTGCAAAATCTGCGCTGGGTGTTCTTTGGGGTCGGCCTGATTGTGATTATGTTGCTGCGACCACAAGGCTTATTCGCCCCCGCGCAACGTGCGCGGCCTAAATCCGCCGTCAGCGTGAAGGGATAATCCTGATGTCGAGCAAAATCCTATTAGAAGCACGCGGCGTCAGCAAGAAATTCGGCGGCCTGACGGCGGTCAATACGCTGGATTACACCTTGATGGAGGGCATGATTGCCAGCATCATCGGGCCAAACGGGGCGGGCAAGACGACCTTCTTCAATGTCGTGACCGGCTTTTATATCCCGACCACTGGCACGGTCTTTTTCGACGGCAAACCCATCAGCGGCCTGAAGCCGCACCAACTCACCCGCGTCGGCATCGGGCGCACCTTCCAGACCATTCGCCTGTTCAATAATCTGTCGGCGCTGGAAAATGTGCTGGTCGGGATGCACCATCACCTACAATCCAGTTGGTGGGAAGACATCCTCAAACCGGCCAAAACCCGCCGCGAAGAATTGGGCGCGGAATATCAGGCGCGTTCGCTGTTGGAATACGTCGGGCTGAGTGGCTCTGAAGATGAAATGGCAAAGAGCCTGCCGTATGGCTCTCAGCGGCGGCTGGAGATTGCGCGGGCGTTGGCGACCAACCCCAAACTACTGTTGTTGGATGAACCGACGGCGGGCATGAACCCCAACGAGACCGGCGAGATGACGGCTTTCATCCGGCGACTGCGCGACGACCTCGGCTTGACGATTCTGTTGATTGAACACGACATGCAAGTGGTCATGACCATCAGCGACAAGGTGACGGTCTTGGACTACGGCCAGAAAATCAGCGAAGGGCTGCCGCATGAGGTACAGAATGATGACCGCGTGATTGAGGCCTATCTTGGTAAGCGTGCGCTGGAGGTTTTAAGAAATGGCCGAAAATAAGCAGCCGGTTTTGAAGGTGGATGACATCCACAGTTATTACGGCAACATCCAAGCCCTACACGGCATTTCGCTAGAGGTCTATGACGGCGAAATCGTGACGCTCATCGGGGCGAACGGCGCGGGCAAGACCACCACCATCCGCACGGTTAGCGGGGTAATTAAGCCGCGTCAGGGCGAAATCTGGTTCAATGGCGTCCCCATCCACGGCAAACCAGCGCATGAGTTGGTCGGAATGGGCATTTCGCAGTCCCCAGAAGGGCGGCGGATTTTCCCACGCTTGAGCGTCCTCGATAACCTAGAGATGGGCGCGTTTCTGCGGCGCGATAAAGAGGTGCAAGCGGACATCGAAATGGTGTTCGGCCTGTTCCCCCGCCTAAAAGAGCGCGTCAAGCAATACGCGGGGACGCTCAGCGGCGGCGAACAGCAAATGCTGGCGATGGGGCGAGCGCTCATGGCGCGGCCTACCCTCTTATTGTTGGATGAGCCGTCGATGGGGCTTGCGCCCGTGCTGGTCGAGCAGATTTTTGAGATCATCACGCGCATCAACAAGACCAACGGGACGACGATTCTGCTGGTTGAGCAAAACGCGCTGATGGCGTTGGAAGTCGCCTCACGCGGCTATGTCATGCAAAGCGGCACGATCATCCAAAGCGGCACGGGCGACCAATTGCTCAACGACGAAACCATCCGCCGCGCATACCTCGGCGCACATTAGGGCGGAGATAGGACTCACCACCGATGCGGATTCTAAAAGACCTGTTCAATAACAACCGCGCATGGGCGGCGCGGATGTTGACCCAAGACCCGACGTTTTTCCAGACATTGGCCGCCCAGCACGCCCCAGAATATCTCTGGATTGGATGCTCTGACAGTCGCGTGCCAGCCAATGAAATCATCGGCAAGATGCCGGGCGAGGTATTCGTCCACCGCAACGTGGCGAATATCGTCGTCCATACCGACCTGAACTGTCTGTCGGTCATCCAATACGCGGTTGAGGTCTTGCAGGTCAAACACATCATCGTGTGTGGGCATTACGGCTGCGGCGGCGTCTCGGCGGCCATGCAGCATAAAGAATTTGGCCTGATTGACAATTGGCTACGCCACCTGAAAGACATCTATCGCCGCCACGAGTACGAGTTGGACTCCATTGACGATCACAAACAGCGCCAGAATCGCTTCTGTGAGTGTAACGTGATCGAGCAGGTGCATAATGTCTGCCACACGACCATCGTGCAAGGCGCGTGGCGACGGGGACAATCATTGGCCGTCCACGGTTGGGTATATGGGCTGGATGACGGGTTGCTGAAAGACCTCGACCTGACCATCGCCTCGGCGGATGAACTGGATAGGGTCTACCGGATGGTCGGCGGGCGCTGAGGTTATGCTATACTCAAGTCATCAGAACACACGTCCTAATCGAAGGCGACGACATGACTTTTCAGACCAACCGTTTGTACTACGAGGATAACCTAGAGGTTTTGCGAAATTATGAGCATTTCCCCTCAGAAACGGTAGATTTGATTTATCTTGACCCGCCTTTTAACAGCGCCCGCGATTATAACGTGCTGTTTCGAGACGAAAGCGGCCTCGATAGCGACGCGCAGATGGAGGCATTCGGTGATACATGGCATTGGACTCAACAATCCGAAACCCTCTACGCCGAATTACTGCACGGGAACTCACGCCAAATCGCGGATGTCCTGAACGCGATACGAGTCTTGGTCGGCACAAACCAACTGATGGCCTATTTGGTCATGATGACCGCACGATTGGTTGCACTACACCGCGTCCTCAAGCCTACCGGCAGCCTATACCTGCATTGCGACCCCACCGCCAGCCATTATCTCAAGTTAATTTTGGACGCCATTTTTGGCTCAGAACATTTCCGCAACGAAATCATCTGGGAGCGCACCAACGCCAAAGGGCAAGTCACGCGCAATCTGGCAAAAAATCATGACGTGATTTTTTACTACGTGAAATCCGAATCTTTCACATGGAATATCGTCTATACCCCTCACGACCCCAATTATGTCGAGAAGTTCTATAAGTATGCCGACCCCGACGGGCGGCGTTACCAACTGGATAATCTCGCAAATCCCAACAAGAAGCGCCCGAACCTCACCTACGAATTTCTGGGCGTGATGCGGGTCTGGCGTTGGACGAAAGACCGGATGCAAGAAGCCTATAATCAAGGGCTGATTGTGCAGGTCAAGCCCGGAACAGTCCCTCGCTTCAAGCGCTATCTCGATGAGCAAGAGGGCAATTCTCTCAGCAATGTTTGGACGGACATCCCGCCAGTACAGCCCAACGCCAAAGAACGCACTGGCTACCCGACGCAAAAACCCCTCGCGCTATTGGAGCGCATCATCCAGATGAGCAGTAATCCGGGCGATATGATTTTAGACCCCTTCTCCGGCTGCGGGACGGCGGTGACTGCCGCGCATAAGCTGGGGCGGCGGTGGGTGGGGATTGATATTACCCATCTGGCGATTACGGTGATGAAACATCAGCTTGAGCAGCAACTCGGCCTCAAAGCCGGGGTCGATTATCATGTGGTCGGTGAACCGGTAGACGCGGGCGGCGCACGCGCCCTCGCGTTGCAAGACCGTCATCAATTTGAATGGTGGGCGATTTCATTGGTCGGCGCACGGCCTTCGGGCGGGGACGGCAGCGCAGTAGCGCCCGGCGCACGCGCAAAAGGCAAAAAAGGCGCGGATAAAGGGATTGATGGGTTTATCCCATTCATCGAAAAAAATGGCAAGCCCGCCCGTGTTTTAGTCTCGGTTAAAAGTGGTGATAATCCCAGCGTGGTCGCTGTCCGCGACTTGCGCGGGGTGATGGAACGCGAACAAGCCGCGATGGGCGTCTTAATCATCCTCACTGAGCCGACCAAACCGATGTCCGTAGAGGCCGTCAGCGCCGGGTTCTACCACTCTGAAATTTGGGATGAGGATTATCCGCTGATCCAAATTGCGACCATCAGCGACCTATTAGAAGGGAAGTTGCCCAAGTTGCCCAAATCGCTCACAGGCGCATTGATGGCGATGCAGCGGATTGACAGACTCAACCCAGAGGACAAGATGGACAAATTATTGTAACGATGTGAGGGATACAGTAGATTGTTTCAGTACCCAAACAATCTATTTTTCAGTTTACGCGGATTAAAGATAGTCATACAATGGGTCTATTCGCTTTGAGAGAAGGATAAAAATCGTGAGTCGTATTAGGTCGTTTTGGTTGGTTTTAGTAGTGCTGAACCTGCTGCTGGCAACGGTCAGCGGGGTTGCGGTTGGGCAAGGCGATTCAACGCCTTCACAAGTCACGGACGCGCAGACTGGGAAGGCGACCTTGTTGTCGTTCAACCCCGGTGCGCTAGGGATGCCAGTGCGCGATGTGCGGACTGCGGCGCTGGCTACCTCTAGTGATATTGTGGCACGCTATGCGGCTGCGTTTGGCGCGGCGACTGGGAGTGAGTATACGGTGTTGGCTGAACCCTTCACCCTGAACAGCGCTCCCAGCACTGCGACGGCGGTACGCTACCGTCAGACGTTGGGCGGCCTGCCAGTCTATACCGGGCAGCTGGTCGTCAATGTGCGCGGTGACGGTGCAGCCACGCTGATGAGCGGCAAAGTCACATCGGCAGATGTCTCGACCCTCAAACTAACGCCGAAGATGTCGGCGGCAGTGGCCGGACAATCGGCGCTGACCTATGTGTCGGTGCGCTATGGCGTCCCCGTCGAATCGCTGGCATTGACCGATGCCGGTTTGTGGGTCTATGACCCGGCCATCGTCAAGCCGGGTGTGTCCTCAGCAGACCGCGCTGGCGTGGTCTGGCAGGCCGTGGTGACATCACGGGTCGGTCAACCCATCCGCGTAGTCGCGCTGGTCGATGCCCAGCGCGGTACTGTGCGCTTCGCATTCAACAGCATTCACGCTTCGCCACAATATGGCGATTGGCAGAGCGCCCGCGCCGCTGGGGTGAATTTCGGCGCTGGATTGATTGGGCCAGCCGCGTCCAATGCTCTAACCCTACCCGATGGTGGCGTGCGCGTGCCGGGGACGGCAGATTTGGCGACCTACGACACCAACAACAGCGATAATTTACCGGGGACGTTCGTGTGTGATGAGTCCAATTTGGCCTGTACGAACGGCGCTGATGCCGACGCGGATAGCGCACATACCCATGCCAACGGCACGTATGACTTTTATTTCGACATCCACGGGCGTGACAGCCTGAATGGGTTGGGCTTGCTGTTGAAGTCCACCGTCCACCTCTCAGCGGGTTACTGTAACGCCTTCTGGAGTGGTGAGCAGATGGCTTATGGCGACGGCTGCACGGGCGGCTCGATTGTGACGGATGATGTGGTCGCCCACGAATTAACCCACGGCGTCACAGAGTTCTCGTCCAATTTGATTTACGCTTATGATAGCGGCGCAATCAACGAGTCATTCTCGGATGTCTGGGGCGAGTATTACGACCTGAGTAACGGGACAGCAGAAGATATACCCGCCAACCGTTGGGTGATTGGTGAGGAGTTCACCGCTGGCGAGGGCTTCCGCGACATGCAAGACCCGACCATTCATGGTGACCCTGACCGCGTGGGTAGCCCGAACTTCTGGACGGACGCCCGCGACACCGGCGGCGTCCATATCAACAGCGGCATCAACAACAAGGCCGCTTATCTGATGGCGGACGGCGATACCTTCAACGGTCAAACCATCACCGGTATTGGCTTGGTCAAGCCGCTGCACATCTACTACTATGTGCAAACACTTTTGGCGACTGAAACCACCACCTATAACGAACTTGCCACCTATCTTAATGCGGCCTGTACCGCATTGATCGGTGGTGCGGCAGGCATTACGGCTGGCGACTGCACGCAAGTCGCTAAGGCCGTGCTGGCAACCGAGATGGCGCTGCCCTCTCCGCACCTGCCGGACAGCGCAACCGTCTGCGACGGCGGGTTTGCGCCCAGCGTGCTGTTCTCAGACGACTTCGAGAACACCACCACCAGCGCGAACCGCTGGACGACTGCCGCCCTCAAGGGCAAGAACGCTTGGACGGTTAGCTCATCGAGTTTTCCGTTGCACGGTTTGCGTTCGATGCGTGCCGATAATGTCGGCGGCAACACCACCACTCCGGTCAGCAACAGCACCTCTACCATGACCACCGGCATCACGGGTTTGCCCGCCGATGCCTACCTGTATTTCAGCCATCAATACGTGTGGGAATACGACGGCTGGGACGGCGCAGTCGTTCAATACAGCACCAATAACGGCTCGACATGGACGACTTTCAGCAATGCCGACATGACCGGCGAGTTGTATCCGGGTCGGGCGAATGATGAGAGCAGCATCCCGTTTGCGGGTCTATTCGCCTATACCGGCGACTCCTTTGGTGAAGGCTCGACGCGCATCTCACTGGCGGCGCTGGCGGGCATGAACGTCAAAATCCGCTTCTATGCTTCCTCAGATGAGGCCTACAGCGCTGGCAACCCTGACGGCTGGTGGATTGATGATGTCAGCATCTACACCTGTGGTGCATCGGATGAACTGTTGGTCAACGGTGGTTTTGAGGTTGGCCCGGCGCGTCCGCCGCTGAAGTGGGTTGTCGCCAACAAGTCCGGCACGACGCAAAACGACAAGCGCATGTGCAATACCCAGACCAAGATCTACGCCCGCACTGGTGCTTGCGCGTTCCGTTTCGTCGGCGGCGCAAGCGAAAACACCAAACTGACTCAAAAGGTGAATATCACTGGACGGGTATTCACTACTGGCGACCTACTCAGCTTGACCGGCTATTACAATGCCGCAGCGTCATCCTCTGTGTTCGTCAAAGTGACCGTGACCTATACTGATGCAGCGCCAACGATAGCCTCGCTGAATTTATTGGCGGATGCTGGGTATCAGCCGTTTACTGTGCCGTCGGCAACCTTGTCCTCTGGTAACGTGACCAGCATTAAAGTGAACTTCACGTTCAAGGGGACAACCAGTGGGCGTAAAGTGTTGCTGGATGACTTGTCGCTGACATCTTCTGTTGGCCCACGTAGCGACGGCAGTTCTGGCGAGACCTTCCGAGGCTTGCCCTGACCGTTAGCGCTTGACCAATAGCATCAATAAACGGGCTATCTCGCGATGGGATAGCCCGTTTGTATTGTTTACGCCAAGATAGTCATCCTTTAGAATGATTGTACCGTTCGGAATTAAGGATATTTGCTTTGAATCGCGTTAAATCGTTTTGGTTAATGATGGTTGTTTTGACCCTAATGCTGACGACAGTCAGCGGGGCGGCAGTCGGGCAAGGCAATAGTACGCCCAAACAGGTTATCGACCCGCAGACGGGAAAAGCCCGGTTGCTGACGTTTGAAGTCGGCACATTAGGGATGCCTGCGCGCGATGTGCGGACGGCGGCGCTGGCCGCCTCTGACGGTGCGATTGCACGCTACGCGGCGGTGTTCGGCGCGGCGACTGGGAGTGAGTATACGGTGATGGCTGAACCCTTCACCCTGAATAGCGCCCCCGGCACTGCGACGGCGGTACGCTACCGCCAAACCTTGGGCGGGCTGCCAGTCTATGGCGCACAGTTAATCGTCAACGTGCGCGGCGACGGCGCGGCCACGCTGATGACCGGCAAAGTCACCTCTGCGGATGTTTCGATCCTCAATCTCGCGCCGTCATTGTCGGCGGCAGTGGCCGGACAATCGGCGTTGACCTATGTCGCGACCCGCTATGGCGTGCCTGACGCATCCCTATCCATCAGCGATGCAGGCTTGTGGGTCTATGACCCGGCCATCATCAAGCCGGGCGTGTCCTCAGCAGAACGCGCTGGCGTGGTCTGGCAAGCGGTGATTTCATCGAATGTCGGCCAGCCTATCCGTGTGGTCGCGTTGATTGACGCGACGACTGGCGATGTCCGCTTCTCATTCAATAAACTCCATGCCTCAATGGAATACGGCGATTGGCAGAGCGCCCGCAACGCTGGGGTCAATTTTGGCGCGGGATTAGTTGGCCCTGCGACTGCCAATAGCCTCAGCCTCCCCAATGGTGTGCGCGTGACGGGGACGGCGGACTTGGCGACTTACGACGCCAATAATGGTACAACCTTGCCGGGGACATTCCTGTGCGATGAATCTGACCTGACCTGTACCGATGGTGCAGATATGGATGCGGATAGCGCCCATACTCACGCCAACGGGACATACAATTTCTATTGGAACACCCACCAGCGTGACAGCCTGAACAATGCCGGTTTGCAGTTGCGTTCCAGCGTTCACATTCAAGTTGGCTACTGCAACGCCTTCTGGAATAACACGCAGATGGCCTATGGCGACGGGTGTCCGGGCGGCTCGATTGTGACCGATGATGTGGTCGCCCACGAATTAACCCACGGCGTGACCAGCAATACATCAGATTTGATTTACGCTTATGATAGCGGCGCAATCAATGAGTCGTTCTCGGATGTTTGGGGCGAGTATTACGACCTGAGCAACGGGACGGTAGAGGACACCCCGGCCAACCGCTGGGTGATCGGTGAGGAATTCACCGGCGGCAGCGGCTTTCGTGATATGCAAAACCCGACCCTCAAGTCTGACCCTGACCGTGTAGGCAGCTCATTCTTCTGGACGGATGCGCGTGACACCGGCGGCGTCCACATCAACAGCGGCATTAACAACAAGGCCGCTTACCTGATGGCCGACGGCGATACCTTCAACGGTCAGACCATCACCGGCATTGGCTTGGTCAAGCCGCTACACATCTACTATTACGCCCAGACCATGTTGCTCAGTGAAGCATCCACCTATAACGACCTCGCTGTTTACCTCTCGACGGCGTGCGACGCGCTTGTCGGCGGCGCGGCGGGTATCACGACTGGTGACTGCGATCAGGTCGATAAGGCAGTCCTAGCGACGGAGATGGCCTTGCCATCCCCGCACCTGCCGGATAGCGCGGAAGTCTGTTCCACCGGATTCACCCCCAGCGACCTGTTCTATGATGACTTTGAGAATGCGACCACCAGCGGAACCAAATGGACGACCTCCGCCTTGGGCGGTGCGAATGCTTGGACGATTAGCTCGGCCACTAACCCGCTCATTGGCGCACGCACGATGCGCGCCGATAATATCGGTACGGCGAGCAACGGCACAGTTAGCAGCAGTGTCTCTACCCTAACGACTGCGATTAATGGCTTGCCCGCGAATGCTTATGTGCATTTCGAGCAGCAATATGTGTGGGAATATGACGGCTGGGACGGCGGCATTGTCCAATACACCACCAACAACGGCGTAAGCTGGACAGCCTTCAGCAACGCCCAAATGGAGGGCGAGTTGTACCCGGGTTTGGCGACTGGCGACAGCAGCATCCCGTTTGCGGGTCTATTCGCCTATACCGGCGACTCCTTTGGTGAAGGCTCGACGCGCATCTCACTGGCGGCGCTGGCGGGCATGAACGTCAAAATCCGTTTCCATGCAGCGTCGGATGAGTCCTTCAGTGCGGGCAATCCTGACGGCTGGTGGATTGATAACTTCCGCGTCTACACTTGTATCCCTGTCGTAGCCGGAAGTGTGACTGTCGCCCCGACCACCGCTGATATGACCGAAGGCGGCACAACCGATACCTATACCGTCGTGTTGGACAGCGTACCGGCTTCAAACGTGAACATCGCCGTCGCTGGCGATGCGGATTGCTCGGTCAGCCCGACGACCTTGACCTTCACCCCCGCCAATTCCAACGCCCCGCAGACCGTCACCGTCACCGCCGTCAATGACACGGATATTGAAGGCGCACACACCTGCACCATCACGCACAGCGCAACCAGCGGTGACGCGGCCTATAATGGTATCGGCATCGCCAGCATGAACGGCAACGTCACCGACGATGATTCTGTCGCGACAGGCGAAGAATTGCTGTCTAATGGCGGTTTCGAGACGGCTGGCGCGACGACTAGCGTCCCATTCAACTGGACGGTTCAAGCGCCTACCGGCGATAAGCGTGCTTGCCCGGTTGCGCTAGGCAATATTCACGGCGGCGCATGCGCGTTCAAGTTCACGGGTAGCGCTACCGATGCTTCTAAGCTAACTCAGGTGGTTGACCTGACCGGAATCACTTTTAACACGGGCGATACGCTGTCGGCTAGTGCCTTCTTCAAGGGCAACAATGCCACTGCGAAGATCAAAGTCACGCTGTTCGTGTACTACACTGGCAACCCGACTCCGGTTAAGACCAGCCTCAACGTCTTGCAGAACCCAGCCTATACCCAGCGTTCACTGGCGGATTATGCCTTGACCAGCGGCGCGGTCAGCCAAATCAAGCTGGTGTTCAATCACCAGAGCAGCGCCGGTATGCTGTGGGTTGATGACGCCAGCCTCTATCAGACCTATGCCGTCCCCCGTAGCGCCGAGGTGATGGGTTTGCCCGCGCCGGAAGGTTTCCGCAAGTAACCAACATCAGATGGGCGACCTCGCGGGGTCGCCCATCATACCCGAATCAGAAAACGCCCCGCTATCTCTCCAGATACAGGGGCGTTTTGTTTTTAACCCTTGTCGCCATCTTCCGACTCCAGCATCCCCTTATACATGCCGGGGGACGAGTCTGGGATGATGACCGCGCCCGCGACTTTGGCGTAGAAATCGGCTGGGCCGACCCCGCCAATCGCCGCGTAGCCATACCCCTGAGCGTACATATCGTGCAGCGCGGCCAATAATAGCGCCGCCCCAACTTTTTTACCGCGTGCGGCCTCGCTCACCCCAGTAGGGCCGAAGAACCCGCGTGCGGTCACGTCATAGCACGCGAATCCCAAGAGGGTATTGCCCTCTTGCGCGACGAAAATAGAGGCGGGTTGGCGGCTGAAAGCGGCATCGGCCTCATTGACCCAGAACTCGCTGAAGTGCTGGCGAATCCACGCCAGAATCAGGTGTTTTTCGGGCGCGATGGCACGTCGCATGGTGACGCCGTGCGCGGTGATGGCGTCGATGGCGGGTTGGATGACGGGCAGTTCGTATAACTTTACAAGCATATCGGGCATCAGAAACTCCTTTGGTATAGGCGCTAGAGATCGCAAATATCATAACCGCTTATCGGCGATTTTGATTTATACGCCTGATTCGCCGCTGGAAGCTAAAGCAGCTTATGGATGAAAAACACCTCCGTTGCTTCTGCATACGGAGGTGTTTTTGGATATCGTGCTATCTTGCTCGTTGAGCGATAAGGCTCATCGTTACAGGACGCCATAGTGTAAGCGTTACACTGATTTACAGCCGATTATGCTTCAGTGGGGGGTAAGTGACCACGGCGGACTTCGTAGACAAAGAGGATGAAGAAGCCCAAGGCCACGACCATAAGGAGTATGCCCGCCGTGCTAACGCCTGAGGCAACATTATCCCAACCGTAAGCAGACAGTAGCGTTCCACGTAAGGTGCTTCCCGTCAATATACTGTTGCGGAGATTGGTGACTGCTGTTAGCTCGGCCTGTGCTGCATCGAGTGCGGCTTGGTCGCCCGCTGCCGTGGCATCCGCCACCGCTGTTCTGAATCCACGCTGAATTCCACCCAAGGTTGCGTAGGATGCACCCGGATAGCCTGCGCCGTCAGATGACTCCCCTAGGTGAAACCCGATGTACCCCGCGTAAACTTGGGCTTGGTTACCCGTCAAGAGGGGAAGCCCAGCATTCTCAACCATACCGGGTAACTGCCGTTCTTCATCCGAAAGCGCGTCTGCTGGCGTAAAACTGATTTGTTGAGATGCGAGTTCACTACGGATATTGCTTTGGACGAACCCACCCAACCATAATGCGCCTCCGCCTATCAAAAGGACGCCGATAGCGAGGGTCAGCCAGAGCAACAGGACTCTGGACCACATTGCAGCAGAAAGACGATGGCTTAGATATTTCATGATGTTACCTTTCATGGTGTTTGAGATTTGCAAATGACTATGCTGTAAGTGTATATCCTTTGCGCGTTGTTTCTAAATTCCTATGTCATGGTTTTATAATGGCAAAAGTCATATATTTGCTGATTCTATGTGTCGATACCTTCGCCAATTTTGATTATCACGGGACAACATGGGCGTTGTCCGTGATAACCAAAATTGACCGCGACTGTAGGGACGCCCTTCTGGGCGTCCGCCTGTTCCGAAAACGGACGGGTAACTACTCAGCCCCTATTTGAGGGGAAAACGGGATTTTGACCGGTACTCAGCCCAATCATCTGAGGGGAGAACTTCCCCACGACTCAGCCAATTTGACGCTCTAGATCATCAAAT
>DAOTTP010000170.1:0-8322 GCA_034437835.1 Anaerolineae bacterium | reverse complement strand
TGGATTTACTCGATGTACTTGGTCTACGCGCAGTTTGTGATTATTCAGGGCTTGTGTATGTGGTGTTTGATGCACGAGGCGAACATCACGATCATGTTTGTTATCGGGATCTTCCGCACCAAGAACTATCTGGCCGGGGATTTAGAGGCGTAGGTTTGAATGAAGAGGACTCGCCATGGCGCGTCCGTACAGGAAGCAATATGCCATCGACCAGATTTAACGGGCTAATTTCAATGCACCACCTAACTCAAATGGCGCCAGAAAATCCATGTTGTACGGACGCCCCACGGGGCGTCCGTTTTGTTCTCAGTGAGGTTTACTCCCCTTCGCTGGTTGCGGCGATGGCGGCGAGTTCCCCTCGCTGACCGGCTCAAACGGGATGAAGCGCGGTTGCACGACCAACACGGCGGCGATATCTTCAGACAGAAATTTTCGGCATTTTCCCTCTGGTAAATATGCGATTAGGTCTGTGTGAATAGGTCAAAATATTCTTGTGGCAGCAATTCGTCTGGCAACTCTGACTCGACATCAAGCGAGTCGTGGTAGCCCAATTCAATCATGCAGCGTAAGATAGATTGATAGCGTCGGATAATTTCAGGCGCTTCTGGCGTATTCTGTCGGCTACGCCAACGCGTAGCCAATAGACTGAGTGAATGTTCCATTTCGGTCAATAAATGAACATCAATACTCTCAAATTCAGTCATTTGAGCGGCCATCATTGTCCTCCTTTGGATACCATCTTATGCCACGCTGTGCTAATTTTGGCACATAGGCGATAAGTTGCCCTGTTTCTTCGGGTAATAATAACCCTAACCGACGCGGAAAAGTCGCGCAATTATCATAGTTAGGGAGTAAATGTTATGATGGAAACGAATAGGGGAACATCTTTTTCTGAGTGTGCCACAATAATGTCAGCTCATACTTTTGCTTAAAATCTTCATCTGTGATCTCGATTGGCATTTCCCAAACATGAGTGCGTGCGCCCATTTTAGTGAGTTCATTAGCCCGCTTAGAGGCAGTTTGAATATTCGACATTAGACCTGATTTATCGTTTATTTACGGCGGGCGCGCAAGCGTCGCCCCTACAAAATTTCTGATGATGTGTATTCAAAATCGCGTCACAGGGTGTCCTGTAGGGGCGAGACTTGTCCGCCCGATGAATTTCCAAACGGACCTCTTAGTTATTGCCCCGGAAATTGCTCTGTGTGGCGGGCAGCGGGAGCGCATCGCCTTGCCCACCACCACCCCCGCCTCCATACGATTCAAACACCAGCGTCAAGTTATCAACATAGGTCTTGCCGCCGCTGCTTTTGTTGTTGACGACCATCACCACCGACGTGACATCTGTGCGGGCGATGGTGATAGGCGCGGTAGCGGTTGTCCATGTGCTGAACGCGCCGGTTTGGGTGATTTTGGCCTGTGTGCGCGTCCCATCCGAATACTTGACGTTCAATTTGAGGATGACCGAATTTTTGACTGATGGGGCTAATACATCCCCGCCGAAACGGTAAATATCGCCCACGTTAAAAAATCGTCCCGTGAACGTGCGGGTTTGGGTGATCGTGCTGTTTTCGCCCGCACCGCCTTTGAATTGCGCCCAACCAGCGCTGTTGATTACGCCGTTCGCGCCCGTTTTCACCGCATCATCGGCGCGGATAGACGGCACGCTCTTGACCACCCAAGCCGTGCTTCCGTCCTCAAAACCACCGTTAAACGTCAGTGTATTTTTGAACGCCGCCGCAAACGCCAGCATCCCAGCAGAACCGTTCACGCCCCCGACTTGGATGTAGTAATCGGCATTGGTCAGCAACGGAAAATCGACCAACTCTCCCCCGACAGATTGGTTGGCACAGGCTTCAAGCGTCAGTTTTTCCGGCGTGCCGCGATAAATCGCCATCAGCGTGTCATAGCCGCCCGCCGTCAAGGTCGTGATGCGATCCGTGCTATTGGCCGGTATCTTGAACCACAGCGTATCGGTCAGGTTTGCGCCCGCCAAACAATCTGTCGGGAACGGCTCACCGCCCTCGGTATAAGGGGCGGAATTAAAGTTGACCGCATATCCGTAGCTGGTGATTGTTCGCGCCGTGGCCGGCGTTTCGCCGCTGGGATACAGGAACGCCATCACGGCCTTATCCCCGTTGCTCAGGTGTGTGCGGTTGCCCATCAGCGCCTGACTGGATTGGTAACCGGGGTTAGCTGTAATCGTCGGCTGCCCATTCGAGGAGAAAAAATCCGCCCCATAGTGCATGACCGAATCGAAGTCATATTCTCCGTGCGCCAATCCGACCATGTTGAAATTATGCGCTTGGCCGGATTGAATATTCTCCAAATGGATGGTCACATACGTGTCGCGGTCAGGGCGCGATTGCTCATGCCATAATCCCAACGCATGACCGACCTCATGCGCGATGATGTACTTATAATTCCAGTTATAGAGGCCGATGTCTTGTTTGCCGCCTTGCCGCCCGACATACGACCAGTTGCCGGTGGAGTTGATGAAGTTGATATAATAGATTTCGCTGGTGCGCGGCACAAAATCCAACCCCGCCACGGTTTCCCATTCGACCATCGCCGCAATCGCACGATTTTGGTTATCCGTGGTGACGTCTGCCGCGAAGCTATAAGGCACAATCCCCCCCGCCCACGAGTTGGTGCTGTAAGTGCCGCGAGTATCTAAGCCCGCCGGAAAGACCATATCCCCGATGAGGGTTGAGCCTTCAGGGATGCCGGTTTGCATCCCGCCGCCTTCATTGGGCGGCAATTCCGCCTGAGCAAATGTCACCGTCAAGATGAGCAAATTTGCCAACAACACGCCGAACAATACGCCCCATTTTTTAATTGTCATCAGTCCCCCTAAGACAAACCGCCGCTTATGATTCTTATCATAGCCGCTGAGGGAGGTGTTTTCGTGACGAAAATTGTTAGGGAAACGCAAAAACGGGCGCAAAAGCGCCCGTTTTTTGTTCGAGTTGCGAGTCAATTGTCTAGGGGATGTCTACTTCCCGTAGCCGCGTGCTTGCCACGCCCCGTAGAGCGCTATCAGCGGTATCTCGGCGGGCAACCGTAATAGGGATTATCGCTCAATCACGGTAGGGTTTGGAAAGTCACTCAACTATCGTAGGAAATCAGATGTTTAACAACGGGTCTAAACGATGTCTATGGCTCATGCTCTTAGGGAGTGTCATGATTGGGACAGCCGCCTGTGGCACAGCGGCACTCCCTACACCAACCGATATACCGATAGAGACGGCTACCCTACTTCCAATCATCTCACCGGAGGCGACGGCTATTCCCGAACAAGCCGTGTTCACCATGCCCGGTCACTGTATGGTTAGCCCAGATGAAACGGTTGTTGCATCGGCGCGAATCGGCGTATTTGACCTTCTCACCGGCCAAAAACATTTTGAACTGAATGATTATCCACTTGGATTTAGCGATGATGGGCGCTATCTGGCAGAAGCCAATGTCGGCGTATATGAGGTCTCGACGGGCGAATTGGTTTATCGCGCCAAGACAAGACGTGGCATATTTAGTCCAGATGGCCGTTTATATACCGATTATGTCACTGTATTCGACCTGACTCAAGACATCGCTGTATACACCTTACCACGCACCATCCCAGACTATATCACGAACAGGGATTTTGCCTATTTCATCCAGAATGGTCGGGCATTGTATTATTCAGACCTGAAAGATGTGGACACAGAACAGTATCCAGAGTTTGATGGCAAGGCGCATGAGGTCATTGTCGATACCACAACATGGCAAACTATTTTCGACAGCGCAGATTATATCGATTCATCCGTGAATTTCGCTTTCCATCCCACAGGTATCAGCTATGCTGTTAGCGGTGTTGGGGTGTTTTCTTACCCTGAACGGAAAAAATTATTTGGCCTACCCAAAAACGGACGCACTCGATATAGCATTGATGGTCATAGTATTGGCATTATGACGGAGCAGACAATTACTGAGACTTTTGAGGAAGGGGGCGTAACTCACCATGAAAGTTATACTATCCCCAAAGAGTTGCTCTTGATTGATTCTGAAACCGGCGAACAAATCAACCGATTTCCGCACCCGCCGGGGTCTGAGGTATGGAATCTCTCCTATATTACTTTGGATGATTGGATTCACGATCCGTATGACATGCTCATCATCAGCGATGACTTCAATACGGTTATCATGCCTGATTTTGCTCCCTTGAGGGTCAATGCGCCGACACCCTTAACCATCGTTTCTTGGCAAATTATTGATAGCAGAAGTGGGCGCGTCCGAGGGACTCTCCCACCGAGTGAACATGTCACATTCCTGACCGACGCACAAGATATCATTTGGGCATCTGGGTATGGGTTGTATACATTAGATGGGATTCGACGCCTCATCTATACCCAAGAAGAACGCGATGGGTATCGTCCTATTGCGGATGCTGGCTGGGTTGTCACGCAACCGACTTCACATTATCAAGAACCGCATCTCATCATCTATCGAAAATTCGATTTCGCGCCGTGGTTCTTGGAGCGATATGGGTCATTGAGCGACATCACTGCGGATGGGCGATGGATTGCCATGACCAATCTTGGCTTATTAGATACACAAACCGGACGCTACGTGCTTGAATTGAACAATAACTACGGATATATGCAATTCACTGAACGCGAACACTATTTCTTTACCGAGAAACCATGTACGGTCTGGCCTGTCCCGTAGCCTTGAGCATGGTAAGTCCAATCAAAACAAAAAGGGGCTTCACAGCCCCTTTTGTATGTCAATCGTTTTGATTTACTTCCCGTAGCCGCGTGCTTGCCACGCCCCGTATAAGGCGACTGCGCCCGCCGTGGCGACATTCAAGCTCTCGACGTGACCGCGCATCGGCAGCTTCATCAACAAGTCGCAGGTGTCGCGCACCAGCTTAGAAATCCCCTTGCCTTCGCTGCCCATCACGATCCCCAGCGACATATTCAATTGGCCGGGGTCAAAAAACGGCACTTGGTCGCCGGTATCCATCCCCACCAACCAGACATCTTGGTCTTTCAGTTTCTTCATGGTCTGGACGAGGTTGACCACCTGCGCGATGTGCAGATGTTCCACCGCGCCAGATGACGCCCGCACGACGGATGGGGTGATCGACGCGCTACGCCGTTCTGGGATGATGATGCCATGCACCCCGCAAGCGTCAGCCACGCGCATCAACGTCCCGATATTCTGCGGGTCTTCGAGGTGGTCAAGCAGCAGCAAAAACGGGCGCTCACCGCGCTCTTTGGCGACATTCAGCGTGTCGTCAAGGTCAACATACGGGTATTCCGACACGCGCAACGCCAAGCCCTGATGATTGCCCTCGTTGGACAGGTCATCGAGGATGCGGCGCTGCACGCGCTGAATCGGGATGCCGCTGGCCTTAGCGATTTCGATGACCTCGGCCACCTTCTTATCGCGCTCGTCGGTGCGCTCGGCCAGCAGAAGTTGATCGACCTTGCGGCGGCGTGCCTTGAGACTTTCGTGAACAGCCCAATGGCCGTAGATAAATTCCATGGGGGTTATACCTTCCAGAGCGTGCCGTCGCGGGTGTCCTCAAGCGTGACGCCGAGGCGGGTTAGTTCGTCGCGGATGCGGTCACTGGCCGCGAAATCTTTGGCCTTGCGGGCGTTATTCCGCATTTCGATCAGCAACTTAATCAACCCAGCCTCGCGCTCTGCGCTGGCGCTGTTGCCAGACTGGGCGGGCGCGATAATCCCCAGAATATCCCCAGCCAAGTCGCTGTATACCGCGTCGATGGCCTTCAACACATCCGTGCCGACAATCGCCTCGCTGTTGAGCAAGGTATTCACCTCGCGGGTCAGTTCTTGCAAGACAGACAGCGCAACTGGCGCGTTAAAATCATCATCCATCGCGGTAGCGAAATCGGCGCGGGCTTGCGCTAGGCGGGGCAGAAACTCACTGCCTGCATCGCCTGCCGGGGCAGAATCCAACTTGCCGCGCACCAACCAAACCGCGTTGTTCAGCCGTTCCCAGCCGCCTTGTGCGCCCTTCATCGAGTCTTCGCTGTAGGTCACGGGGCTAGAGTAATGTGCGCTCAGGACGAACGTGCGGATGACCTCTGGGCGATATTTCTCTAGCGCTTGGCGCAGCGTGACGAAATTACCCAGCGATTTGCTCATCTTGGTTGGGATGCCGTCTTGGTCAGGAACCATCAGCGAGCCGACCAGCATCCAATACTTGGCGTATTCCGCCCCGTTGGCGCATTCACTCTGCACGATTTCCGATTCGTTGTGCGGGAAGATGTTATCGACCCCGCCGCCGTGGATGTCAAAGCTATCACCGAGGTATTTTTTCGCCATCGCAGAGCATTCGATATGCCAGCCGGGGAAGCCTTCACCCCACGGGCTGTCCCAACGCAGGATATGTTCCGGCTCGGCGTTCTTCCACAGCGCGAAATCTTCCGCGTGGCGCTTCTCATCACGGACGGCTTCACGAGTTCCAGCCTCTTGCATGTCGATGCGGCGATTGCTGAGTTTGCCATAGTCTGCCGCGCTGGTGACATCAAAATACACGCTGCCATTGGCCTCGTAAGCAAATTCGTTCTGAATCAGGTTCTGCACCATCTTGATTTGTTCTGGGACGTGGGCGCTGGCACGCGGATTGATGTCAGGCCGCTGGATGCCCATCGAGTCCATGTCCTTATACCATTCGCGGGTATAGAAATCGACCAACTGCATCGGCCTCGCTTGGGTCTGACGTGCCTTCTTCAAGATGCGGTCTTCACCGGTATCCAGCAAATGGCCGACATCGGTGATGTTCTGCACGTATAGCACGCTGTAGCCCGACTTGCGAAGCCAGCGCACAATCACATCGAACGACACATACGTTTTGCCGTGGCCGAGGTGCGCGTAATCTTGCACCGTGGGGCCGCAGACATACATGCCAATCTGCCCCGGTTCAATGGATTGGAACTCGGTCTTTTGCCGCCCCAAGACGTTATAAATGTTCAGCGCCATAATCTCTCCTGTTGTGTCCCTTTTAGGATGTGATGGATATCTCTTCGTTCTCGTCGCCTGTATCCGCGAGATTCTTACGTTCCATGCCTTCTGGCACGGCAAAGATGATGCGCCCAGTATCGCGGTTAATCAAGCGCGTTACCACCACCCGAATCGTCCTGTCCATGTGTTGGCGGCCATGCTCGACCACCACCATCGTGCCATCTTCAAGGTAGCCGACGCCCTGATTGGACTGGTTGCCCTCTTGGATGATGTGCAGATGGAAACCTTCGCCGGGGATGTAGACCGACTTCACCTCGTTCGCCAACAAATTGACGTTCAGGATGACCACGCCCTGCGCGCTGGCGACCTTGTTGAGATTGTAGTCGTTGGTGACGATGGCCGCCTCTATCTTTTGCGCCAGCGCGACCAGTTTATCATCCACCTGCGGGATATCCTCGAAATCATCCTCAACGATTTTGACCACCACGCGGTCTGAGCGCTGTAAATCGTTCAGTTTATTTAACCCCCGCCGCCCACGGTTGCGTCGGAGTGGGTCAGATGAATCGGCGACGTGGTGCAGTTCTGATAGCACAAAGCGCGGGACGATAATCGTCCCGCTGAGGAATCCACTTTCGACGATTCCGACAATGCGCCCGTCAATCAAGGCGCTGGTATCAACCACCACTTGCCGCGCCGCCGATAGGCTCAACAGGCGGGCGCGTTGGCTTCCACCGCGAGTCACCAGCGCGTCCCACATCTCGTGACTGCGACGGGCAAAAGTCGTGCCGAGCGTATAGGCGCCAATCACTGAGAATGCGGCGGGCAATAACGAACCCGTCAATCCGCCCAATAACGACAGCGGATAAGACACTAGCAAGCCGATCAGCAGGCCGAGCGTGACGCCCACCAACGTGATCGCCAATACCTCTATGCTGAGGTCGTTGACGGCGCGGCTGAGAGAGCGCACCGGGCGCACGGTGAACCACGGGGTGAGGATTAAACCGACCAACGCCCCCAATAGGCCGAAAATCAAGGTGCTGGTGGCGGGTGATAGGGTGGTGGCGCTGGAAAGGTCAACGCCAAAACGGGCGCCGAGGACGGCAAATAAGCTCATCCCCAACATCCGCGACAAGAAATCTATCGACATGGGTCGCTCCGTGACAGCCAAGCCCCTTGACCGTTCCCGCGAGATAAATATGAGGCGGGGCGCGATGCTAGGACATCAGCCGTACAATAAACTGGTGATACTCGATTATACGTCCCCACGCCAACGCGGGATAGACCAGTATGTGAGGCGTTGGGATGACGCCATTTAACATTGAAAGTGGCGGCAAATCTGGCTAGAAAA
>DAOTTP010000169.1:0-19331 GCA_034437835.1 Anaerolineae bacterium | reverse complement strand
CCTACTATACCGCATCCTCAAAAAAATATGCCCAGACCGCTGATCTGGGCGTTTTGCGGACCTTATTTCACCACATCACCTCGCACTGATTCAGGGTGCGGCGTTTTTCCGCCCAATCGGGCAAGAGTTTTGCCAGTAGCGCGTAAAACCGACTGGAATGGTTCAATTCGCGCAGATGGGCTAACTCGTGCAGAATCACGTAGTCGATGGACTCTATATTCACCTGTATCAGCCGCCGGTTGAGCGTGACTCGCCCGCGCCCAGAACAACTCCCCCAGCGGGTTTTCATCAGGCGGATGGTTAGTTTTTGCGGCGCGGGAATCCCTAGCGCCTCGGACTTCAGCAGGCAGACCGCCATACGCTCGGCAAAAACGGCTCTCGCTTGGCGTTCAAACCAAGCGTGTATCATTCCGGCCACCTGTTCGGAGTTATCTGGCGTCGGCGTAGTGATGGTCAAAATCTCGCCAGCGAAGTCCGCCCGTTTGACCATCCCAGCCTCGACTTTGAGGTGAATCTGCCGCCCCAGATAGCGGTACGTCTCGCCGCTGATGTATTGCCGTTGCGGGATGATGGACGGGGTACGAGTTTCAATTTCACGCTGCTTGCGGACAATCCAGCCCACTTTTTTCTGGACGATCTCGCGTATCCATGCCATTGACGTGCCAACAGGTGCGTCCACCGTGATTTCCTGATTCGGGTGGACGCGAATCGTGAGCGTCCTGCGCTTGGAATACATCAACGCGAACGATAGCGTCCCAGCCTCATGTTGAATTTCATGCGTCCCAGCAGATTTTTTACGAATCATGAGATAGTGGCCTTAGAGTGCGCAGTGCATCCGCTTGATAAACCCGAAACAGAAAACAACATCAAGGGTTATAATCTCCGAAATGTTTAAGGCTAATAGCGGCTGATGATAAGGCGATTCCAATGGGCAATGCAACATCCGAACAGGTGAAAAAAGACGCGCCGAACCGGTCTCCGCGTCACCCGTCCGATACCCCCGCGCCAAAGACGACGCCGTATGCCTTTGGCGGGGTACTTCAAAAATCATCCATCACCCAACTTCAGCGCACCCATGGCAACCGATTTGTGCTGCAAATGGTCAGAGATGCCGGTGCGCGTCCCCCAAAAATGTCGCCCTCTCTGAGAGGCAAGCGATTCATCCAGCTTGACCGCTTGGTTGAATTTCCAACCGGCAAGGACATACCTGATTTTGCCATGACTCGTCGTCAGGTAGAAGGTAGCCTAAAAACGCCCTCGTCAGGCAATTGGTTTGCGCGAGACGCCTTTAGGTTAGCATCCGGCGAGACCCTGTATCTCTGGGGACACATGGATGAGGAACGAATCGGGAGTTTAACGTTTCAAGAGGTGGCCGCGCACATGGTCAGGAATGGATTTCGCGGGTGCGCGACCATTCGATTGATTGGTTGTAATAACCCGATTGTGCCACAGGCTGCGCCCAAGAAATTGCACCTTGCCTTAGCGTATTATCTCGCAAACCCTGCTCAGGCAGTTGCCGATAATTCCTCCGACTCTGACACCGACAACGATGAGGCCATACCAGACGATGGTGATGAGTTTGATAACGAGGAAGAAGGCGGCGACCCCAGCATAGGGCATTGGGCTGACCCTGCTACTGCAATGGCGGCCACGCCCGCTGTTGCACCATCCGCTGTAGCGAGCGCGAGTGGTGCGGCAGCCGCAGCCCCGATTAAAGCCCCGCCTGTTTTCGCAACCATCGGCCCGCTGTTCAGTAGCGGCACAAAAGGATTTACTGAGGGATGGAAAGTTGCTGTGAACACACCTAAAGAAGACAAGCGTAGGACGGAACAAGCGCAAGTCCTAGAGCATCTGAAAGGTGAAGCGACCTTCCTTCCAGAAAGCGAGCTTGAAGGGCTAGTAAGTTATTATTCGGTACAAGCGGGTCTTGATTTAAAGACTCCTGACGAAAGCACCTTCACAAAATTAGAAGCCTATTTTGAAAAAGAAATTGAGCAACTCCAACGGGGTATTGCCGACAAGGCGGGGGTCTATCCGACGCTTAAACGTCCAGCGCCAACCGCCTCTGACCCTCATAACACCGAATGGAATCCCGATGCGTGGGTCAGTTTCCCATAATTGGAATTTGGCGAAGGTATTGTTAATAGCACGGCCTTCTTTGTTTCTAAGCCATGTCCTTCAAAGCAACCTTCGCCGCATGATAACCGCACATGCCATGAACGCCGCCGCCGGGGGGCGTGGATGATGAACACAGATACATCCCCTGCTTCGAGGTTCTATAGGGGACAAGCCGCAGCACCGGACGGGTGAACAACTGCCAGATGTCCTGAACACCCCCATTGATGTCACCGCCGATATAATTAGCGTTATAGGCAGTCATCTCGACGGTATTCATCGTCTTGCTTGCGAGGATCGTATCCCGAAAATCCGGCGCAAAACGTTCGATTTGAGTCACGATTTGCTCTGACATATCCTTATCTGAACCATGCGGCACATGACAGTATGCCCAACTCGTATGATGTCCGGCTGGGGCGCGGGTGTCGTCAAAGGTGCTTTGCTGTGCCATCAGCACCAGTGGCTTATCGGGATGCTTATTTTCCCACAGCATGTGTTCAGATTGGGCGATTTCTTGCAGCGTTCCACCCAGATGGACTGTGCCTGCCCGGTGACATTCTGCTGCCGTCCACGGGATAGGCGCAGACAAGGCAAAATCCATCTTAAATACTCCGACGCCATAGCGATACCGTTCCAGTTGCGCCCGATAGGAGGGCGAAAATTGATCCCCCGCCAAACGAAGTAATTGCCGGGGAGTCACATCAAACAGGATGGCGCGGGCGGAAGGAAGCTCTGCAAGACTTTCGACAGGGTGCGATGTGATGATCTTGCCGCCGAGCGACTCAAAATACGCCCCCATCGCATTAACGATGCTCTGCGACCCCCCGCGTGGAATCGGCCAACCGACGGAATGTCCCAGAATACCCAACACCATGCCGAACGAAGCGGTCATCATACGATCAAGCGGGATACAAGAATGTGCCGCCATGCCCGCAAATAATCCCTGCGCCCGCTTGCCACGAAACAGACCTTGTGCCAGCCCAACCGCAGAACGCAACGCGCTCAGGCCGAAACGCGCCATCAAAAAGGGATGTTTCGGTGGTAGCGGCAATGGGCCGAGAATATCCCCCGCCAAATCATCCAATCGGTCAACGAAGGGCTTCATCAGCGCGATATAGGCTGCTTGATCGCTGGCATCTAGATGAGCCGCCGTCACCTCTAAAGACTGGACGAGTTGAACGGCTGTCCCATCATCGAAAGGATGCGCGAGGGCGGCATCGGGGTAAATCCATTCAACGCCGAATTGTTCAAGCGGCAACGTCTTGAAGAAAGGTGACCCAAGAGCCAGCGGATGAATCGCTGAACAGACATCATGCCAATAGCCCGGTAGCGTCAATTCCTGTGTTCGCGCTCCGCCTCCGATGGTAGCTTTTGCCTCGTAGATGACGACTGATTTTCCGGCGCGTGCAAGCTCGATTCCGGCTGCCAATCCATTCGGACCTGCTCCGATGATGACGGCATCAACCTCTGTCATGGCGTTTCCCCGTGTATTTATCACGCTGGTCGGCATGATACAGTGACCGACTGATTTACAGACCGCTGCGGCGGACCGATAAGTGACAAAGGTGTCGCGTCTGGTTCAACCGGCATCTGAAAAACAGGGACGGCAGATCCATCATTCACGGTAACATACATTTCAAAAGCGGGATATGTCTCAATTTTCCCCTCAAATACTACCGTGAGATCACACTCGTTATCGTGCAGTCTCAGGCTTATATCGCCTTCATAATCGAGATTGGGTGAGATTTTCAACGACCCCAGTTTGAGGCACGCATTTTTCGTTGACCCTTTCAGGCTCATGCTCATCGTCCGCAGTCGAGACGAAAATTTGAAATCGGCAAAGGCCATATTATCGATATCTGCCACCTCACAGCACAACTCTTCACCGGTTTTGTGGTCAACTTGAACTGTAGGGTCACATTTATGAAGCTCTCTTAGCAGGCTAAAATTTACAAAATCCAGTTCAACTTCCGAGTGCATCCGTGCTAAAGCCCCTAGTTCAAGGCTAAATTCTCGCCCGTCCGTTAAAAACCAAGCATCAATGGGGCCGGGGCTGGGCAACATGGTCTTACCAACGTGAGGTCCGGCTGGTACAGATAGCGCACCTTCGAGGTCAAACGGGATAAACGACTTAAACCATAGCCGGACAGTCTGAACACGAGACGAGGGATCGGAATTTTGTGACAAGGGTTTATCCTTCTAGTGACACAATTCACTAGTCTTAGCAAAGCATACTAAGATGACAGGATAGTTAGACCTTAATTAAGCTTGAAATAGGATAGGCAGGCGCACAGCAGCCATAGTTAATCAATACGGGTAACTACTCAGCCATCATTTCTTCCCTCAATTTGATGATTTAGAGCATCAAATTGGCTGAGGCACAGGGAAATCCTTCCCTCAGATGATCGGACTGAGTACCGGTTAAAACCTCGTTTTCCCCTCAAATAGGGCTGAGTAGTTACCAATACGGTTTGATAACCAACTCGGCAGGTAATAATCTGAGAAAATCTTTGGTATTGTGCGTATAAATCGGGACGCTCAGGCGGTGACACACCGAGGCGATTAGACAATCATTGACATCTATTCCGCGACTAAGGCGATACGCATCCATTTGATCCATCGCCCATTGCATATCTGAGGCAGTAAGGAATTCCATCTCAAATAGGCCAAGTATAGACTTACAGGTCTTTTGTCCAGATTTTCCTGCTGCGCCGTGCATAACTTCCAGCCATGTAATAGGCGTTACAGATAATGGTATTGGCTGATTTTCCACCCACGCCTGTGCTGTCGAATCTTTACGGAAATAATGAAGAATAACCGTTGTATCCACGATACCCACGGTCATTCTTCTTCTCCCCAATCGCCGAGGCGGTGCTTGCGCTCTTTTTCGCGTTGGGCTTTGACCCATTCGACGGGATCGGTGATTTCAGGGTCAACAAATTCCACTGGTTCCAATGTATCGAGCAGCGCGTTAAGCGCTTGCCCCCAATGTGCCGGTTGTTCAGAATTTTCGGGTTGAGCGACATCCAACGTCTCGACCAGCATAATGACCAATTCTTTACGCTCGGCTGGAGTAAGCGCATTAGCCTGTTTCAAAACCTCTGCGACGGTCATCAATCATGCCTCTACTCATTACACGCAATTATAAACCAATTTTGACAACACATCTCAAAAGCGCTACAGTTTATCGTAGAAATGCGGACGGCAAGGTGTTACCAGCACCCCGCCGCCCTAAGTCGAAGCACTACGTGTACTAGCGCAACGACCTGCGAAAGACTCTATCGGTCAGCGGGGCGTTTGCCAACCCTGTTGTCCGTGATTTTATCCCCCGGAGTCTGTTCGCTATGCCCACCAAATCTTTATATCCATGTGAAAATATTCATTGGGGAATTTACTAAATGGAAACAACAGAAGAGGAAAATAATGAATCTAAAACTAATGGAGGGATGATTTAAAATCCAAACGATCTTTGATCGGGGTTTTAGCATAAAACACACCCAAATAATCGTTTGAATTTGTTTCGATTTCCCCATAAGCTATCCGATGGCGGCGAAGCACTAGTAATAATAATAGGTATATTTTTAATACTTTTGCTTTACTTGATAGTGATTTTTGGGATACCAATAGTAGCTTTTATAGTATGGAATTGGTACTTAAAAAAACAAGAAAAACTCCAAGAAGGAAATATAGCTTTCTTTCGTGCCAAAGAAATCATTAAGACCACAAAAGAAATCAAAAAACAACGTATCCCTGCGGATACAAAATCTCAAGTGATTAAAGGGATGAAAAACATCCAAAAAAGCATTGCTAATGGTTTTCTACAAATCAAGCAACTTGAACAAGCTAAACAAGTGATTCAAAATAGTGAATTACACGCTGATTTAGATAAACGCATTATTGAAATACAGGGTAATTTACATAACGCGGTAAACATAATGGAACATGGCCTAGCCGCATTGGTGCAGTTATCAGTAATATGCAATGATTCAACTACTTTACTGAATTTAATCAATGAAATGGATGAGGCAGCGGGACATCTCAACAATATTTCTGCCACTCGTCTCGAATTGAAAAACAAACATGAATTAGGGAATGGGTTAAAGTAGGCAAATCATCAATTCATCCCTAAAAGAATATATCTTCTGTCCAGAACTTCGGATTATGCAATACATATTCCTGAATGCGGTGCAATGTATTTTCACTGCGAATAATATGGTCATGATAGCGTTCTTGCCAGACCCTTATATCCGATAAGTCAGCAATCTGGCGCAGGCGACGTGTTACACCTGCCTTATAATTTCCAATAATCTGCCCCAACGTAGGGACGCCCTTCTGGGTGTTCCCTGTCTGCCCATTTTGATTATCGGCAGACGGCAAGAATGCCGTCCCTACAATTTCATCTGGCGACAAAATAATAATGATGTGAATATGATTGGGCATCGCTACAAATAAATCGATGTCCACCTCTGTCCATCGCAAGGGGATATTTTGCAATTCTTCTGATGCAATTTCGCCCGATGAATTTAAGATCATCTCTCCGTCACACACCTCACCGAACAAATGTTGTCTAGCATAAGTGCAAATCGTGACGAAATAGACACCTGATTGTGAATAATCATATCCTTGCAAACGAGGCGATTTGCGTTGGCGTAAGACAGCCATCATGTCACCTTATCCTGCATTATATAAACGGCATTTCTTATTGATGGGCTGAGACGGATGCGGACGGCAAGAATGCCGTCCCTACAATCAAAATAGCGCCATGTCATCATACCTGTAGGGACGCCCTTCTGGGCGTCCGTGATTGCCACAGATGTGAACAGACAGGATAAAACAAACGCACTCCCAAGGTTCAGGAATGCGTTCTTAAAATTTAATGACCCCAACGGGACTCGAACCCGTGTCTTCACCTTGAAAGGGTGACGTCCTGACCGCTGGACGATGGGGCCTCATTACAAAAAACAGTTTATCAGCCCCATCATCCTACGTCAAGCGTTGAGTCGTATTCTTACGGCGTCACGGTGATGGTTTGCCCTTCAACGCGCACGGTCTGGCCGCCCACCGTCACCACCACCGCAGAGGCATCTGCGCTGACCAATGTCACCTCCGGCAGCGCCGCGCCCGCATCGGCGGCGGTTAATACCGTCACAAATAACGCATCCTTCCCTACCGGCGCATCAGCGATATAGCGGTAGCGCATCATCTCACCACCCGCAGGGGGTGAACTGACCTCATCCGACAATTCCACCACGCTGAGAGTCGTCGGCGTCAGCGACTGAATCACGAATTGCTGCCCGCCCGGTGATGTCATCACGGCGCGGCTGCCATCAATGGTCGCATTGGCAGGCAGGTTGAACGCCACGCGCTTGAACCCATCTAAGCCCGTGACGGCGCGGTCAATAATCACCACCGAATCCGGCTTCAACCAGACGACGGTGCGCGTCACAGACTGCACATCGGTTGCACCTTCGTAGGTCGAGTTATAGGTGTTGGTCATGTCGCCAAAGGCTGCTAAAAAGGTTGCTCCCTCGGTGATGATTGGCTCTGAAGGGTCGCCATCATCTACATAGAGGAATTGTGAGCCGCGTGATTGAAGCATCGCCCGCCAGTCGTCATGGGCTACTGGCGTATTCTCAACCAGCACCGTGTTCATATTGTCGCTGGAGGCGTAATCGAGGTCATAGCCGACGCGGATTTTGGTCAGCCATTCGCCCTTGCGATACAACTCCACCGCGCCCGCGTTGCCGCCCTGATGATCGGTGTCGTTCCAACTGTTGGCATAGGTGAACCATGTCGCATCGGGCGTCCAATCGGTGCGCGCCAACAGACGGCGCATCCCTGATGCGTAGAACGTGGTCGGCCAATCGGCGCGGGGGTCGGTGGGAGTCGGTGCGGCGGGGTCGAACAGCATGAAATACAGCAACGGATAGTGATACTGCTCGAAATCCATGCGCTCGGTGATGCCTTCTGGGCCGCCCGGCGCGGTCTCAAATTGAATCCAGCGCAGCGCGTTCAGACGTTCGGCGTCGCCGCTGTCCATCGTATATAAGCCCAGTGGGCCAAACATCTCGATATGGTCGGCGGCGTGGTACTCTTGGCCGCTACCATACCACGCGGGCAGATGCACCTGACCCTTCCAATCATGCTCGACCTTTTGAGGACTGAGCGAGTGGACATGCGCCAGAATCGCGTCCGCCCACCACGGGTTGCCGTCAAAACGCACCTGTGCGCCGTATAGCGCGGGGTCATCTGCGCCAGCCGTGTGCAACGCATATAGGAATTGGGCGACATACCCCATCGCTTGCGGGCTATATTCAAAGCCTTCGGCGGCCATCCCACCCGCCGTGTCCGTCCGCATCACATGGTCGATGATATACAACCACGCGCCAGTGGCTTCACTCAAAGCGGTTTGGAGTGCGCCGTCAGGGTCATCTGAGGGGTCAAGCGCCAGCGCCATCATGCCCATATTCCGCATGTGCGCCAGGTAATAATTATTGTTGCTCCACCGGATATAGGCGCGGTCAGCCAGCAAAACGGGGTCATTGACCACGCCAATCGGTTCTGGGCGATTGTTGTTGGTGGTATAGGCGTTGCGATTCTCGTCAATCCAACGGACAAAAACGGTATGGATGGTGACTTTATCTTCCGGCGTGAGCGTCTGATAAATCCAATCGACGGTCAGCGGAAAGGCCAAGCCCATCCAGCGCGAACGGTCTCCGGTGGCAAATTCTGGGTCACGAAATGGCGCATCACCTTGTCCCAAAACGGCCTGATTCATGACGTGCATCAGCAGGGTGTGGGCACGAGCAGCATAATCCTCACGGGCGGCGGCGTCGGGGTGAACTTGCGACACGAACGCCAAAAGCATCGCGTGGGTCTCGGTGGGATATTCCTCATAAGCGCGTCCGCCGGTATCGGCAGCTGGGATCGTCCCGTCATCCATATAGGCGACGGTCTCATCGGCCATCCATTGGATTTGCATCCACAGCGGGTTATCTTCCGTCGCCCATGTGCGGAACGTCTCGACCTTTTCAGGGGTCAGCCATAAACGGGGATGGGCTGTTGAGGTCTGTGCCTGAACCGTCCCCCCAAAAACTAAAAGCAGTAGTGCCAAAACAACCATCAATCGACGCATCATCATCCTCTTTACATCTCATTGTGAGTCACGCCCGTCCTACCTGACAGTATAGGGGGATTTTGGTTTTGGCGGCGCTGCTTAGGGTACTACTCCCACCCGCCAAACAGTTTGTTTTGGCGCGTCTTATTCAGAAAGTTATTTAGGCGCGTCTTAAACACCTCTGGTTGACGCCGGACTTCTTCAATAAAGCCGATGCGGATACGTTGATATAAAGCCGGAAAAGCCTGAAAATTCGCCCAGACCTGCTCGTCCGCTTGCAGCGCGGCGAGGATGTCCGGCGCAATTTGGAAAGACTCAATCGATAAATCTGGCAGCTTGGCAAGCCCCGCCTCGGTCATCAGTCCGCCTACGATCAATCGGCGGGCGCGTTCCTTATTCAATTCCGTCCAATTGCTCTTGGGGCGGCGGGGCGAAAATCGCTGGACAGATCGTTCGGCGTCCAATCGCTTGGCGATGCTGTCAATCCAGCCGAAACATAGCGCTTCTTCCACGGCGTGCAAATAGGATACAGACGGTTTGTCAGCGGTGCGGGCATAGGTGATGAGCCAAACTTCGGTTTTGGTTGCGTGATATTGCGCCAGCCACGCCCGCCATTCGGTGCGGTCAGCCGGATAAAACGTCTCGGTGATTGGGATACTGGGCATTTTACGACCACATCTCCTTAGCGCGAACCACTGTCTAAGATATTACTTCCGCCCAATCAAAAGCGCGCCGGGAATCGAGAATGAGTCGGGGGTGATGGCAAACATCTGGCGGATTTCTACCGTCGCCTCACCCATCAGTAACCGGAGCATCTCAACTTTGGCAGGCGGCGTGGCGATTCGCTTGACCCATGAGTCAAAATTCAGCGGCAAAAGCCATTCAAATTCAACCGTGACCGATAAACCGACTGCGCTCAAGAAGGCCGTCCACTCGCTGATGCGGTAATCGCGGACGTGTGAGCCGTCGCGCAAAAACTCAATCGTCTGCAAAAACGTGTCATGAACCGGATTTTCCAACGCGATGATGTCACTGATGAGGCACAGCCCGCCGGGTTTCAGGACTCGCGCCATCTCATGGGCGGCTTGGGTAGGATTCTGCCAGTGATGGGCGCTGTAGCGCGTCGCTACGATGTCAAACGAGGCATCTGGAAACGGGAGCGAATCGGCGCTTCCTGCGCGGGTCGTCACATTGGTGACTCCGCGCTCTGCCGCCAAAATCTTGACCTGTTCCAGCATATTTTCGGTCAGGTCAAAGGCGACCACCTCAGACGTAAACGGGGCGGCGTTAATCGCGACATGCCCCGCCCCGCACCCGACATCTAAGACGCGCCCGCCTTCGACAGCTTGAATCAGCCCGATCATGTGTTGTAAGTCCGCGCCATTGGCATGGACGACGCTATGGCGGTAATTTTCCGCGACATTGCCAAAGGTCTGTTGGATCGCTTGATTTACGTCGGTCATGATTATCACCTTATTGATGAATGAATGTAGGGACATGCCAATGCCGTGTCCGTCTAGCTAATAATGTTGATTCTAAGCGAATTTCACACAACAGGAAGGCGACCATTTATACTGGTATATCTTCTACTAGGATAACAGCATGACCGAACAGCAACGCCATTTGCTAGGGACATTTCTCCGCACGCGGCGCGAACGCCTGACACCATCCCAAGCGGGGTTAGACTCCGGCGCACGCCGACGTACCAGCGGACTCCGGCGGGAAGAAGTCGCGCAATTGGCCGGTATCAGCGTGACATGGTACACATGGATTGAGCAAGGGCGCGATGTGCAATGCAGCGCACAAGTCTTGGAGAGCCTCGCCCGCGTCCACCGGTTGCAACCACACGAAAAAGCCTACCTATTTTCGCTGGTCGGCTTACACGCGACTCACCCGCCTCAAACCATCGCCGTTAGCCCGATTCTACAAAATCTGTTGGCGCATCAAGGACATTACCCGGCGTATATCATGGGGCGCTACTGGCAACTGTTGGCGTGGAATCAGGCGGCCTCGGCGCTATTCGGTGACTTTGACTCGATGCCGCTGGCCGAGCAAAACATGGTTGCCTATGTGTTTTTGCGCCCTGAAACGCGAGCGTTCCTCTTGAATTGGGAGGAACGCGCCGAGCGCTTGGTGGCTGAATTTCGGATTGATTGCCGCGCCTATCTGGACGACCCGTATCTGATTGAGATGGTCGGGCAAGTCGGGGCTACCAATCCAGATTTCAAACGCTACTGGGACAATCACAACGTCCAGATGAGAGACGGCGGGCGGCGCGATTTTATTCACCCGATAGCCGGACATCTGGTGTTTCATCAGACCACCCTTAGACTCAGCAACGACGATGATATGAAGGTGATTATCCATACTCCGCAGTCGGATTCTCATACGGAACCCCGCTGGCAAGCGTATTTCGCGACGCGCACCTCGCCCAGTAAGATTTACATCCGCTAGACGCTCCTAAGACGTAACAATGCTCAGTATGGTTTGATATCCAAAAAAGGTTTTGACTCTGATGATGACTGCTCACACCCCCCGAATCTGGGGACTTACCCTAATTTTCGCACTGATGTTGACCGCGTGCGCCGCCGTCGCGCCGCCGTCCCCCACCTCAGCCGTCACCACCGCAACCCTCGACCTTGCTGCGCCGACGATTGACGCGGGCGGAGTCCTGATACCTCCCACCGACACCCCTACCCTAGAAGTCCCGCAAGGCGCGGAGGCGGCATGGATGACGACCTCTTTCGTCAACGCTCGCACGGGTGAAAGTTTCACTCTCGCGGATTTTGCCGGAAAAACCGTGTTCGTCGAATCGATGGCGACGTGGTGTAGCAATTGCCGCTCCCAAATGCGAAACGTCCGTGATGTGATTGGGATTCTCAACAGCGATGACTTTGTGTTCATCGGCCTGAGTGTCGAGACCAACATCACGGCTGCCGACCTCGCCAGCTATGTGGATGCGCAAGAATTCCCGTGGACGTTCGCGGTGATGTCCCCAGAGTCGCTCCAATTACTGACCGACGCTTTTGGCCGTAGCGTCACCAATCCCCCCGTCACCCCGCATTTCGTGATTAAGCCGGACGGCACAACCGATGGACTGGTCGCGGGGCAAATTCACAGCGTCGAAGCGTTGCTTGCGGAACTCAACACCGCGAACGGGAGCTAACGGCGGATGTGGAGCGAATTGGTCACAGCGTTTACCCTCGGTAGCGGCGCGATTTTAACCAACGTGTGTTTACTTCCCTTATACCCCGGCCTGATCGCGTTTCTCGCCGGTAACGCAAACAATCCTCACGCACAACGCGCCGCCAAATGGCTCGGCCTGCTGGTACTGCTGGGAGTCCTGTCGATGATGTTGGTGATCGGGTTTTTGCTGACGCTGGCAAAGGCCTCGTTCGGGCAAATCCTGCCGGTCATCCTACCGATTCTCTATGGCGGGGTCATCCTCTTTGGCCTGCTGATGTTGACCGGACGTAACCCGTTCGTCCGGTTAGAGACGGCACAATCGCCCGTCCTGAGCAACCCGTACCTGACCGCGTATGCCTATGGATTGCTGCTCGGCCCGATGACTCTGCCGTGTACGGGGCCGATTTTGACGGCGGCTTTCTTGCGCGGCGCGGCAGGCGCGGATGCTTTTGCGGGAGAGATGCTCTATTTCCTCGCGTTTGGGTTGGGGTTTGGTTGGCCGCTGGTGGTTTTGCCGTGGATTGCGCTCCCCGCCCAGAGACGAGTCACTCATTGGCTGACGGAGCATCACACCATCTTGACCCGCGTGTCGGGCATACTGTTAGTCTTGATCGGCGTTGTGGGATTCGTGACCGAGATCATCCCGAACATGAGTGCGTAAATCGCAAACTCGCCTATTATGGAAAACATCCGTCTGTCATTGATAGAGGTTCCCATGCGTACTCTTGTTTGCCTGATGATGTTTTTAAGCCTGTTCAATCGTGTGACAGCACAATCGCCCACTTTACCCGTCACCCCCACTGCGGAATACAACATCGGGGTAGATTGCCCAGAAGCGCAAGCATTGACCGCAGACGGCGCGACCTTATGGGTGCTGATGCGCGGGTGTTTAACTAGAATCACTACGCTTCAGGCCTTCAATGTGTCAGATGGGACTCCAGTAGAAACCGGCAGTGCCGACGACTTTTCCGCTGCACTTGAACCACTCCGAACAGGCTATGTTGACCGTTCTACCAATGCTATGGCCTTCATCAATAATGGAAACGCCTTGAGCATTCGTTATATTGAAAACGATACCTACGCCCCGCGCAACCTGATACTCTCGTTAGATAGCAGCGAAATAGAGCCTCTTATCACCGATGAGGCTCTGACAGAATTACTGCTCACCGTGACCGAGTACCCGGAAGTCGCCGTTTACAATGCCGACCATACGGTTGTCGGTGTAACCGGCACGGATGCCCTCACCGTATTTGACCTGACCAACGGTGAGGTGATTTTTTCGCTACCGCTTGAACCGGAATCTTACAACGCATACCCAACCTTCTCACAAGACGGCCAGACGCTGTACGTCGGGCAATTTAGTGATTTGGAGGATATGGAGAGTTTCGCCTCAACCTTGACCGCTTACAGCTTGCCCGATGGTGAGATGCTAAGCCGTTACGATGTCCTGTCAGCGTTCGTATGGGTCAGCCCGGATGGGCGCTATGCCGTCGCCGAAACGGGGTCAAATGACGGGACAAGCGCTGAGTTATATATCCTAGACCTGACCACCAACGCAACCAGCGATGTCATCGCACTCTATGAGCAGCCACGTCCATTGGTGGCCTGTGCCAATGACGGACGCAGCATGACTGATGTTGATTTTACCGTTTCCGGAAGATTGGGTCTTGCGGGTCTTAGTTGGTTGCCAGACAGCAGAGGGCTAGTTTATACACGGTCTTCTGGTGGTGAGGCATCCGGCGGCGTCAGACCGTGTGCGTTCAACACCAGTCGCCTAAATCGCATCGACCTCCCCGGCGTGGAGTGATTCAAAAACAGGGCGTGTGATTCTGACGCTTACACGCCCATAAGATATTGAACGATAGGTTGCCCAAATCGGCTATAATAAGCGTGAAGAAATATCATACATCGAGGGCAAAACATGACCGTAGAAGGGATGTTAGAAGAAATCCGCGAATTGTCCGTATCAGAACGCAAACACCTTATCAGCTTGATTATGGATACCTTCACCGAATCCGCTGTTTCGTCCCAAAGCCATAAACCCAGCATCCTTGACCTTGAAGGACTAGGGGCAGAAATTTGGGAAGGCGTCAACGCTGACGAGTATGTCCGCCAACTGCGCGACGAGTGGGATGAAAATCGGTGAGGAGGGATGATTCCTTTCCTGACAGGCAAATCGTTTCAAATCATTGCTAAAGGACTTCCCAGACTTTTTCATCTGCATAATGAATCATCACAGGCACGATAGGGCGCGGAAGCCGCGTTCTTTTGAGATGGTTACACACATAACGCCGCTTACCACTCGTCAATTGGAGCGTGCTTGGGGAGCGAAAACGCACCACCACCTCAACCCTGTAATCGTCGTCGTCCAGTTCTCCGCTGATACTGACCAACTCACCGGTGATGATCTTCCCTTCACGTTTGAGTTGGCTGCGGCGTTGCGTGTGGACGATGCTGGAGGTCACGACAATCGCTACGATGACGATATAGACTCCTGTAGAGATCACCATGAAGGCGTCATTGGATGAACTATCAAAGTGGGTGAGGCGTGAAGCAACCGGATCATTCGGGGCATACGTAACATCAATCGACTGTCCAACCGCATATGTCCCGTAAAGTTCTCGTGAGACTTGCTGATCACCACTGTAAGCGCGGTCAGGCGTCGTGAATTGATAGACGAGGTGATAAGTTACGCTATCGTCATCACTCGTGTAGCGTTCAGTTATTTGACCGACAATCTGCGCGCTGTTCTGTGCGAGGAGTTGGGTGTCATAGAGGATCGTCAACGACTGATACCCTAAAAACAGACTCAAACCGATAAACACGATGATGACTAGCAGCGTTATGACCCCTCTTATGCCGCCTTGATCGTCCACCGATGAACGTTTTGCGCCCCTGATGAACGCCTCATTGTTGGGAAATAACAGGAAAGTGTCAGTCATGCGCGGATGCTCATAATATCTCCCAGACTTTTTCATCTGCATAGTGAATCGCCAATGCCGTGCCGGGGGATTGAAACGGCTTTCCCTTCAGATGATTACAGGTATAGCGACGATTGCCACTCACGGTTTGGAGGGTGCTGGGAGAACAAAACCGCGCCACCACCGTGACCAGATAGTCATCCTCATCCATCTCACCCTTGATGCTAACCAACTCACCGCGTATGACTTTCCCCTCACGCTGAAGTCGGCGGGTTCGCTGCCATTGGGTCACAATAAATGTTGTCATAAAACCGACGATTGTGATCCAAATCACCGTGAATCCCAACAAAAACAGGTTGAGTGGGGTGGTATCTGTGCCGGTGATATGAGATACAGTGACATCGCCCGCCGCGTAGCTGATGTCGATGGGCTGCCCAACCTGATAGGCGGCATATATGTCGGCTGAAACAGACTGAGAATCGGTGTAAATGTGGTCGGCCAGTATGTATTGATAGTTCATAGAATAAATGATGTCGCCTTCGTCCTCATGTTCGTTAAGCGCCATCACTTGTCCTGTGGTCTGGAAGCTACTTTGCGATAGCACAAAACCTTCGTAAAGCATATTCACACAGAAAAGTATCAAGAACACACTCGCGACGACAAACGGAATTAGAAAGAGAAACACGCAGCCGGATTGGAACACCCCGACTTTGTTCTGTGGTGCGGGTTTTTCGCCTCGGATGAACGCCTCATTCTGGGGAAACAGCAAGAAAAAATCACCCATATACAAGTACCTCAGACGGTTTATATGGACGGTATAGCATTTATTTTGACGGCCTAAAACGTAAATTGCTATCGCTGAGATTTAATAATTGCGGGGGAATAGCCCGATAAACGTGATGGGCGACCCGTGGGTCGCCCATACAAACGGCGTATTTTTCGTTGCAAACTATTTACTGATACTGCGGCAACCAGTCGCCGTGCGCGGTGATGAGGTCATCGACCAGCGACCAGATTTGGTCAAGCGTTAGTTCCGCCGCCGTATGCGGGTCAAGCATCGCGGCGTGATAGATGTGTTCGCGCTTGCCGGTCAGGGCGGCTTCGACGGTCAGATTTTGGACGTTGATATTGGTCTGCATCAGCGCGGCCAAATGCGGCGGAATCGCGCCGATTTTGGTCGGTTGCAGGCCATTCTTATCGACCAAGCACGGGACTTCAACACAACACCCTTGCAGCAGATTGTCGATAATCCCACGATTCGGGACGTTGCCATACACCACACGCGGGATGCCGGTCTCCATGCTATGGATAATCAACGACCCGTATTCCACACTGCGCTCGACATGCAGCGGCGCATCCTTATCTTCCAACTCGACGCGCAACGCCTCCCAGCCTTGAATCTGCACCTCGCAACGGCGGATGTACTCGTCCAGCGGGATATTGAACTGCTCAATCATGTCGGGACGGTCACGCTTGATGAACCACGGCACATACTCGCTGAAATGTTCGCTGGACTCGGTGACGAAATAGCCCAGCCGCTTGAACATGTCATAACGCACCTGATTCCACGCCGGGACGCGCCCCTCCGCGACCACTTTGTCAATCAGCGGATATAAGTTTTCGCCCGTGTGCTTATGTTCAAACTTGAGATAAAACGCCATGTGATTGATGCCAGCCACCACATAATTGATGTCCGAATCCTGCACGCCAATGTCTAAACTGAGTTCGTGGGCGGTGTGCGGGACACTATGGCACAAGCCCACCGTGGCGATTTTACTCCCGCGACTCAGCGCCCATTGATTCATACACATGGGGTTGACATAGTTCAAAAACAGCGCGTCGGGACAAAGTTCTTCCATATCTTTTGCGATGCCCAACAGCACGGGGATCGTCCGCAAGCCGCGCATGATGCCACCGATGCCCAGCGTGTCTGCGATGGTCTGGCGCAAGCCATATTTCTTAGGGATTTCAAAGTCCACCACCGTGCCGGGTTTGTATCCGGCGACTTGAATCATGCAAATCACATAATCCGCGCCGTCGAGCGCGGCGCGGCGATCAGTCGTGATGCTGATGGTCGGATTCGCGCCTAACGCCTCTGCGACCTTACGGGCCACGACCTCAGAGGTTTGCAGCCGGACGGGGTCGATGTCCATCAAGCGGATATCGCTATTAGCGAGTTCTGGGAAGCCCAAGATATCCCCCAACAGGTTTTTGGTGAAAACAGTGCTGCCTGCCCCAATAAATGCGATTTTTGGCATGGATTCCGCTCCTTAATGCGTATTACCTACACGAAAAATAAAAAAAGGGATAGCCCTCATCCCCCGTCCCCTTCTCCCTCATGAAGAAGGGAAGTCTATTGGACTTAAAGCCCCTCGTCCTGAGGGAGACGGGTTTGGGGTGAGGGCTTTTTCTCCACCACACGATTGGCGAATCATGAGTTGAGTCGCCAATCGTTCAACTGGCGTCTCGGTCAGCGAGTCGTTAATCATCTGGAGCAACACCTCGGCGGCACGGCGTCCGAGGTCAACTTCTGGGGCGCGGATGGTGGTCAGCGGCGGATAGGTGAACTCCGAAAAGCGCATATCGTCATAGCCAATCAGCGCCATCTGATCAGGGACGCGCACCCCGCACTCAAAACAGGCTTTCAACGCGCCGAGCGCCATCAAATCATTCATGGCGAATACCGCCGACGGCGGGGTCGGCAACGTCAAAAGCTGACGCATAGCCGCTTCGCCGGTATCGGGGTCGAAATGCCCGAACGCGATATATTCCGGCGGCATCTCCACCCCGTCCGCGTTGAGTTCTTCGAGGAAAACCTGATAGCGCGAGGTGATGTGTTCGTGGTCAAGTCGAGTATATGGGATACAGCCAATCCGTTTGTGTCCGAGTGAGAGCAGATGGCGGGCAGCCTGACGCGCCCCCTCAATGTGGTCAATCCCAACCATCGGCAGGCCATTGGAATCATGGGTATCGAGCAGCAGAATCGGATAGCCTTCGTGGTGCAAAGCCGTGATGGTCGGGCTGTTGTGGACGCGACAATTGACCAGAATGACCCCGGCGGCTTCGCTACTCTTGAGCAGATTCCGCACGATACTGGCATCGCCGCCATCGCGCACCCGTTCAACCAATAGCCGGAATCCAAACGCACCGGCCACCTCGGTGATCCCGGTCATGACGTTGGGGATATACGGGTCACGAAAGACCTGCACATGCGGGTCGAACAAAATCAACGCCAGCGTATTGGAATGTCCGTTGACCAGCGCCCGCGCCGCCGCCTGTGGCACATACCCCAGCGTATGCGCCGCTTTCAGCACCCGTTCGCGGGTTTCCTTGCTGACGCTCAGGCTTTCATCCCCTGCGAGGATGAGCGAGACGGTAGTCTGTGAGACCCCGACAGATTTGGCGATTTCTTTTTGGGTCACACGGCGGCGAGACATAGATAATCCACCTTCAAGTATAATACGTATTACTAGCGTAAAGATACTACCTAGATGGCAAAAAATCAACAGGGAGGGTAATCGACATAACGAACATGTCTATAGGATAGCATAGACCTGTTTTACCTAGCAAACCCATTTGAAAATTGGTATTGAAGTGTTAGAGGCGGTTTGAATATTCAACAGTTGACCTGTTTTCCGTCTTGCTATGTGGGCGGGACGGCAAGCCGTCCCCTACAGAACACCCAATGACAGTGTATTGAATACACATCATCGGAAATTTTGTAGGGGCGAAGCTTGCTCGCCCGTACAGGGACACCACGGAAACCGTATTTTCAAACGTTATCCCCTCACCCCCTAAATCCCCCTCTCCCACAGGGTGGCGAGGGGGATTTTTTCGGCGTTTTTGTCCCTCGCCCCTTGTGGGAGAGGGACGGTTCAACGCTAGGTGAACAGGGTGAGGGGAATTTTCAAACGGCCTCTTAGATATTCCGCCGTTATTTCCGCTTCTTTTGATACAACCGCGCTTCGCTCAAGATGAAATCGACCATGCCG
>DAOTTP010000168.1:0-34444 GCA_034437835.1 Anaerolineae bacterium | reverse complement strand
TAGACCTATGTCCTGACGGACCTGACCCACACGCGCCGCTGGCTAAAGCCAAGAACGCTTTCATCCACTGCCACTAAAGTGGCGTGGCTTTCTCGCGGGCTAAAGCCTTAAAAGGTAAGCCCTACTCATCACTCAGGACTCATCACTCATCACTGTTTTTAGGGTTGTAGCGTCAAACGCGAGGCCGCAGCCGCTTCTACCGCGCTGCGCCCAAACAGCATCGGCTTATACTGCAAGCTCGTCCACAACGGAATCAGGTCGGCGTAATGTTCGCTGAACGGGTGGCCGCTCTGCCCCGTCGTATTGATATTCTCGCTGATGTCCCAATTCGAGAGGTCGGCAATCATGCGGAACGACGCGCCGCTGACCATATTAAAACTGGTCATACGCCAATTGGCCGCGTTGACCGTGCCAGTGCTACCACCCGTCGGTACGCTACGGTTGACGGTGTTCTCAATCAAATCAATGCCGCTTGCGCCCAATGGGTTGCTCACGAACACCGCTTGGTGCATCTCGCCCCATGACCATGTGCTGAGGTCTGTGCCAAACTTGGCGTCACCCCATGCCAGCCCACGGGTTAACGCAGAAGTCAGCGCATCATCGCGGGTTTCAATCGTTGCGTCGTCAGTGGTCTGGTCGTCCCACCAGCCATTATCTGGCTCATCCAACAGACCGACGAGCGCCCATTGCGTGCGTGAACCCGTCCCGACTTCCGGCAACTCTGCGTTTTTGAGTTGGTCATTGAACGTCAGGTTAATCAACTCAAAGTAAGTCGCGCCCCACACCGCTGCCGCCGGGCTATCTGCGTCTGCGTTCAAATCCCATGCCACCAATAGGTCGCGGGCTTGGTCTAGGCGTGAGCCATCCTCCAATACCAAGTCGCGATAGTACGGGATGAACGCCTCGGCAACCCCGACCCAGTTATCGCCTTGAATCGCCTTGAACGTGTCATGCGTGTGCTGCTCAGACGCTTCTAGCATCTCGACGATTCGCAGACCACGATAGCCATAGTCCCAGTTCAGACCGATGACTGCGTTGATGTCCTCGCCGTATTCGGCGGCCAATTCAGCCTTGAGTTGGTCATAATATTCCGGCACGACCAACGCTTCATTCGCGCTGTGAATCCAACCGCGCTCTGGGTTATAGATGCGCGGCAACAGGTCAAATGGGATGAAGCCCAACCATGCAGTATCGCTGGTTGACCCGTCCTGTATGCTGACGCCATCGTTGACCGCCGGACGCACCGGAATCAGGCCGGGGGTCTGGTAGCCGATGTTGCCGTCCACATCCGCATAAATCATGTTTTGCGATGGCCCAGCGAAGTAGGACAGCGCCTCGCGGAAATCCTCAAAATTAGCGGCCTTGTTCAGCTTAACCAGCGAGGTGAACAATTGCGACGGGTCATGTGCCGTCCAGCGTAACGCTATCGGCTCGGCATTGAAGCCCAACGGCTGCCCATCATCGCCCACGCCATTGTCGTTGATAATCGGGCCGAGATCGGTCATACGAACCTGAATCGGATAGGTTTCGTCCCCATCCCCGACGCGGATGGTTTCCTCAACGACGGTCATATCGCGCATTTCGCCGTCATATTCATATTGCAGCGGATTGTCCGGGTTGACCTTGATGCTATACAAGTCCATCACGTCCGGCGCAACGTTGGTGAAGCCCCACGCGATGCGGGCGTTATGCCCAATCACAACGCCCGGAGTGGGTACAAAGGCATAGCCGCGCACATCGAATGGGCAATCGACGCTGACCGGCTGGCAGTGCAACCCAACCTCATACCAGATAGACGGCATTTGTAGGCTGAGATGCGGGTCGTTCGCCAATAAGGGCTTGCCAGTGGTGGTCAAATCGCCAGACACAACCCAGTTGTTGCTGCCGATGCCCTCGCCCTCGCCAAATGCGAAGCGCGTCCCCGGCGCGATGTTGCCCGCCAGTTGATAGGCCGCCGGACTCAGCACGACGCTAGAGGCAAGCGGGTGGAGGCTAGACGTGATGATATCCAGCGGCGCACGGTCTCCGATGGGCAAATCATCAGCGGTGACGATAGTCGGCATATCCTCAAACGGATACGGCGGGATGAGTTCGGCGTATTGTTCCGGCGTGAGCGCATCCGTCCACTGCTGATACTCGAAGTCTTCCATCTGGTCGGACAAGTCCCACATCATGACCTTGCCCCAGACAATCGAATCGACGGGAGTCCACGGCTCAACCTTGATATTGACGCCCGTGACGCCCAATAGCGAATATTCAAACGCCAAATCGCCGGGGGCGCGGTTGCCGATATAAGCGTTCACACCATTGGCGAAGGCTTCAAGATACGTTTTGGTCTCAGCATCGTAGCTGTTCTCATACTCATATTGCGCGATGCGATACCAGCCGATGGTGCGGATGAACAAATCGCTGCTCAAGGCGCTTTCATTCCCGCCGGTCAGCTCTTGGATGCGCCCCGCCCCGATATGGCGGGCAAATTCCATCTGCCACCAACGGTCTTGCGCGTGGGTATATCCCTGCGCGAAGAATAAGTCGGACGAATTGGTCGCGTAGATATGCGGGACGCCATAGCTATCGCGCAGCACTTCAACGGGGGCGGTCAGACCTTTGACGGTCAATGTGCCGCTGTGTTGTGGGAGCGGGCCGCGTGTGATTTTCAAGAAGGCCACGCCGCCGATAATCACCAAGAGTACGATGACCACCAACACGCCTAATAAGATATATCGCAAGACTTTCATACAACACTCCTCATGCAAACATCAAAACCAAATGTACATTTGGGTCGGAGAGATTTTAGACTCATCCTGCGCTAAACGCTAATCCAAATGGCGCAACAATGTCAGTCCATCACATGCTGACAACTTGGGTTTAACCCAATTACCCGTGCTTTTTAATATGCCCAACGCATTATGTAACGACATCTCGTTTTACTTTGAGGAGACCGTTTCTATGCGTAAGTTGATTTTGCTCGTCGTATTATTCGCCCTGATGCTTCCCATCAGCGCCCAAGATGGCCTAACCCTGACCCCGCTTGGTAGCTATGCTACCGGCTTATTCGATGAGGGCGCGGCGGAGATTGCGGCCTATGATGCAGCCACCAAGACCCTATTCGTGGTCAACGGCGGCGCTTCGACCATTGACTTGCTGGACATCACCGACCCGACCAACATCACCCTCAAGGGGCAAATTGACGCCGCCCAATACGGCGACAACGCGACAAGCGTAGCGACCTATAACGGCCTCATCGCTGTCGCTTTCCCCGCATCGGATAAAACTGAGGCGGGCGTTGTCGGTTTCTTCAACGCCGATGGCTCGTTCATCAGCAAAGTGACGGTGGGCGCACTCCCCGATATGGTGACATTCAACGCTGACGGCACAAAAGTCGTGAGCGCCAATGAAGGCGAACCCAACGACGATTACAGTTCTGACCCCGAAGGCTCGGTCAGCATCATCAACCTCAGCAACGGCGCGGCTACCCTGACCGATGCGGATGTCGTGACCGTCGGGTTTGGCGACTTCAACACTGATGGCGCACGCGCCGCTGAACTGCCCGCCGAAGTGCGCGTGTTCGGCCCCAACGCTACCGTCGCCCAAGACCTTGAGCCGGAATATGTCGCAATCGTCGGTGATGTGGCGTATGTCACCATCCAAGAAGCCAACGCTCTCGCGGTGATTGACCTCGCGGCGGGCAGTGTGACAAAAATCGTCAGCTTCGGCTTCAAAGACCACAGTCTCGAAGGCAACCGGATTGACACCACCGATGCTGATGGCGGTTTCGCCTTGCAAAATGTCCCTGTGTTTGGGATGTACCAGCCGGACGGCATCGCGGCTTTCACCGCCGCTGATGGCATGACCTACCTCTTGACCGCCAACGAAGGCGACACCCGCGATTACGACGGCTACAGTGAAGAGGGTGAAGTCAGCGAAATCACGCTTGATGCCGCCGCCTTCCCCGATGCCGCAGCCCTCCAGACCGAAGAAATTGCCGGCAAGCTGGAAATCGTGACCTCAACTGGTGACACCGACGGCGACGGCGACCTCGACGCGCTGTACCTCCCCGGTGCGCGTTCATTCACCGTCTGGACTGCCGACGGCGTGTTGGTCTGGGACAGCGGCGAGGCGATTGAGACCATCACCGCAGAGCGTTACCCCGACTATTTCAACAGCAGCAACGACGACACAGAGTTAGATGACCGTAGCGACAACAAAGGCCCAGAGCCTGAAGGCGTCACCCTCGGCGTGATTGGTGACAAGACCTATGCCTTTATCGCGTTGGAGCGCATCGGCGGCGCGATGGTTTATGACGTGACCGACCCCACTGCCCCGGCCTTTGTGACGTATGCGAACAACCGTAATTTCGACGCCGACCCCGAAACAGCCGAAGCCCTCGACCTCGGACCAGAGGGCGTGCTGTTCATCCCGGCAGTGAACGCACCAGATGGTCAGACAAACCTATTGGTTCTCGCCAACGAAATCAGCGGCACGACCACGATTTTCGCGGTCAAATAATCTCACCTCACTCCCCCTTTCTATGCGAGAGAGGGGGTTTTGATTCCGGTTAAAACAACCCTGAAAGACAATGGAGATGTTTATGCGTTGGCTCATCGTGATTTTCGCTATCTTGTTAGTCCTCCTGCCCGTCGCGGCGCAAGATGACCCTCTGACCGTCATTGCCGCCGCTGAGACCGTAGAGTCGTCTGGTGACGGCGCAACCGGCGTTGTGATATGGGCGCACCCCACAGACCCTACCCTGAGCTTGATTTTGGGCGCGGACGATAATGCGGGCTTAGGCGTATATGACCTCAGCGGCGCACTGCTACAATTCTTGGACGCCGACGGGGGCGTGACTTACCCCGACCTCCGTTACAGTTTTGCGCTAGACGGCACGCCCTCAACCCTGATTGCGGCAGGGATTGCCGATACGCCGAAAGTCGTGTTTTACACCGTAGAAACCGACTCGCGCCAATTGATCCGTTTGGGCGAAATCGAAACTGGCGTGCCAGTCGCAGCGATGTGTATGGCCGTCAGCCGTATCACGGGGACGCATTCGGTCATCGTCATCAGCGAAAATGGCGCAGCAGAGCAATACCAACTGACCGATGATGACGGCGAAATCAGCGCCGAACTCGTCCGCGCTTTCAATATCGGCGGCGAAGTCGAAAGCTGCATGGCCGATGATGCGTTAGGGCGGATATACGTCGTTGAGGGCGACATCGCGGTCTGGCGTTATGGGATTGAGCCGGAGGACGGTATCCAGCGCCGCATCGTGGATGTGACCGGGACGGCGCGTATCAGCGAAGAAGTCGAAGGACTCGCGCTGTACACGGCGGCGGATAATCAGGGTTACTTGCTGATTACCGACGAAAAAGGGGATCGGGTGCTGGTCTATGAGCGCACCAGCAATAACGCTTACATTGGCGCGTTCGAGATTGCATCCGGGGGTGGAATCGATGCAGTGAGCGAACCAACCGGCATCACAGTCAGTAACTTGCAATTCAGTGAATCCTTCCCGTCCGGCCTGTTCATCACGGCGGACGATGTGAACACCGACCCGCGTGCAGACAATAACTATAAGCTGGTCTCGTGGGGGGATATAGCAGCCGGTTTGGGCTTGCTAACCGACATCGCGTTTGACCCACGCGGCGCGGCGGCGATTGCGGTAGATGTCGATGCGGCGGCTGTGATGGCCACTGCCGAGACCTCGCCGGTATTGAGAAACACCGATTCGGCGGATGACCCGGCCTTCTGGCTGCACCCGTCCGACCCCGCCCAAAGCCTGATTATCGGCACGGATAAGCGGGCTGGACTGGTCACGTATACCCTGACGGGCGAGGCGGTACAAGTGGTTGAACTTGGGCGCGTCAACAATGTCGATGTGCGCCAAAATGTCCTGTTGGGCGGACAAGTGTATGATATTGCCGCCGCGACCAATCGGACGACAGGCACGCTCGACCTGTTCATACTTGACCGCGAGACGGGTCAAATCACACCCGCAGGGGCGTTCGTATCACAGGTTGAGGAAGTCTATGGCGTGTGCTTATACGTCGCCGCCGACAGTGCGGTATATGCCTTCCTCAACAGCGCCGACACCGGCGAAGTTGAACAATACCGTCTTGATGCTGTTGACGGTGCGCTGACGGCGGAAGTTGTCCGCACCTTCACCCTCGGCTCACAAACCGAAGGTTGTGCCGCCGATGATGAGATGGGAGTGCTGTATATCGGCGAAGAAGCTCAGGGCTTATGGCGCGTGTCAACAGACCCAACTGCGCCCGCCGACCTCTTGCAAATCGACACAACAGGCGAGGGCGGACATCTAACCGCTGATACCGAAGGCATTTCGCTGTATACCGGCGCAGACGGCGCGGGCTATGTGGTCGTTAGCAGTCAGGGCAGTAGCACATTTGTGGTCTATGACCGCCAGACCAACGCCTATCTTGGCACCGTTCGGATTGTTGAAGGGGCGTCCACCGACGCGGTAAGCGGCACAGACGGGATTGAAGTTGTCTCCGTCCCGCTACCGGGTTATCCGTCTGGCCTACTGATTGTGCAAGACGACGTGAATTTGGACGGCGCGACAGCCGCAGGCCAGAACTTCAAGCTGATTGATTTCGGCGCGGTGCTGGCGGCCATAGGGCAATAATAACGACCATTCTAAAATCGGGGCGTAGCGTGCTGCGCCCCGATTTTACGGTTATAGTGCGGCGGTGCGAACCACTTCACGCGCCTTGTCCGCGCTGAGGTCAGCATCGTTGAGGATGCCATACGGCAGGTTGTTCTTCTTGACGAAAGATGGCAAGCTAATCAGCGCGTCAACGATGTCCTGTGATTCCAGTCGGTTCAGGCGCACACCAGCCGATTCCATCACCTGACGGATGACGCCGACGTTCTTGGCGTCTTGACCGTGCAGCACCATCGCCAGCAGAATCCCCGGCCCCAGCAATTCCGAATAGGGCAAGCGGCTACGGCTAGAGAGGCGGCCTTGCATCGCTTGGGCGAAATACTGCTCGCTGCCTTCTTGCGGGCGGGTATGGCCGAGTTGAGTCGTCAGGCGCACCTCCATACAAATCAGGTCGAGCAGTTCGCGCAGGGCGACGATTTTACCGTCCCCTACCCCAGCGGCAATCGCAAACGCCCGCTGACCAATCCCCGCCGCCAGACGCGCCGCCCACTCTTGGAAGCGCTCATCGGGCGTATTTTTGCCCTTCTCAGCCGCATATTTCCAATCGAGGATGCCGGTGGTGATGCTGAGAAGCTCGACGATTCCCGCGCCACGGATGTGCTTGGGCGCGGCGCTGATGACATCCCAGTCGATGAGGACTTTTTCGGCGGGGCCGGTCTCAACATAGAAGCCCGCGCCATTACTCTCACGCAGTGATGCGCTAGACGAAAAGAACCCGTCAACGCTCAAGGCGGTTGGGATGAGGACGACAGGCAACTTGGCCTTATAACCCATATACTTGGCGGCATCGGCCACCACGCCGCCGCCCACGGCATAAATCGCGGTGGCTTGTTTGGGCAGACCACTTACGAGGTCGTCCAGATAATCTCGGTCTAGGCTTTCCGGTTCGGCCTGAACGACCACCGGCAGCCGCACCATCGTGTTGACCGCCTGCCAAGACCGCTTGCCGGTCAGCAGCGCAACCGGACGCTGCTCACGGTACTTCGAGAGGTCGAGCAGTTCTATACGTGGCAGATGCCAAATTGTGGTCATAGCCTCGGCACTCCTAGGGGTGAGAATTTTATGCGTTGAACTCCGCAAGTTTAGACCGATTCTGGGCGTTTGCCAACCTATTAACTTGGACTCATCCATATCTTGAATCCATTCCCATGCTGTCATAGGCTTAAACATATTGGGCGCGCAAGCGCGTCCCTACGAAATTTGCGATGTCTGCGCCGTAAAAAAACGCCGTCATCAGATGTTCTGTAGGGGCTGGCTTACCAGCCCACCCAACGGATTATCCAAGAAACAGGACAAGACATACCCATGAAGGTTGGCGTCCTCGCGCTGCAAGGCGCGTTTATCGAACATATCAAAGCCGTGGAATCGCTCGGCGCGGAAGGAATCGAAGTCCGGCTGCCAGAACATTTGGAAGGACTCGATGCTCTCATCCTCCCCGGCGGCGAAAGCACCACCATCGGTAAATTGGCCGTCCAGTACGGTTTAATCGACCCGTTGCGCGAATTTGCAAAATCTAAACCCACATGGGGGACGTGTGCGGGTATGATTTTCTTGGCAAAGGACATCGGCTATGATCGTCAGCCGATTCTGGGCGTCATGGACATCACCGTGAACCGCAACGCCTTTGGCCGTCAGGTGGACAGCTTTGAAGCTGACTTGCCCATCAAGGGGATTGAAGGGGGCGACTTTCACGCCATCTTTATCCGCGCCCCCATCGCAACCGCAGCCGGTGACGGGGTTGAAGTTTTGGGCAGTCTGGCCGATGGGCGAATCATCGCGGCGCGTCAAGGACATCTGTTGGCGACGGCTTTTCACCCAGAATTAACCGACGATACGCGGATTCACGCCCTGTTTTTGAAACTCGTGGGCGAGAGACCATAGACAAGTGCGTGACCTGAGCTAAAATATCGCCCGATTAGCCAACAGGTCACGGGAAATTTTTATGGACACCGAACGTCTGAGCCGCGCTGCTCAACTACTCTCTACCATGATGGTCGATGGTGAATTACCGGACGAGTTAGATGATGAACTCGAAGACATCGAAGACGACGCTGAGGACATCGATGATGAACTCGAAGACGACGAAGATGATGACATCGGCATCAATCTCGCGCTGATTTTCAGCCTCGATGAAGACCCCGACGAAGCCGGGTACGATGAAGAACTCGATGAAGACGAGGACGACATCGACCTGTATGGCGACGATGAGGACGAGGTTGAAGACGATGAGGACGATGAAGGCTACGAAGAAGAACTAGATTTTTAGAGTCCTGAGTGAAGGACAAGATAATAGGTGCAAGGATAAAGGCCAAAGAAACCCGCCTAAAGGTTAGAGGCGCATGTTGTAGGGACGGCATTCTTGCCGTCCGTTTTCGGAACAGGCGGACGCCCAGAAGGGCGTCCCTACACATCACTTTTCTTCTGGAAAAATCTTGCCCGGATTCAGGATGCCGTTGGGGTCAAGCGTGGCTTTAATCGCCCGCATGACCTCCAACGCCGCGCCATGCTCGTGCAGCATGTGGTGGGCTTTGCCAATCCCTACCCCGTGTTCGCCGGTGGCCGTCCCGCCTAACTCAATCGCTTTGGTAACGATTAAATCGTTGATTTTCTCTCTCACCTTTAATTCGGCGGCGTCCTTATACGGGAACTCACAATGAATGTTGCCGTCGCCCGCGTGACCTTTCATGTAGGCGCGGATGCCATGCTGCGCCACCAATTCCTCGACATACCCAATCAGCGCCGGATATTGGCTGATCGGGACGGCCACATCATCAATCAAAAACGTGTAGCCGGGGTGCAGCCGCACCAGCGTTTCATAGGCATGGTGGCGCACCGACCAGAGTTTGGTGCGCTCGGCGTTATCGGTGGTCATCTTAAGCCGCGTCGCGCCTAAGCCCTCGCAAATCTCGCGCACCTGCCTCAACCCGTATTCCAAGGCCTCTGGGATGAGCGCATGGAATTCCATCAAGAGGGTCGGCTTTTCCTCAAGGTCTACCCCGGCATGGTCGCGCAGTAAACCCGACTGCTTGGCGTCGATGAATTCTAGCGCCGCTGGGTCTAGCCCGCTGCCGCGCACCGCGACCACCGCCTCTACCGCCGCCGCGACGGACGGGAAAGACGCGATTACCGCGCTCATCAGCGTCGGCACAGGCACAAGTTTTAACGTCGCCTGTGTGATAACCCCCAGCGTCCCCTCACTGCCGACAATCAGGTGCAGCAAGTCATAGCCGGATGATTGCTTGATGGAGCGCGACCCGACCCAAATCAGCCGCCCATCCGCCAGCGCGACTTGCATCTTTAGAACGTTGTCTTTGCTCGCGCCATATTTCACCGTGCGGATACCGGCGGCGTTATTCGCCAGCATCCCGCCGATGGTGGCGTTTGCGCCGGGGTCAGGCGGGAAAAACAACCCGAATCGGGAGAGTTGCGCGTTGAGGTCTTTATGCCCGATTCCCGGCTCTACCGTCACCTGAAAATCATCGACGTGGACTTCGAGGATACGGGTCATTTTTTCCATCGACAGTGATACCCCGCCATAGCGTGCCAGCGGGTTGGCCTCTAGCGATGTGCCGACGCCCCACGGCGTGACCGGGATGCGCTGCTCGTTGCAATATTTGAGAACCGCCGCGATTTGTTCCGCCGTGTGCGGCCAGATGACGGCTTGCGCGTTGCCCATCGGGTGGCGAGATTGGTCACGGTTGTGCAGGTCAAGGTCTGCGCCGCGCCGACTCAGATTGTCCGCCCCGACAATGGCGGTCAGCGCGTCGGTGTGACTATCGTTCAGCGAGGTAAAATTTTGGGTCATCTGTAATTATCCTTTACTGTGTATCACCTTGCAGGGACGACCTTCTGGTCGTCCGCCACCTGTTGCGGAAACGGACGGCAAGAATGCCGTCCCCACGCTTCTAACCTCTATTGAACCAGCCGCGTTTTGGGGGCGGGGCGGGATTATGCGTGAGCGTCAATGCGCCCCCGCCGCTCACATTGATAACAGGTCGTAACTCCTTCAAAATCATGTTAACGGCATGGACATTAGGACGCCGACGATTGACGATTTCCAGATACCCTCTCGCCTGCCTAATCGCGCCTTGCGCCATTTCAAAGGTCAAGCCCTCTGCCCATTTCCACTTCTCAGGGTAATAGTAGTAATACAGCGGATAGAATGCAGTCGTCATCAGCGAAACCGTGCGCTTCTGGTGCGCCCAAAGGTCTATCCCGACGTGCAGCGCAACCTCTGCCGCCAAAGTCAACGCATGAATTGTCGAGACGGTATATCTAAAGTTGGCTGTGTCATCTGGTTTGGTCTGAATCACACTAGGGATATAGCCCGCCGGATGGATGGTATCAATCAGACCACAAATTTCTATTGCAGTGGTCTCTATTAGTTCACTGTCTTCAAAAGCCACACCAGCCGCCATCTTGACGAGCGCCCACCATGCATTTTTAACGGTGACTTGTTCCGTGGGAAACCCTTCCCTAATCCACTCGTACACCATCTCTTTGAACGGGTCATGCAGTTTTGGCTCATAGGCTGGATGGTCGCGCAAACACTCATAGGTTTGAATCGCGCCAAATCTCCCCAAAACCCACACATCTATCGGATTTGGCACAAAGCACAGGTACTCCCAAACCATTGGTAAGGATTCTAACGCCCGCGCACCGGCCTCAACATCATTCAATAAACGCCAGCGTAAGGCGTTATACAAGCTATGTTGATACGGGATGGAAAGGGTGTGTGTATCGGTGCTTAAACTTTCGAATTGCGCCCACGCGCCCGCATATGGCGCTTGGGCGCGGTGAGTTTGGGCGTTTGTAACATCTTGCGCCGTGAAAATCAGGCCATAATGGGTATACTGAGTTATCATGAAAAGACTCCAGACAAAAGCGGCTGGAACACGCTCCAGATGAATTGATGGTGTGACGCGCTTTTAGCAGCGAAAGAGGCGCACAAAATTATGGATGAACAAACTTCAAGCCCACAGTCACCTCAACAGTCATTAGAGCATATCCGCCGGAAGATGGAAAGTCTCGCGGCGGACTATAATGCGGGCAAAATTAATCGTGAGCAATTCGACGCGATTTTTTCTCACTATAGCGACCAAAAAGCTGTTTTAGAGCGCATGATTGAGATGAACCCGACCACCGACGCATGGAAGCGCGTGGCCGCGTCGGGGGTGACGTCTTATCTTCACCAATATCACGCCGCCCAACCGATGCTGATTACGACTCTGCGACTGGGCGCAAAAGAGCCGATTTTTCTGCACGGCAAAGTCCCCGGTGAATCCGCCCGCGATATGTCCTCAATTTTGACCAGCATCACCAGCGGGCAAGCCACCGAAGGCTTAGTTAAGCGCCAACTGCGTATCGGGTGGCTGACCGTCTATGTCGGCGAAAAGGCCGCCACGCTGGTGGTCTATTCCGCCGAACCGACCAAAGACCAGACCGAGCGCGTCAGCGAGGCGCATAAGCTGTTTGAACGCGCCAACGCCCTCGCCTTAGAGCAACAGGACACGCCCGCGCACCGCTACGTTTTCCCTCAGCGTTCGCTCACCCGTTGACCGAGGCATGACACGCCCGTACAATGGCATGATTAAGCGGGACATCATCGGCGGGCGGACAACCCACCTTTCTCAAATTCCCCATGATTTGTAGGTGCGACCCATGGGTCGCCCTTTAGAAAAAGGTCACGATGCCCTCAGAATTGGCCGCGCAGCGCGGCGAACCGAGCTATGTCTGGCGTGCAGGGCAAGAACGCCGCCTACAAATGATTGCGAAATGGGCAAAACTAGACGGCGCGCAGATTTTGGTGGACGGCTGTGGCGTCGGGATGTATGCCGCGCAATTTTTACAGCGCCACACCCCGCATGTCGAGGCCATCGACATCGAATTACCGCGTGTGATGGACGCCCGTGATAACGGGGTCAGTAAGGCCGTCGTCTCTGCGGCGGAGAATCTGCCCTACCCGTCCAACACCTTCGACACCATCCTCAGCCATGAGGTGATAGAACACGTCCTCGATGACCGCGCCTCGCTATCTGAGATGGCGCGAGTCGCAAAGGTCGGCGGGCGAATCGTGATGTTCTGCCCGAATCGCTGGTATCCCTTTGAGACGCACGGGCATTACTGGCGCGGGGAATATCACTTCGGCAACACGCCGCTGATTAACTATCTGCCGGATACATTGCGCGATAAACTCGCGCCGCACGTTCGCGCCTATACCAAGCGCGGCATCCGGCGCATGGCAGACGGTCTGCCCTTGAAAATCGTGCACCATAGCCGGGTCTATGGCGGGTATGACAACATCATCGCCCGCCTCGGCGGGGTCGGGAAGGCCATCCGCGATGCGCTGTATAAATTCGAGGGGACGCCGCTGGACACCTTTGGATTATCGCATTTCGTGGTGTTCGAGAAAATATAACGCGATCCATCCGCCCAATACCTAACCTGTAGGGGCGACCCATGGGTCGCCCATTTTTGGGAATTTCAGGGTAGACTGATGACCCTGAAGCCGAAATTGCTGCCGCTTTCGCTTGGGCTGAATCGACGGCGATAGCTGGCGCGGACGCGCTCGGCATCAACGTTCCACGACCCGCCGCGCACCACGCGGTGAACCCCAGTTGCCGTGTCGTTATCGCCCGTGTCGTAGGCCGTCACGCACCACTCCCACACGTTCCCAGCCATATCGACCACCCCATACGGGCTATCGCCTTTGTCCTTGCCCTCATAGCGTGAGACCGGCGTCGTGCCGCCATGTTTCTTGGCATAATTGCAGCGCTTCTCCGCCCACGCCCCCCACGGATATTTGGGGTTATAGTCGCCTTGCGCGGCACGTTGCCACATCTGCTCCGTCGGCAAGGTGAGGGTTTTGCCGGTCTTAGCGCTCAACCAACGGCAATAGGCCATCGCCTCGTACCATGTCACATTGACGCGAGGATGATCAGGACGGCTGAAGTTGGGAAAATCCTGTGGCGCTTGGATTCTCTCGGCCAGACCTGCCCAATATTCCGGGTTAGCGTACCCCTCGTCTTGGATGAACAGGCCGTATTGCGCCACTGTCACCGGATACTTGGCGATTTCAAAGGCTGCGACCTCGAAAATTTTCTTGTCGCCTTTTTCGCCAAAGTAACTTTCGTCCCCATATTCCTCAATCAACGTGACTTTGCCCGCCGGAATCGCTATCCAGACATACGGGCGCGGCTCGACCAAATATTCCGTTTCAGAGTTAGTCATGAAGCAATCCAGACCGGCAAATGACCGAGCGAAATCACGCCTATCCATTTCGCACGGTCTCCCTCGGTGAAAATGGCGGCCTCGCCGACGATTTCTGCCCCGGCCTTGCCCGCAATCAAACGCATCCCTTGAAGCGTGCTGCCGGTGGAAATCACGTCATCCAACAACACGACGCGCTTGCCGGTGATGTTATTGCGGTCTTTCTCATCCAGATAGAGCGTCTGCGGTGCGCCCGTGGTGATGGAGAGCGTCTCGGACTTGAGCGCGTCGCCCATATAGGGCTTATACGACTTGCGGAGGACGACGTATGGCAAGCCGGACTCGACGCTGATGGCGTGCGCCAACGGGATAGACTTGGCCTCTGCCGTGACCAGATAATCTGGGTTAAGCAACTTGAGTTTCTCGGACAGCGCCCGCGCCGCCGCTTGTACCAATTCGGTATCGCCCAAAATGTTCAGGATGGCGATTTTCACGCCGGGTTTAATCTCGAATAGGCGCAAATCGCGCTCGACGCCCGCAACATTGACGCGGTGCGTATCTGGGAGTTGGGTCATAGGGGGAATCACTTTCTTCTGTGTGGGTTAGGGTTGCGACTCGATGTCGAGGTCATCGTCATCAATTTGAAAATCGTCTAAATCGGTATCGACGTTCGAATCGTTGATGTCGAAATGAGCATCCGCAAATTTCTCATCGGCGACAACCGGCGTTTTAGGCGCTTGATTGGCAGCCTCATCCTCTATTTTACGCAGGCGTTCCTGTTTTTCATTAGAGGAATACTTCTGCTGATGCGCCGCGTTGCTCATTTTCTTGCGTAGGAAGGCTGGCATATCACCGGTCTCATCCATCTCTTGGGTCTCGGAATCGAGGTCATCCATCGTCCGTTTGAACATGGCGGAAGTGGTGGACTTACCGGCAAAATCGCGCATCGACTGGGTGACGGAGCGCGTCGAACTGGAAGCGCCGGTCATATTCCCACGGTCAGCCTGACGGATAGCCTCTTCACGGGCGCGGGCGGCCTCTAGCAATAGCGCGGCTTCAGTCACGCCGGGGTTTTGCTTTTGCGGGGATGTCACGTCGCCAGAGAAATCCGCCGAGACGTTCAAGCTGATTTCCCGCGCCGCGCCGATTTGAATCAGGTCATCCCAACGCAAGGTAATGGTCGCCAGCGTCCGCTGACCAGCCTCAGCCACGGCTGGGATGTCGAATTCCAGCACAACGGCCTTGACTTCCTCGGCATAGGCGTCACCCATCCGAATCAGAAGCCCGTGCGCGGTTTTCTCGGACGGGTAATCATTCATCTGACCGATGAACTTCACCCCGTCGGCCTCACCACGAACCTCGGCGGTGATATTCTGGGCGACCACGCCCAACAGACCATTGAGTTCCTCTTGGAAGATGGCAGGCAACGATTCTGGCGACTCGATGAAGTAATACGCGCCGCCGCCCGCACGGGCGATAGCGCTCATCAAATCCTCGTTATAGTCCTTGCCCAAGCCCATCGTGGTCGTAGCGATGCCGAGTTTGTATTTTTCTTCGGCCAGCGCGGTCAATTTCTCGATGTCCACAATCCCTTGATTGGCCTGCCCGTCGCTGATGAGCATGACGCGGTTGGTCAAGTCATCGGCACGGCGCGAGTCTACCTGTCGGCAACCTTCCAGCCAGCCGCCGCTGAGATTGGTCGAACCGCGTGCCTCTAACCGGTGGATGGCCTGCTTGACCACATCTTTACGGGTGACATATTCCGGCGGCAGCAACACCTCAATCCGGTCATCGTATTGCACCACCGAGAGGATGTCTTGGGCGCTGAGATTATTGACCAGCATATCGGCGGCCAACTTGGTATAGCGCATCTTGTCGCCCGCCATCGAGCCGCTACGGTCAATCACCAGACCGACGTTCATCTTGCGCCGATTGCCTGTATCAAGGGTCAGCGCACCAACCAGTCGCAGCAGCACGCGCAGCCGCATCGGGTGATTGAGGGGCAAGAGGTCGTACTCTAGCAAAAGTTCCGGTTGCACGGACATAGAATTTCCCCCTAGCGTCGTGGTTGATGAAGGCTGATGGTGCGCTTAGGTCAACGGCTTGGTATCTTTGCCCGCGCCGCCGTTGCCGCTGTGGAATAAGACTTTCGCCTCGCCCAGTTGGAGCAAATCACCGTTGTGGAGGCTGTGACGCCCGCGCAGCGACACGGTATTGATGAGCGTGCCGTTGGTGCTGCCGGTATCTTCCAGCCAGAGCGTATCGGCCTCGCGCCGGAGGACGCAGTGATAGCGCGACACGCCCCGGTCATTGACGATAATCGTGTTTTCTACCGCCCGTCCGATGTGGATTTCATCGGTGGTCAGCGGATAGTCATGGTCGCCATAACGGGCGAATTTGGGCGTCTCCCCGCTGATTTGCGCGGGCGTAATCTGGAACTTGGCCTCGGTGGAATCCATCTCAGAATGTGGGGATTCGGTGGGCGTTTCGGTACGACGGCGCAAGATGACCGTCTCGTTATGGCGGCTGGTCATGGTATACATGGCCTGTGACTGCATCATCTTACGCTGTTGACGGTAGGAATCGCCGCCATCCGAGGTGGCTTTCAGGGCGTCGGCCTCGCGGCTGAGGGCCGCGCTCTCATCTTGCAAAGTGTCGTTGCTAGAGACTTCTGATTGTCGGATTTCGCTGACGGCCTGCTCCAAAATTTGGGAGGCTTCATTGAATTTTCCCTCGTCCGCCAGCGCAACAGCCTTGCGCCGCGCCTGTGCCGCCTTGAGCAGCATGACCTGTTGGGTGACTTCTGGGTTGCCCCTACGGCTCGGCAGCGAGGCATCGCGGGAGATGGTCACGTCGATGTCCCGTTCAACCACGATATGCTGCGTCCCGTTATCGGATAGCTTGTCATATTCCACGCGCACGCTGGCGACATTGATGACGCCCTCAACCGTGGCAGCGGGCATTTGGATTTCCAGCACCAGCGCCTTGACTTCATCGCCAAACAAATCGCCCAACCGGTATAGCTTGCCGCCCGCCGCCAAATCTTCGACATAAGCGTTCATCTGGCGGACGCCGCCGGCTTGTAAACCGGTCACAGTCACGCTCAAATTCTGGCCGACCAGCGACAACAGCCCAGATAATTCTTCATTGAGAATGGTGGGCATCCCCTCTGGATTTTCGATGTAGTAATACGCGCCGCCGCCCGCGTTCGCCATCTGCATGAGCAAGTCTTCGTTGAAGTCCTCGCCCAAGCCCATCGTGGTCGTGCTGACGCCTTCACCGTACTTCTGCTTGGCGAATGCGACAAGTTTCTCGGTATCGGTCACGCCACGATTGGCGAGTCCGTCGCTGATGATGATAACGCGGTTGGTCTGGTCGGATCGGATGCCCTGAGACACCCATTTGACGCCCTCCAACCATCCGCCGCTGAGGTTGGTCGCGCCGCTAGGCGTGATGCGCTGCACCTGCTGATTGATGATGTCCTTACGCTGCACTTTTTCGGGCGGCAACAGGGTCGTCACCTCGTCGTTATACAGCACCACCGAGAGCGTATCGCTCAGGCCGAGATTCTGCACGAGCATGGTGGCCGCCCGGCGGGTGTAATCAATTTTCGCCCCCGCCATCGAACCGCTGCGGTCTACCACCAAGCTCAGATTCAAGGGGCGGCGTTTAGCCTCGTTTAAGACGGCATCCGCCTTGACCAAGACCATCACATACAGCCGAATCGGGTGATTCAGCGGAAAGGTATCGTATTCCAGCGCGCACTCGACTTGCATGACACTCACCCCTAGAGATAGGTCTTTAATGCACTAAACATTATCATTGTAGCGTGATTCGCAAATTTAGAGTGCAGGCTTGCGCCCACCCCAATTTGTCGTGCGCTCATAGACGTGGCCGACTCGCATCACATCCGCCTCACCCAACTGCCGCCCAATCAACTGTAACCCTACTGGCAAGCCTTGAGCATCGAAGCCGCATGGGACATTTAGCCCGCACACCCCCGCGAGGTTGAGCGTGATGGTCAACACGTCCGCGAGATACATTTGCAGCGGGTCATCGGTGTTCTGACCAATTTTGAAGGCCGTCGTCGGTGAAGTGGCCGCCGCGATGATGTCTACCTTCTCAAAGGCTTGGTCAAAGTCGCGCTTAATCAGCGTCCGAACCTGTGACGCCTTGCCGTAGAACGCATCATAGTATCCGGCGCTGAGGGCATACGTCCCCAGCATGATACGGCGCTTGACCTCATCGCCAAACCCTTGCCCACGGGTGGCGCGGTAGTTTTCCACCATATCGCCCTTTTCGACATGCAAACCGAAGCGCACGCCGTCAAAACGGGCGAGGTTTGAACTGGCCTCGCTGGTCGCCAACAGATAATAGACTGGCAGGCCATATTCGGTATGCGGTAGGCTGATTTCGACCAGTTCCGCGCCGAGGTCTTGTAGGTGTTTCAATGCGCCGCGCACACTAGACTCAACATCAGGCTCCATGCCCGCGACGAAATATTCTTTGGGGATGCCCACTCGTAGCCCTTTGAGCGACTCGCCCATCTCGGCCAGCGATGCCAGATAATCCGGCACAGATTCCGGGCGGCTGGTCGAGTCCAAGGGGTCGTGACCGGCCATCACCTGAAGGATACGCGCCGAATCTTCAACCGTGTGGGTCATCGGGCCAATCGAATCGAGCGACGAGCCATAAGCAATCAGGCCATAGCGCGAGACGCGCCCATAGCTGGGCTTTAGCGCGGTGATACCACAGAACGCCCCCGGCTGGCGGATGCTGCCGCCGGTATCCGTCCCCAATGCGCCCGCGACCATACCCGCCGCAACTGCCGCCGCGCTGCCGCCGCTACTGCCGCCCGGGACGCGCTCTAAATCCCACGGATTATGCGTGACCTGATAGGCACTGTTCTCGGTGGATGACCCCATGGCGAATTCGTCACAGTTCAGCTTGCCGAGCATGACGATTCCGGCGTCCAACAGGCGTTTGACGGCAGTCGCGTCAAAAACCGGAACGTAACCCTTAAGGATTTTGGAGCCGCTGGTGGTCTGGACGCCTTTGGTCGAAAGCACATCTTTAATCCCCAACGGCACGCCCAGAAGCGGTAATTTTTCGCCCGCTTTACGGCGTTGGTCGGCGCGTTCGGCGGCGGCTAATGCGCCCTCACCGGTCACGGTGATAAAAGCCTGTACCTTCGGTTCGACCTGCTCAATCCGGTCAAGGTAGGCGCGGGTCAATTCCACCGAGGAAAACGTCCCAGCATCTAGCCCCACCACAATCTCGCTGAGAGTCAGCGTCGTCACATCCAGCATGTGTGCCATCCTGCCTAGTTTTGTGCCAATTCAACAGGGCAAAGTATAGCACACAGATGAGCGTGCTGAGTGGCAAGTGGTATGGCGAGGTGCAAGGCAAATGGGCGTGTTTAGGCGTCGATAGACCTTGCACCGGGTTATCTTAGGACGAGCTAAGCTGGAGCGGATTGTCGTAATACGGCGTTTCGCATAGCGTGGTCAAGTTGTTGTTGGCGTCCATCACCAAGACCTGCAAACGCCAGCGGATGGCATCGGCATAATAGATAGTGCTGCTATAGGTGCTGTACAAATCTACCGACATATTGGTTTCGGTAGAGCCGCTACGCAACAATCTGCCCGTGCCGCCCAAGACTTGCCCGTCATTGAGCAACATAATTTCCAACTGATAGCCATAGATGTTTCGCGCCGCATCCCAATAGAAGGTGACAATCTCATTCACCGGGCCGAATGGTGACGTGGCACGGAAGGTATCGCACGAGGGTTGTGTGCCGGTTGGGGCGGTTGTCGCGCCGGGGACAGCCGTAGACCTCGGCTGATTGGGGTCGGCTGTCGGGGCCATGCGGGTCGGGCGGGCGATAACTGGGAGACGAGTCGGAGTCGGTTTGACGTTCGGGCCGCGCCCGATGCTGGCGTCGATTTCTTCTTGCGTGGGCAGTGTGACCGAACGTGGGAGCGGGAGCGTCTCGACGAACACCATCTCCGCGATTTCTTCATCGGTCAGGCGTTGCGGCGCTCCCCACCGGCTGGTGAAGGCAGGCGCACCAGCAGAATCCAAGCATGTCACGCTGCGGGTGATATGCCCCAACGGGACATGCTCGGCCTCCTCGCCATTGACGATTGCGTCGCCTTCAACAAGGCTCATCTCCATCGCAAGGCATGTCGGGTCGCCCACCGGGTCAAAGCTGCTGACCAAATCCCCAAATTCCGGTGAATTGGACAGCGCAGAGAAGGCATCCTCACCACTACGAAGGACGGCAGTAGACCCTAATTCAACCTCTGCGCCGTTGGCCGAAAGGCGGACGCGGGCTTCTTCCGGTCCTTGTAGCACTAAGACATTGGGCGCTTCTTGACAAGTCGGTATACCGAGGCCGGTCTTGAAATAGAAGGCCTGCATCGGGGATTGTGACTCCAGATTCGCCACGGGTAGCGCTCGCAAGTCAACCGCCGGTTCGAGGGCGGATACCAGTGAACGTGCCAGCCACATATTGAAGCCGGTCAAACGCAGCCATTCCCCATCGGCGCTACGCGCATCGACATCGAACGGCTGGCCGGGGGTGGCCGTCTCAGTGATGTTATAGGTCGTGCCGGGGCCGCTACGCAGGTTAATATTCTGCCCCGCCGTGACCAGCACCCGTACCGGCTCTCCTACCGTCAGCGCGGCGTCTGGCGTGACATCGTTCTGTACTTGAACATCGCCCAGCAGCAAGAATGTCACCGCTTGGCCGGGGAGGGTATTGGGGATATTGGCCTGAACATTCATCATCGCGATTCCCCACAGCGAGGTTTCGAGGTCGAGCGGCTGCGTGCGGATGTCGGCGATTTCAACCAATGGGATGGTATCGGCGGGCAGGCTGAACGTCCCAGCCTCAAGCTCACTGGAAAAGCGCGTGTCCACCCGGTCAAACCCATAACAAGCAGAATTGCGCCCAATCGTCTGGCAATTTGAGCCGACGGCTTGCAGCGCCTGAGTCACCAATGTGCTGCATGTGTTGGGCTGCGCCACGCTCTGGATGATGGTCGCGCCCATCAAAATGTACAGGACGCCAAGCGTCCATAATCCGAGTCGATGTTTCATGTGTTAATTCCTGTTTTATTTCATAGTGTATTTCTAAATGGGTTTACGTGTATCGGGCGTCGGGCTTGCGTAGGGGGTGCGGAGCGCGGTACGCTCACCAACATCATCCCCACACTCCTATTTTCCTGACCGTCACACACCCCGTTTAGGTTCACATCGGGGCAATCACACGTCCCATTGTTATCCTCGTCAATACACTGCTCATAGTCGCAGATACCATCAGAGTTGCGGTCTTGACAGCCGCAAGCCGGGCGCTCATCGTCGCCTATGCAAATCGCCGGGTCAAAATCATCACAAATCCCGTCCGCATCTGCGTCTATGCACTCATATCCTTCTTCGTCGTCACAGATGCCATTCGCGTTCGCGTCTTCGCAATCAAACGTGCAAATCGGCAAGGATGGGTCGTCCTGACATTCCCTTTTATCGCACAATCCGTTGCCGTCGCTGTCGATACAAGCGAAATCGCATGTCCCGTCATTGTCCAAGTCGAGGCACTCATCGCGGTCACACACGCCGTTGTTATTGTTGTCGTTACACTCATTTTCTTGACCATCGCAGATGTCATTCTCGTTGAGGTCATAACAAGCTCTGTCGCAAACGCCGTCGTCGTCCGCGTCTAGACATTCTTCATAATCGCAAATGCCGTTCTCGTTCCCATCACGGCAGCCTTCGCACGCGCCGTCTGCATCAATGTCGATACATTCTAGGCCGTCGCACACACCATTTTCATTGCGATCTTTACACGTATTACAGACGCCATCGTTATCCGGGTCTTCGCAAACCGGCAATGTGAAACGGGAGTCGTCCTCGTCCGTCGGATTCTCAGCCTCGATTTCATATTCATCCGCCGGGTCGGGCAGTTCGACACCCTGATCTTCAAGTTGTTCGCCATAGAAAACGAAATCTTCAGCGTTATACGGCTCAGGGCGGCTGGGGATGCTGGCTGCTTGACCGTCCTCGCCCAGTTCGATCTCGGTCTGGCTGCCGGGGACGAGTATCCGCGTCACGCCTTGCGATTCAATCACCCCTTGTCCCTCAAACAACGTGACTTGGAGGGTTTGCGGGGTTTCTGGCGAGTCCTCAGACGGGTGAGTCGTAGTCAAGAAAGCGGTAGACCCCAACGAGACATTCACACCGTTGACGTTCAGGTTAATCAGCCCCATCCCTTTGGGGGTCTGTACCATCACGCCGTCAGTCGGGACTTCGGCGCACTGGGTTGAACCGATGCCGGTCTTGAAATAAAACGCTTGCATCGGGTTATAGACCAGCGAATCGGGGAGGACTTCTGGCAACAGCGCGAGGTCTACTCCGACCAAATCGGCGAACATCCAGCCGGTGCGCGTGCGGTAATCCTCATATTTCACCCGTAGCCATGTCTCGCCCGTCGCGTTGACCGCCCGACCCGTCACAATCAGCGGGGTATTGGCTGGCAGTGAGCCGATGACGACGCCCTCGGTGCTGGGGCTAAGGCGAATATTGGTCGCCGCCAGTGTTTTCGACTCAACGCGAGCTTGGTCAACCACGGCGTCTTGGATTTCGACATCGCCGAACAGCAACATCGTGACGTTCTGCCCCGGCTGGGTATCTGGGAGGCTGGCCTGCACCTGCATGACTGCCACGCCCCACTCATTGGCAGAGTCGTTCAACGGGCTGAGGTCAAGGGCGCTAATCGAAGTCAGGTCTACCCGGTCTCCAATCGAGTCCCATTCCAGCGCGGCGGCCGGTTCTTGTGGCGTCACCGCGCCCAGCACATTCCCATAACAAACCTGATTGCGCCCCGTTTCGGCGCACACATCGCCCGCCGTTTGCAGCGCCAAACGAACCATCTGCCCACAGCTATCTAACCCCGGCGGCTGGGCAGCAATCACCACCGCCATCATCAGGCCAAACCATGCCGTCACACCTAACCCCAAACCGCGTCGAATAAAGCGCCACATTGATTTAACTCCTCATTTCCAGTGTTTTTCAGATTGTATCTCGGTTTTCAAACGCGACAGCCCCTACGCGAGGCAGGGGCTGTTTTTTTACATTTCGGCAACAGTTACATGGCCTGTCGTTTTAAGGACAAGCATCCGCCGCAATCAGATTTATTGGGGTTGACCCTGCAATTCCGGTGAGGGGCGGGGCGGTGTTACAGAGCGATTGTTGTTGGACGACGTAATGTTGTCCCTTACTAATGCTCATGGTAAAAGTCGGGTTACTAATCGACAACGTGCCGACGGCTGTTGCCGTACAATCCGCTGTTTTGAAGTATACAGCATAGGCCGATGCGGGCGGGTCGCCCGCGTCGCGAGTGACGGCAAAAGTGGTCGTCATGGTGGAACTGAACGCGCACGCACCAATGCTGACGGTGACGGTGGCCGTATCGCTCAGGCCATTGCTATCGGTCACGGTCAGGCTGATGGTGTACGTCCCCGGAGCCACGTAAGTATGTACCCCGCTGCCATTGCCTGCCGTAGTGCCGTCGCCAAAACTCCACGCACGACTCGTAATCGCGCTAGACCCCGGCGTAGAAGAATTCTGGTAGTTCAGGTCGAACCCATCCATGCTTTGTGTGATGATGGCGGTTGGGCCGGTCTCCGGCGCGGACAGTTCAAAAGAGGCGCTGGCACGGTCAGCAAAGAAGGCGTTAAATACCTGTAGCCGCACGGTATAACACCCAAAAGCGCTATAGATATGGGAGGGATTAAACGCCGTCGAGGTTGAGCCGTCGCCAAAGTTCCAGTTAACACTGGTCACATCGCCGAACGAATTATTGCTGAAGAATACCTCTAGCCCAACGATGGAGTAGGTGAAACTTGCGGTGGGCTTACAGGGGACTGGGATGGGTAACGGGGTAGCGGAACAGATCGGGATGGGCGTCATGCTTGGCGTCGGTGGGGTATTGGTTGGGAAGACAAAATCTGTCGGCGTGATGCTGGGGATTGCGGTTGCCGTGGGAACAGCCGTATTACGCCGGACAACCGTCGGGACGGGCGTGTTGGTCGGGGTAAGGGTCGGTTCAGCGTCTGGCAAGTCCACTTCATCCGGCAAGAGTTCAAGAATCGGCTGTACCAACGCGACCAGCGCACCGTCATACGGCTCTGGCTCGGACGGGGCGCTCATCGCGACGCCATTGTCGTCTAGTTCAACGCATGTGCGCTCACCCGGCTCGACGCTGACGCCTTCACCCATCGCTTCAACATCGCTGCCGCCTTCAAGCAAATATAGGCACGACAGATTTTCGCCCTCAGGGGCGGTCAAATAGCCGGTAGACCCCAACGCAACGTCCATGCCGTTGACCTTGAAATCGACCTTGCCGACGCCTTTGGGGGTCTGGATGAGGATACCGTCCATCGGGGCTTCGACGCACTGCGGCTGCCCTACCCCGGTCTTGAAGTAAAACGCTTGCATCGGGTTGACCGTCTGGTCAGACGCCTGCACATCCGGCAGACCGTCCAGCGCTACATCCAACAGGTCAGAGCGCACCCAGCCATATATTTCACGTTCGGGGTTGTGGTTGACGCGCACCCACAATTCGCCCGTCGCCGTCATGGTCTTGCCGTTGGCGGTCACGACATCACCCGCCGCCAATGACGCCAAGACAGGACGTGTCGCCCCCGGCGCAACCCGAACATTAGCGGCGGAAAGCACCCCGGCCTGAATCTCAATCGGCGTGCCAACCGCGTTCTCAAACTGCACATCACCAAACAAGATAAAGGTGACATTCTGCCCCGGCAGTGAGTCTGGGAGGTTGGCTTGCACTTGCATCAAGACCACACCCCAACGCTCCTCTACGAGGTCAATCGGGCTGAGTTCCATCGAAGCGATGTCTTGCAGATTGGCCTTATCGCCCCGCGCCTCGAACACCAGACTCTCTATCAAATCTGGACGCGGGCTGACGAGATTGAGGACATGGCCGTAACAGGCTTGGTTACGGGTAGTATCGCTGCACTCGGCATCGGTTGATTCCAACGCAGCATTTAACAACGCACTACACTGACTGTCTGAACCGGGCGTATTAGGCGCTCCGGGCTGGGCAAAATTTTGTGCGCCCACACCCAACATCGCCAGCACCAGCCCGACCCCTAAAACCAATCCGAATGGGTTTCCTAATCTCTTGAGCATAAGAACTCCTCTGAGCCAGATTCCAACGAAGATGTGATAAATAACAGAAGATAGGATAAAAGTTACCTTGTTATCTTAACTCATATTTTATCATAACGCTGATTGAGCATCGGATTTGTTAGAAAACCAAAACTATTCCGCCCGTTGCGAATCCGCACAAATGGTCGGATAATGAGTCATAAGCATCGGCGACCAATGGGTCGCCTTTCATTTTATAATTCCCCATCAACCAAGCGTGTGAACTCGTGACCCCTAACCAACCCTACTCCCAAAATACATTCATCGCCATCGCAGGCAACATTGGCGCGGGCAAATCGACCCTGACTCAGATGCTGGCCGATGCCTTTCAATGGCAGCCGTTCCTCGAAGGCCAAAGCGAAAACCCGTATCTGGTCGATTTTTACCGCGATATGTCGCGTTGGAGTTTTCATTCACAAATTTTCTTCATGGGCAAGCGCTTAGAGCATCATCGGCAATTGACCGGCTACCCGGGCAGTGTCGTCCAAGACCGCACGGTGTATGAGGACGCAGAGATTTTCGCCCGCAACCTATACCGTCAAGGGCGCATGTCTGACCGCGATTGGGACACCTACCAAAATTTATACACCGCCGTCAGCGCGTTTTTGCCCCACCCGCATCTGGTGATTTACTTACGCGCCAGCACCGGCACGCTCTTACGCCAAATCGCCAAGCGCGGGCGCGATTATGAGAAAGACATCACCGCCGACTATATCGAAGGCTTGAACGGGTTGTATGAAGATTGGGTTGGGCGTTGGCACGTCTCGCCAGTGGTGACGATTGAGATGGACTCGCTGGATTTTCAGCACCGTCCGAATGACTTCATCCGCGTCTGTGAGCAGATTCGCGGCGCAGTCGCGATGGGGTAATTTGTGGTTTTGTAGGGGCGACCCGCTGGGTCGCCCGCCGTCCATGGGAATAGGCAAAATAAAAGACACTTCGGTTAGAGAGCCGAAGTGTCTTTTGTGCCACAAGTGGGACTTGAACCCACGACCCATGCATTTTCAGTGCATTGCTCTACCAACTGAGCTACCGTGGCAAACCGCTTACATCCCCTAGAATACAGCCGCGCACGGCAGATGTCAAGGCCAAACCCGCAAACCCCGCCGTCAGGCAATCGTGGGTTTATGCCAATCTTATGCGACGCGGCCTGTGTTAGAATTTAGGCACTTCACAATTAACATAGGAAGACATCTGATGAAACGTATCCTCAGCTTATTATTGACGCTCGGTGCGCTGGCGCTGTTGACCGTCAGCGGCGCAACCGCACAGGATGGGCGTGGTTCAGCCGGAGAATCGGCCAGTCGAGGCGACAGCAACACCGCCGCCGTGCTGCGTGCCGCCGTCGCCGAACAAGGCGCGGTCAGCGTCATCGTCGTGCTGAACGTCGAACAGGCGGGACGGATGGCTTTCGCTGACCTGTCGGATGACTCCAAACGCGATGTCATCACCAGCGCCCAAGACGCCCTATTGGGCGAACTTGGCCTCGGCGTGTTCAGTACCGATGCCGTCCGCGCTGAGTCTGGCGTGCTACGCTATGAAAACTTCCCGTTTTTGGCGCTCTCAGCAGACGAAGCTCAACTAGAAACGTTATTGCGTTCATCAATCGTGACGGGCATCCAACGCGACACCTTCCGCGCCCCTAGCCTGCTCCAGACGACTGCAATCATCGGCATGACCGGCGCGAACGGCGCATGGGCGAAGGGTGCAGACGGCGCAGGCCAGACCGTCGCCATCCTCGACTCCGGCATCCAGTCCAATCACCCGCAACTACCACTCAAAGTGATATCTGAGGCGTGCTATGGCGTCACGACCAGCGGGGCATATAACAACGCGCCCTTTACCTCCACACCCGCCTGCCCCGGCGGCGCAACGTCTACGGCTGTGGGTAGCGGCACGCCCTGTGTATTAAACGCCCAGAGCGTCGCCAATAAGAACCAATGCGACCACGGCACAAATGTGGCCGGTGTGGTCGCGGCAAAGACCGCCGCGTCGATTAACGGCGTCGCCAAAGAAGCCACCCTGATTTCGATTCAGGTCTTTAGCATGATTAACACGCCGTCGGCATCCACAGGACAAGGCTGCGATAACCTTGGAACCCCATTCCCTGCTACTGAGACGCAGTGCATCCTAGCGGCAGACAGCAGCATCCTTGCCGGGCTTGACCGCGTTTTCACGCTGCGGACAACCCTGACCATTGCAGCAGTCAACCTCAGCCTCGGCAGTGAAATCTACAGTACACAAGCCACCTGCGACGCGACCCTGCCCGCTTATGTAGCCGCTGTCAGCCAATTGACTGGCGCGGGTATCGCGGTGGTCGCTTCATCCGGCAATGAAGGCCGCACTGACGGCATCAACGCCCCGGCGTGTATCACCGGCATGATTAGCGTCGGCGCGACCAACGATAACGACACGATTTACGTCCAATCCAACGCCTCGACATTCCTGAGCTATATGGCTCCCGGCGTCAATGTCGATACCACCGATACCGGCGGCGTCGGTGATAACGTCACCGGCACATCGTTCTCTGCGCCGCACGTCGCAGGCGCAATCGCCGCATTGCGGAGTTATCAGCCCGATGCCACGCTCACCGACATCAAAACCGCGCTCACCAGCACGGGCGTAGATATCACCGAAGTGGTCGGCGGAATCACCCGCACCTATAAGCGAATTCAGGTCAATGCAGCGGTTGATGCCCTGATTAGGCCAGATAAGCCCACCCTGCTCGCCCCGAACAACAACAAATCGTTCGCGGCCACTCCCATCACGTTTGAATGGACGACGGGTGAAAACACCGAAGTCTACCGCCTGATTATCTACCGCCCAGACAATACCCGTATCGTGCAAGAAGACATCGCTCACGGGGATTGCGACCTGCCAAACAACAAATGCACATTCGCCGTAACCGCGACCTTCCTCGACGACACGACCTATCGGTGGGATGTTAATGCGCGTCTGGGCAATAGCGGGACAAAAAGCGACCAACGCACATTCGTCTTTGATACCCCCGGCAAGCCCGATTTAACCCTGCCGGTCAATAATGCGGTCATCAACGCCCCGACGGATTTGGCTCAACTGACATGGGTCGAGGTAGACCTCGCCACCGATTATCAGGTTAAAATCGTCCGCGCCGACCAGCAATCGACGGTCATCCTCAATCAGACCGTGACCGAGGCGTCGGTCTGCACGGGTGGCGACTGTGTGTTCACCGTCCCCGGCGCGTCTCAGGCGCTGTTGGCCGATAACCTGTCATACATCTGGTATGTAGTCGCCACCAACAGCGGCGGCACGAGCAAGAGCAATGAGCGCACCTTCAAGGCCGAGTTCCCCGGTGCGCCAGTTTTGACCAGCCCCGCTACCGGTGGGCAATTCAACGCGCCCGCCGACATCGAATTGGTCTGGAACATCGTCCCAACTGCCACCAGCTATATCGTCAAAATCAAGGACTTGGGGACGAACAAATTTGTCGTCAATCAGACCTTTGAAGTCGCGGCGCGGGGTCTCCTCTGCGATGCTGGCACTTGTACCTTCACCTTGACCCCCGACCAATATAGTAAATTGCTCGATAACCACACCTTCGAGTGGACGATTACCGCAGTCAATAGTCTCGGAACCAGTCTCAGCGAAGCACGCACCTTCAAAGCACAGTTCCCGGCTGCGCCGCTGCTCATCAGCCCAATCAGTGCGGTATTAGTCCATAATCCCGCAACGGCGCTGATATGGGGCGCGGTGGCCGATGCCTCGACCTACAAGCTGAATCTCGTACTGGTCAGCACGGGCAAGTCTATCTTGAAAAAGACCTTGACCCCCGGTGTAAGCGTGACGTGCGATGTCAGCCAGTGCGCGTATACCCTCAGCCCAGAGGAACAGGTCAAACTCAAGAACAACAAAATTTATCAGTGGTGGGTGATTGCGAGCAACGCCTTCGGCACGACTCCTAGCGCCAAAACCACCTTCAAAACGCAATTTCCCGGTAAGCCGGTGCTGCAACTCCCGTCACAGAATGTGGTATTGCACGCCAAGACCGAGTTAATCAACTTCATGTGGATTCCCGCACCCGGCGCGACCACCCAACCTGTGACCTATCGACTGCGGCTGTTCGTATCGACCAACACCAGCGTCATCTTGTTGAACGTCGTCTTGACGCCCGGCGTGGATGTGCTGTGCGACTCATCGGCCTGTACATACACCGTAACGGCGGAAACGCAGAACAAGCTCAAGATGGGCAAAGATTATAAGTGGACGGTGCAAGCCATCTCAGCGGCTGGGAAGAGCAAGACAGCACCATTCCTATTCAAGTTGCGCCCATCGTAACCTTATAGGACAACGCAGGCGTTGTCCCTACGAATGACCCGACATCCGGTTTCATCTCGTAGGGACGCGCTTCTGCGCGTCCGTTTCTGGATTATCAGGACGGACGCCAAAAATGGCGTCCCTACACAATTTGGGATAACCGTAGGGTTACGGTTCAAACATTACGCCGTCCGACGTGAGCCGTTCCCGCTGTCGCCGTCATCGCCGCTCAAGCCCGGTGGCGGCGTCTCGCTAATATGGATGTCGCCCACCTCTACCACCCCGCTTAACGCCTTTGCCGCGCCCGTCGCGTCGATTTTCATATCTTTGAACTGCGCCAGATGCGCCACATCATCAACCACCACGCGCACGACAAAATGGTCGTGGCCGGGTTTCGAGGTAGCGAGTCCATGCACGCGCTTGAGCAACCGCACATCACGGTCAGGGTCGCCGCTGCGCGGGAGGGTCACGGTCAACCAACGGGCAACGCCGCTCGAACCCGTCGCCCGCATCCAATCCGGCGCATCAGCCGGAAGCGGGATATTGGTGGTATCCGGTTGCGCCTGCATCACCGGCACGATACGCGGCGGAAGTGGCAACCCGACATCGACAAAACTCGCGTTCGCTTCGGCTGGCGGCGGCTCGCGGTGGTCGATGACCTCATCCGCCCGCGCCCACTCCGGCTGCTCTAGTGGGCGGCTGCCGTAATCATCAGTAGAAGTGGTCACGTTTATAATCGTGAAGTCCTGAGTGATGCGGTCTACCACGATTTGCGGCTCCCCGCGTGAAAAGTCGAACTTCCCTGCGATGACATAGACCTCGCCATCGCCTAATGCGTTGATTTCACCGCTCTCAACCAGCGATTCGATATGTTTGAAAGTGCGTGGGAACATCACCGCTTCAATCGTGCCTGCGCTGGTGTGCCAGTCCTCAATCTGGAAAATCCCCATCGCGTCTTTGTTCTTGGTATAGACCTTGCGGAAACTGACGACTTCCCCTGCGATACGCACATCGCGCTCGTTCCACAGTTCCGGTTCAGCCCGCAATACCGCGATTTCCGCCGTCTGAGTCCCCGCGAGATCAGCGCGGTATTTGTCTACCGGGCGTCCGCTGATATAGACGCCCAATAATTCCTTCTCGGCCATCAGCATGTCACGCAGTGATTTGCGATTCTCATCTTTGATCGGCGTCAGCTTCATGCGTGCCTCGTCAGACGACTCATCGCCGCCGAACATGCTCATCTGGCCGCTGGCCTTATCCTCCCACTCGCGCCCACTGAAGGCCATCAGCGCATCGGTGTTTTCCATCACTTGCTGACGGTCAGGGTGAATCGAATCGAGGGCGGCGGCTTTTGCCAGCGCTTCAATCGTGCGCTTCCCCACCCGTCGCAAGTCAACCCGCTTGGCGAGGTCTTCGAGGTCTTTATACGGGCCGTGCGCCTTACGTTCCTCAATGATGGGCGTCAACGCACCTTCACCGGCATTCTTAATCGCCACCAGCCCAAACCGAATCCCGCGCTTTCCGTCGGCCGTATCTTCAATCGTGAAGTTGATCTCGCCAGAGTTGATGTCTGGCGGCAAAATCGGGATGTGCATCCGGCGCGAATCTTCCAAGAAGATGGCGACTTTAACGTTGTCATCGCGTTGGACGGTCAACAACGCGGCCATATACTCATGTGGATAATGGCGCTTCAAAAAGGCGGTCTGCACGCTCAAAACGGCGTAGTCTGCCGCGTGTGCTTTGTTGAAGCCGTAATTGGCAAAGAAGTCGATTTGGTCGAAAATCTTATCGGCGATTCCCTCATCAATCCCATTGGCGGGGCCGCGCTCTTTGAACATCGTGCGGTGCTTGTCGAGGTCTTCTTTTTTCTTCTTGCTGACGGCGCGGCGCATCAGGTCGGCCTCACCCAGTCGGTAGCCGAACAAGTCACGCGCCACCTGCATGATTTGTTCCTGATAGACCAAAATCCCATACGTCACGCTAACGATAGGTTCTAGCTTGGGGTGGAGGTATTGCGTCTCCTCCTCGCCATGCAGCCGCCGGTTGTAATCGGGGATGAATTGCAGCGGCCCCGGACGATACAGGCTAACGGCGGCGACGATGTTCTCAAACTCACGCGGGCGCATATCGCGCAACATGGTCTGCATCCCAGAGCTTTCAAGCTGGAACACGCCCACGGTATCGCCCCGCGTAATCAGCTTGAACGCTTCGTCGAGTCGATTGCGGTCATAGTCATCCAAGCGCGGGTCATCATGCCGGTACGGGATATTTTCCATCCGATAGGTGATGCCGTGATAGCGCTGAATCAACTCGCAGGCCGTCCGCAAAATATTCAAGGTGGCGAGGCCGAGGAAGTCGATTTTGAGCAGGCCAATCGCCTCGCAGGTCTCCATCGTGAACTGAGTCACTTGTTTGATGGGTAAATCGGCGTTCTCTTTACCCGTGACGCGGTGCAGCGGCAGATAGTCAACCAGATTCCGGTCAGCGATAATCACCCCTGCGGCGTGGACAGAGGCGTGACGGCGTGCGCCTTGCAACTTGCCCGCCATATCCAAGACGCCGCGTAATTCTGGGTCGGTGTCATAGATTTTCTTGAGGTCGGGGATTTCCTCGATGTATTTCTCAATGGCTTTAGGCTTGGGGTCTTGTGGGATGAGTTGGGCGGCCTTGTTGACATGCGCGAGGTCTACGCCCATCGTGCGGGCTACGTCGCGGACGGCCTGTTTCGCGCCCAACGTCCCAAACGTGATAATCGCCGCGACTTTCTCACTGCCATATTTCTGGACGGCATAATGCAGCATCTCAGAACGGCGGTCATCGGGATAGTCGATGTCGATGTCGGGCATGGTCTTGCGTTCTGGGTTCAAGAATCGCTCAAAGAACAGCGCGTTCTGAATCGGGTCGATGTTGGTGATTCCGAGCGTATACAACGCCAGACTGCCCGCGCCAGAGCCGCGCACATTAAACCAGATATCGGTCTGGCGGGCATATTCGCACAAGTCCCACACGATCAGGAAGTAGGTGTTATAGCCCATGTCCTTGATGACGCCCAACTCATATTCGAGGCGGGCGCGGAGTTCCGGCTCATTGGAGCGACTGCCAAAGCGCCAGTCCATCCCGATTTCGCACAGGTGGCGCAGATAAGTCTCGGCATCGAAACCCGCTGGGACGGGGAATTTTGGGAAGCGGTAGACCCGTTCCGGCATCCGAAAATTGCACTGCTCAGCCACTTCTAGCGTAGTCGTCAGCGCGGTAGGAGTTTCATCCCCAAAGATTCGCCACATCTCGTCGGCGGTGCTGAGGTAATAGCTGTTGTCCGACATCGCCATGCGGCCACGGTCATTTTCGTCATCATGGTCTTTGCGCTTCTTCTCAGATTTCAGCGCCTGAGTTTGGATGCACAATAGGGTATCGTGCGCCTCAAAATCCCCTTCTTCGATGTAATGAACATCGTTGGTCGCCAATAGGCGCGGCCCATCGGGGTTGCGGCTGGCGTAGTCAATCAGCCAACGATTGACCGGCTTGAGTTCTGGGATGTCATGGTGTTGTAACTCTAGGAAGAAATTCTCGCGCCCCAACACCTCGGTAAACTTGCCAATCCAGTCCTCGGCCTCAGAATCCTTGCCTTGCATGATGAGTTGGGGGACTCGCCCGGCAAGGCAGCCGGTAGTCGAAATCAATCCCTCAGCGTACTCGGCCAAAAAGTCGAAGTCCACACGCGGGCGATAATAATAACCTTGAAGTTGCGCGGCGCTGGCGAGTTTGAGTAGGTTTTGATAGCCGGTCAGATTCCGCGCCAGCAAGAGCAGGTGATTGGGGCGTCGGTCTAATTGCGGGTCGCGGTCAGTCATCCGGCGCGGCGCGAGATAGGATTCCATGCCGAGAATCGGTTGGATTTTCTTGTCGATGCACGCGCTGTAGAAATCCATCACGCCGTACATCGTCCCGTGGTCGGTGATTGCGAGCGCAGATTGTCCCAGCTTTTCGGCGCGGGCGACCAGTTTTTTGATTTTGCTCAGGCCGTCCAACAGCGAGAATTCGGTGTGGACGTGCAGATGCACAAAATTGTTAGGGTTCGAGGGCGTATCGGTATCGTTCATAAAAATCACAATCCGGACTACTGTTTGATGTGTGGAATATCCTCCTATTCTAACACCAAACCGCGCCGGATTGTGAGAACAAACGTGCGTACCTCAATGGTTAGTCCTAGTTGCCGTAGCCGTCGTTATTGTCGTCGCGCTAATGCTTGTCCTTGTGTTTGTCCTTGTCCTTGTCCTTGTCTTTGTCGTGCTTATCTTTGTCTTTGTCGTGCTTGTCTTTGTCTTTATCCTTGTCTTTGTGCTTATTTTTATTTTTGCCCTTACCACCGCCGTTATCCTTGATGGATCTATGGTTTTTAGTCTCGATTTCAGAGACGAGCGCGGCTACGGGCAATTGAACCGCTAAGGTTGCGAGTTGTTCGTCATAAAATTCAAATTCCGCCGGTTCATACGGCTGCGGCTGAGACGGAAAACCGACGGCCATCCCTTGCTCATCCAGCGCGATTTGGGTCTGACTGCCGGGAACTAGGATGCGCGTCTCCCCTTCTGATGTGATGACACCTTGCCCCTCGAACAGCGTGACTTCAAGCAATGGCAAGCCATCCGCCCCGATTCGCTGGGCCAAGAAGGCGGTAGACCCTAATGAGACACTCACCCCATTAACCGTGAGGTCAACCAAGCCGACGCCTTTGGGGGTCTGCACCATAACGCCATTGGTTGGGACCTCGACGCATTGGGTCGTCCCCAGACCAGCCTTAAAGTAGAACGCTTGCATCGGGTTGTGAACGAGCGAGTCGGAAGCAACTTGTGGGACGATTGCCATATCGACGGCTACCAAACTTGCCAACACCCACCCGGTCTGTATGAGGGGGTTTTCATATTTCACTTGCAACCATGTCTCGCCGACAGCGTTATTGATTTGCCCAGTGATGACGACTGGGGTATTCACTGCTATAGAGCCAATCACAAATCCTTCCGTGCCGGGGGTAGGACG
>DAOTTP010000167.1:0-9213 GCA_034437835.1 Anaerolineae bacterium | reverse complement strand
CCGACTTCCACCAGATAGTGGATGCTGTCGGCGCTGCGCTTACCGCTGCGGCACATGACTTTCACCTCACGGTCACGCGGGATTTTGGCGAGAACGGTGTCCTCAGCCTTAGCGCGTCCGGCCAAAACTGCGTCCTTCGCGGCCAGAATATCGCCCTTCGGGATGCGGAGTGTGCCTTCCAGCGCCGCGATTTCCCACTCGTGCGGGTCGCGCACATCCAAAACCAACGTGTCCGGCTCTTTGTCGAGTGTCGCCTTGAGTTGGCGGACGTTCATCACGCGCATCCCATCGACATCAGTGGACGGGGTGCTGAAGCCGCTACGGTCATGAGCCGGCATCCCGCAGAACTGCTCGTAGTCGATTAACTCGATATCCTCATGTGGGATACCGCAGACCGGGCAATTGGGATTCTTACGCACCTTGATGGTCATGAAACTCATCTCTAGCGCGTCGTACAACAACATCTTGCCAATCAGCGGGTCGCCGATGCCTAGAATCAGCTTGATGGCTTCGGTGGCTTGCATCGTGCCAATCGTGCCGGGCAAAATCCCTAATACGCCGCCCTCGGCGCAGCTTGGGACGAGTCCCGGCGGGGGTGGTTCTGGGAACATGCAGCGGTAGCACGGGCCATTTTCTGCGCCAAACACCGCAAGTTGTCCTTCAAACCGGAAAATCGACCCGTAGACGTTGAGCTTGCCCAACTTGACCGCCGCGTCGTTGACCAGATAGCGCGTTGGGAAGTTGTCCGTCCCGTCCACGACCAAATCATACGGCGCGAGGATTTCCAGCGCGTTTTCGCTGGTGAACGGCACGTTATATTTGTTGATAATGACGCCCGGGTTGAGGTCGAGTAGGCGCTTTTCGGCGCTATCCAGCTTGCTCATCCCAACGGTGGAGATGCCGTGAATCACCTGACGGTGCAGATTCGACTCATCCACGATGTCATAATCGACAATCCCCAGCGTGCCGACGCCCGCCGCCGCCAAATACAACGCTGTCGGGCTACCCAATCCGCCCGTGCCGATGAGCAGGACTTTGGCGGCCTTTAGTTTGCGCTGCCCCTCAATGCCGACTTCCGGCATGATGACGTGGCGGCTGTAGCGGCGGATTTCTTCATGCGAAAGCGTTGGGAGTGCCTCAGTGACGACGGTCATGGTTTTCCTTTCATAGCGATGCTGTTGATTGCTGATGAGGACATGAGATATGCCCACATCAGATATTTCATAGGGACACGGCGTGCCATTTTACGCTTGAGAATCACGCCGATAGTAAATCTTGTTTCAACGTAGATGCGCTGACCACGCCGTTATATACCTTGCGCGGGCTGCCATCGACGTTCAGGATGAATACCGTCGGGACGGTCATCACGCCCCAACGTGAGGCGGTTTCGGGGTCGGCGTCGGCGTCCACGCGGATGATGTGCAGGCCGTCGCCCATCTCGGTTTTCAGCCGATTGAGCGTCGGCGTTTGTTGGGTCTGGCACGGGCCACAGGTCGGAGTGGTGAAATAGACCACGGTTGGCACACGGGGCGCGTCGAGCAAAAGCAGGTCGCTAGATTGCGCGGCTGCCCGCCCGATTTGCCAGCGGGTGAACACCCAATAGGCGACGACTCCCATAATTATGAGGACGATTGTGATTGCAAGACGTTCCAACATTTGTCTAGCCCCTACTCATCACTCAGGACTCATCACTTTAAGAAAGCGGTGCGCGGTTGAACCCGGGGACGCCCAATTTGCTCAGTTGATAATAAACATAGCAACCGACGCAGAAATTAACCCAAAAATTTAAATTGGCGAGGGCGATCACGACCCAGACCAGACTCCACCCCAATACCGTCGCGCCGACCAACAGCGCCAACGTCGCGGCGAAATTAAAGCCCGCGCCCACCAACATCGCAAAACGGTGCGGCTCTGGATTGTCGGGGATGACGTTGGGCTTGACGAGTCCGCGTGGCTTCAGCACATCCTGATAGAACAGCTTATACGGCGCATACGGCGAGTCTAACGCGCCCAACAGTTGCGCGACGCCGACGAACAACACCAGCGGCCAGAAATTCAGGATAAACCCAACCAGCAGCAAAACGATGGTCGCCGCCATCCCGACGCGCAGGCCGGACTGGTCGATGCGACGGGGGACGTTCTGGCCGCCCGCGATGCTGGGGATGATGCGGAGGGCGTCTTTTTCTTCTAACGCGGTATCGAGTCCGTCCAGAAAGCGGATGTCCTCATCACCAACGAAAATATTCACAAACGAGCGCAATTCGCTGTTGTTGAACAGATGCGGCTTGATGTCGGGATATTGGGTGGTCAGGTCATCCAAGACGGCGCGGATGGTATCACCGCTGACGGTGACTTGGGAATTGCCACCGGTATAGGCGCGTAGCGGGGTCGGGATTTTGATTGAGGGCATGTGTGTTCTCCTTATAGTGTGGGCGCATACACGGATACGCCCCTACGATATAACCTTGTTAACGCTGGGCGACCCATGGGTCGCCCCTACAAATCATCGGGTTGGGCGTATAAATCATCGGGTTGGGCGCAACGGGTACATCGCTACGAATTACAAATCAACCAAACGTAATTCGTTAAACCCGTCTTTGCTGGGGCGCAATTGGTACGCCCGCAACTCTACCGGCTGGCCTTGGTCAATCTGGGCGATTAACCACAGAAAATTGACGCCCGTCCCCTCTACCGCCGCGTTGAGGTCATACGACGACGGCAGGGCTGCGGAGTCGGGGTGGCTGTGATACCACCCCAATAAGGTCAAGCCACGGTCATCGGCGGCGTCCTCATGTTTGGCATATTCCAACGGCGTCATGGCGTAACGATGGAACTGCTCGGCCTCAGCAAAGCTATTCGTCACTGGCGAATAATCGACGAGGGTAGCGCTCTCCCCCTCGAATGCGCCCATCAAGAAGCCGCCGCCCTCATTGGGGTAGGTGCTTTGCAGGTGAGCGAGAATTTTCGCCCGTAGGTCTTTGGACAGACGAATCTGCATCAAAACTCCTTCTGAAAGAAGTGATGAGTGATGCGTTTTAAGTGATGAGTCAGGGCAGGGCGTATTACGTTCGTTTGGCTATCGGAGAACGTCAACATCACGCCCGTTTTCTCATCACTCATCACTTTTCACTCATCACTGCCACAATAAAAAAGGCCAACCGTCGTGGACGGTTGACCTGCTTTCGCATTCGTGACCTTTAGCGTTATTCTTGCTAAGGTACGGTCAAATGTCCAGACGCCGGGGCATAGCCTGACAGACGCACATGCACATCATGGGCATGGCGGGACAGCTAAACGCGGCGGGGGTGGACGTGAACGTGTTCATGAGCCTCAGCATAACGCGCCGATGATTAACTTGCAAGTGTTGGCGCAAAGTTCTGATATATTGACCAGACGGGCTTGTGCGGGTTGTCCTTACGCATCAAATCATACACAAAAAAGGCGCATGTTCAAATTCAATACCTTCGCCAAAATCCGATTGATACCATCCATCATCAGCGGACACGGCCTGCCGTGTCCCTACAATAAAAACCCATCACGGGAGGATTCGTAGGGACAACGCCCGCGTTGTCCGTGATAATCAAAATTGGCGAAGGTATTGATAGAACAAAGTATATACGGACAACATTGAAAACCCCCTTTTCCATTATGGAGTAAGGGGGCTGGGATGCTGCTAATCCATCGCAGAGGCGATGGGCTGACCATACAACACATGGCGCAGATAATGGCCGGTGAAGCTGGCTGCAACCTCCGCGACTTCCTCCGGCGTGCCTTGTGCGATGATTTCACCGCCGCCGTCGCCACCCTCTGGGCCGAGGTCAATCAGGTGGTCAGCCACCTTGATGATGTCGAGGTTATGCTCAATCACGACCACCGAGTTCCCCTGATCGACCAACTGCTGAATCACATCAATCAGGCGCTTCACGTCTACCGCGTGCAGGCCGGTGGACGGCTCATCCAAAATATAGATGGTGCTGCCCGTCGCCCGCTTGCTCAGTTCACGGCTGAGTTTGATGCGTTGCGCTTCGCCGCCAGACAGTTGAGTCGCGGGCTGCCCGATGCGGATATAGCCCAAGCCCACCGCGTCGAGCGTCTCTAGCTTGTTGCGGATGGTCGGCACGTTCTCGAAATAGGTCAAGCCCTCGCTGACGGTCAAATCCAGCACATCCGCAATGCTCTTGCCCTTGAAATGGACTTGTAGCGTCTCGCGGTTATAGCGCGAGCCGTGGCAGACCTCGCAATCGACGTAAATATCAGGCAGGAACTGCATCTCGATTTTGATTTGCCCCTGCCCCTGACAGGCCTCACAGCGCCCGCCCTTGACGTTGAAGCTGAAGCGTCCGGGGCCGTAGCCGCGAATCTTGCTCTCCGGCAATTCCGCGAACAACTCGCGGATGGCGTCGAACATCTTGGTATACGTGCCGGGGTTGCTGCGCGGGGTGCGCCCGATGGGAGATTGGTCGATGTTGATGATTTTATCGACCTGCTCCAACCCATCAATCGCCTCATGTGTGCCGGGGCGTTCGCGGCTACCGTTAATCGTCTGCGCCAGCTTGGTATACAAGATATCCACAATCAGCGTCGATTTGCCCGACCCCGATACGCCGGTCACACACACCAATTTACCGGGCGGGATGTCTACGCTGATGTCTTTCAGGTTATTCTCGGTTGCGCCGCGCACGGTGATTTTCTTGCCGTTGCCCGCCCGCCGCTTTTCCGGCACGGGGATGTGGAATCGCCCGCTGAGGAAGTCTCCGGTGGGGCTGCCGACCACTAGCATGACTTCTTCCGGCGTGCCTTGTGCGACCACGTTACCGCCGTGTTCGCCCGCGCCGGGGCCGAGGTCAATCAGATGATCGGCACAGCGCATGGTTTCCTCGTCGTGTTCAACCACCAAAACCGTGTTACCGAGGTCGCGTAGACCCATCAGCGTCCGAATCAGTTTGCCGTTGTCGCGCTGATGTAACCCGATGCTCGGCTCATCCAACACGTATAACACGCCGGTCAGACGGCTACCAATTTGAGTCGCCAAACGGATGCGTTGCGCCTCACCGCCGGACAGACTGGCCGCGCTACGGGCGAGAGTCAGATAATTCAGCCCGACATCGTTCAAGAAGCGCACCCGCGCCTCAATCTCTTTGAGGATTTGGTAGGCGATTTGCTGGTCGCGGTCAGATAGCGTGCCGACCATCCCATCTTGACCGCGCAGGCCGTCCACCCACGCCTTGAGCTTGCCGACGGGCAGGTTGGTGATGTCATAAATCGGCTTTTCGGCCACCGTGACCGCCAACGCCGCCGGACTCAGACGCCGCCCGCCGCACACCTCGCACGGGAACTGGGTCATATAGCCTTGCAGCACCTCGCGCATCCCTTCCGATTGCGTCTCGGCGTAGCGGCGCTTGAGATTGTTGACCACGCCCTCAAATTTGCTCTCGTACACGCGTAGTTGGTCAAAGCGGTTGTAATACTCCATTTTGACCTTGCCGCCCGCGCCGTACAGCATGATATTCTGCTGCGCCTCGGTGAGGGTGTTCCACGGCGCGTTGATGTCGATGTTATGCGCCTTGCACACGGCCTCAACCACGGCGCGACCCCATCCGCCGGGTTCTTCCATATTGTTCCAGCCGCTGGCGTCAATTGCGCCGCCCGCGATGCTCAAGTTGGGGTTGGCAATCACCCGCGCTGGGTCAAATTCCAATTTGAAGCCCAAGCCCTGACATCCCGTACATGCGCCGCGTGGCGTGTTGAACGAGAACGTACTCGGCTCGATGTCGGCCACGCTGCCATGACCATTGGGGCAAGCCAATTTCTCACTGAACGGGATGTCATACGGCTTGTCGGTCAAGACATTCACCGTGATGAATCCCTCACCCAGTTTCAGCGCGGTTTCGATGGCGTTGGTCTGGCGAGTCTCGGCATTGCGGGCGTCCTCGCTGTTGGGGTCTTCATGCGTCCGCACCACCAGCCGGTCTACCACGATTTCGATATTGTGGATGCCGTAGCGGGTCAGCTTGATTTCTTCTTCGAGTTCGCGCACTTGACCGTCAATCCGGGCGCGGACGAATCCGTTTTTCTTGATGTCCTCAAGCACCTTATCATGCGTGCCTTTTTTGTCACGGATGACCGGCGCGAGGATTTGGATGCGCGTGCCTTCTGGCAAACCGCTGATGGAGTCCACGATCTGTTGGGCGCTCTGAGCGCTGACTTCCGCGCCGCAGGTCGGGCAGTGTGGGATGCCGATGCGGGCGTATAGCAGGCGCAGATAGTCATAAATCTCTGTGACCGTGCCGACGGTGGAGCGTGGGTTGTGGCTGACGCCCTTCTGGTCGATGCTGACGGCGGGACTCAGCCCTTCAATTTGGTCTACATCGGGCTTTTCCATCTGACCGAGGAACTGGCGCGCATAGGCGCTCAGGCTCTCAACATAGCGGCGCTGACCTTCCGCGAAGATGGTATCGAATGCCAGCGATGATTTACCCGACCCAGATAGGCCGCTGATGACGACCAATTGGTCGCGGGGGATTTCGATATCGATGTTCTTGAGGTTGTGTTCACGAGCGCCACGGACGACGATTTTGTTCGACATAACAGGTCGGAGTCTCCGTTGAGGGGATACGGTGTGATGTGCAGGGGATGGCACAAAAGTTCTAAGATTATAGAGGTTGACACGGACTATCACAATACCAGAAGTCCCGATGTATGCGCCTGTGCGATTGGTGAGAAAACCCGATACAATGGGAAGTAACCGTATCTGGACAACATAACATGCTGCCGCAGACCCGCCTTTTGACGCTTGAAGATTATCAACGTATCGCCCAATCACCAGAATATGATGGGGTGCGGGTGGAACTTGTGCATGGCGCGTTGTGCCAATGGGGGGTTATGACTGGCGGAACAAGCCCGATTCACGGTTGGGTTGTGAATGAAATCGCCTTCTTGTTGAATCAATATGTCCGCACCCATGCGCTCGGACAAGTATTCATCGGTGAAACAGGCTTCAGACTCCCCAGCCGACATGATGACCTCCCCACCGTCCGAATCCCCGATGTCGCTTTTGTATCGGCATCCCGACTCCCGCCAAAATTGACCGAAGGCTATGCCGAGTTTCCGCCCGATTTGGCCGTTGAAGTCATCTCTCACGGCAATGATGCAGAAGAAATTCAAGAAAAAGTCCTCGATTTTCTTGAAGCCGGAGTGAGTTTGATTTGGTTGGTCTACCCCAAAACCCAATCCATCACCGTTCATACAATCGACGGCGCACATATCTTCGGTATAGCAGATATGTTGGACGGCGGCGATATACTATCGGGCTTGTCTATCCCTGTGGTATCTGTTTTCCCCAAACGATAAGGCCAGATTTCACCCTATGCCCATCACCCTGACCATCCGGCTCGCTGACTTGGTTGACCTCAACGCCATGCACGCCATCCTGACGCTGTGCGGCGAACACATGCACCGCGCCCAAACTATGCACCATTGGCATCCGTTCAGCCCGTTTGATCGCTGGCTGTCGCGGGTTGACCCGCAGCGCGTCTATGCGATTTATGACGGTGATTATCTGATTGGCACGTTCAACCTCAATGACAATCCGCGTGACTATCAGAGCCGCGTGGCGTGGGCGAATCCGGGGCATCGGGCGGTCTATTTTGGCGGATTCGGCCTATTGCCGGGGTATTGGGGCGGCGGGCTGGGCAAGCATGTCATCGCGGAAATGGAATCCATTGTCACGGCACAAGCGTATGACTCGGTGCGATTCGATGGAGTCGCCAGCAATGCGCCGTTGATGAAGTTCTATACCCAATTGGGCTATCAGGAACGCGGAATCCTCGACCTCACCCCAGCGGGCTGGAAACCCATCATGAACTTTGAGAAGGTGTTTCGTCGCGAGTGATTATCTTAGCTTGCGCCAATCCCTCAACGACGACAGGTTGCCTCATGCTTCTTCATTGAACTTGGCGCGGGGATACCGCTACCCTTGTGGTAGCGGAGGAAAGCGCCTCTCCTTTCTCGTAAAAATAGCCATCGGATTTGTGAATTGCGGTGCAGTAGCGATAGCCGATACCCTGAACCGTTCCGGCGGGGGTGGTGATATTAAAAGAACCACTAGCTCTTACACTTGCTCTCCCAACATACATACCGCGTTTTACTCCTTTTGTGACCATTGCCCTGACCATATCTCCCGTTTGGAAACCAAAGTGGACACGCCCTAGTTTGGCGCTGGTTCGTGGAAATCCATACTTATCAACGCCGCACATTTGGCGCGATTGATGTCCCGTCGCCTTAATCTGAATCGGGGCATGACTTGGGCTGATGGTGACTTGTTCGCCGCTTTCACCCACACAAGCCGCATCAATCCAATGCGCCTTTGGATGGTCTTGTTTTCTTCGATTAAATTTCGTGCGCCCGCCTGTCCCGACTTCCAACGGCAACCCCAATGTATCCATCCGTCTCCATAATGCCCATCGAGTCGCATTGACCGTCGCCGCGTCTTTGAGGGGTTGTTTGGCTTGCTTTTGGATGTTCGGGTGTCCAAATTCTGCCGCAGTTTGGCTACCCTTACGCTGATTACAGGCGTGACAAGCCAGCGTAAGATTACTCACACGATTTGAGCCACCGCATGATTTCGGGGTGATATGATCAATTTCTAGCTGTGTGTTAGTCGCACCGCAATAAGCGCACTTGCGCCCCCATTTCTCCAGTAGGTACTCTCGAACCTCATAACCAGCAAGTTCACCCTGTTGGTATTCCACGCCAGAAATCTCAGCGTTTTCCATCAACTGTGTGTCGAAACGCACGAGTTCCATCGACAATGAGCCAATAGGCGACCAGCGACGCAGACGCCCGACCCAAGTTAGCATATTCTCGACTCTGCTTTGTAACGACGGCGCAAGCCAACCTTCCGCACGACGCCGATTCAGGAAACGCGCAGCGTGGTAGCGTGTTTTTCGGCTACACCGACTATTCCTTATCTGCCGACGCGATAATAGCTTATCTCGGATTTGCTGCCCGCGATGGGTGAGCTTCCCAGCCCAAATCACGCGCTTACCCCGTTTGAAATCAGCGACCATCGCTATCCCAGTATTCTTACTGCCCTGGTCTAGCTTGAGCGCGATGGGCTGAACGTCACCACCGTCGCGTTCTTTCAAAATGATGGTGAAGGGGTATTGACGAAAGACCGCCGCCTTCCCTTGCTTGAGCAATTGCCGCGCACGC
>DAOTTP010000166.1:0-25039 GCA_034437835.1 Anaerolineae bacterium | reverse complement strand
TGTTAGAAATCGAGTCATCGGGTGTACAAAACCTCTCACCACGGGGCAAACGGTCTGAAGTATAGCGCCGCAAGTTGAACTTACGGTAGGGCGCGGCGTGAGACCGTAGGGCAGGCGCGTAGCAGCGCGGACGCCCAAAATGCGGTTTCATCAGCCAACTTTTCCCCAGATTTTAAGGATTTGCGGACAAAACGTTTAATATGATGTAAAGTTGGGAAGTCGGTTAAAAATATACAATTAAGGTGTGTGATGCAAGAATCCCGCGACTCTCAGCTTAAACTGTCTACTCTGCCGTTAATCATTCAGCCCATCACGCAAGAATTTCATGAAATTGAAACAGTCCGCGCTACTTTTGCTTTTGAATTAAAAAGCGCCCGCGCCCTCAATGACCCCAGTCCTATTCTGCACAGTTGGCTGGGGATTTTGGATGGGTTGCGCGTGGCACAGGACATCAGCCAGAATCGTTACGGATTCGATGTGCGGCTGCGGTTGCGCGTTCGCCTGATTGGGGGCGGCGGGAAAGTGCGCGTCGTGGTGGTCGGTCACGCTGAGGCCAATGATATGGACACCGCTCACGAGGCTGGGACGGCGTGGGCGGGGTTGCTATATGGTCAAATCCCAGCGTTGTCATCCGGCCTGATTTTCGCCCCGGTCAAAGAGTCGGTGGCGGAGGCGGGGGGATGGGCGACCCTCGCGTCTGAGCCGGTCAGCGCGATGGCGATAGTGCGGCGCGAAACCCATTTTATGCTAGAAGATAGCGCCGTTTATGTGCGGAACGCGCTATCGCGGATGAGCAGCGGCGGCGATTTATTGGCGGTCCTCCACGGCATCCATACGCCGGTAGTGGTCGATATTCAATGCACGCCCACCGAAATCACCCCTGCCGAGCGCCAAGCCGCCGCCGAATCCGCCGGGGTGTGGACGCCCTCAACCGATACGCTGGGCGACCATCACAAAGAGATGGAAGACGCCATGCGCCGCCAATTTTTGAGCGAACGCATGACCGGCGCGGGGTCGCGGTATAGTGATTTCATGAGCCAAGCCGCCGATGGGTTATATGAGGTGCGCGTGCAATTGATGACCAGCGGCAACCTCGATCTGATGCCATTGGCGCACCAAGTCGGCAAGACGCTGTTCGGCCCGCTCAAATATGAGGCAGTGGGGTGCAGCCCCGCGCTATGTGACGCACACGATGTCTTGGGCGCACCTTATTCCGCACGCTGGGCGCAGAGCCTCGCGCCGTCGCCATTGCGCCGTATCCGTGATGTGTTCACCGCCTCTGAAACCTTGATGGTGACGTGTCCGCCGTTGCCAACGCTGGCCGGTCTGCCGGGAATCACGTTCAGCCGGGGCAAAATCGCGCCTCTACGGTTAGGGCAGGCGACTTCTAAAGGTGTCGTGATGGGAGATGCGCTGTCGTCCGGCGACTTTGCCCCGACTCCGGTGGTGCTGCCCGACCAATCCCGTAGCCGTCATACCTATCTGGCGGGCAAGACCGGCGTTGGTAAGACGACCACGCTGGTCAATATGGCGCTGCAAGATATGGCGGCTGGGCATGGAGTCGCGTTCATCGACCCGCACGGCGACGCCGCCCTCGATTTGCTCATGAGAATCCCGCCGGAACGCGCCGATGATGTGATTTATTTCGACCTCGGCGACCAAGATTTTCCGTTGGGGTTCAATATCATGGCGGCCAAAGATACGCGCCAACAAGATAGCGTGATTCGTGAATTTATCGCCCTGCTCATCCAACTGTATGACCCGATGCGCTTGGGCATCATCGGCCCACGATTCGAGCAGATGGTGATGATCGCCATGAGTATCGCCTTCGCGGTGGAAAACCCGACTTTGCACGAGGTCATCCGTGCGCTGTCCGATAAAGACTTCTCGCGTGATGGGATTAAATACGTCAAAAACCCGGTGGTTCGCACCATCTATGATAACGTGATTAGCGAGATGAGCAGCCATACCCGTAGCGAAATCATGGACTGGCTGACCAGTAAGTTCGCGCACTTTTTGGTCGATCAGACTGTGCGCCACGCTGTCACCCGTAGCACTAAAACCCTCGACTTCCGTAAAATCATGGACGAGGGCAAAATCCTGATCGTCAACCTGTCCAAAGGCGCGATTGGGCAAGATAACGCGCAGTTCATCGGGTTACTGCTGTTGCCTCAGCTATTGCTGGCCGCCTTCACCCGCGCCAGTCAGAAGCAGGACGAACGCAAGCAGTTTTGTTTGTATGTGGACGAGTTCCATAACTTCAAGACGCCCGCGCTCCAAACCGCGTTAGCCGAGGGGCGTAAGTATGGATTGTGCTTGACGCTGGCGAATCAATTCGTCACGCAGGTGGATACGGCCACCCGTCAGGCGATTTTCGGCAATGCTGGGACGATTGGCGCGTTCCGAGTCGGGATTGAAGATGCCGGCCTGATGGAGCGCGAACTCTACCCGGTTTTCAATGCCGACGACTTGATGAACTTGCCATCGTATCAAGTGGCGCTCAAGTTGGCCGACCACGGTGAACCTATCCCGCCGTGCTTGGTCTACACTCGCCCGATGTCTGCCCAGACCTATCCCGAACAAGCCGAGCGCATCCGTCGCCAATCGCGTGAACAATATGGGATGGACGCCGACCAAATCGAGGCGGAAATCAAAGACCGCTATGAGCGCAAGCCACAGCCCGCCGACCCCGCCATGAGGACTGTTGAAGAGCCGAAACCGCGTTCATCTTTTGGGGATTTCCTCGCCCAGCGTAGAGCGCCGCAAGACCAATCGACCACGCCTCCCTCACCAACGAGGCCGAGTCCCTTCCCGCCCAGAAGCCCATTTGCTCAGTTGGATGATGACGAGGATGACGTTCCAACGGTGACGAATGCCGCGCAAGATGAGGATTCTGACCCCACCAAACCGGCGCAAAAGACGCCGCTGGAGGTGTTAGAGGAGATTTTGGCGCAAACGGATGCAGATCTTAAAGCAAAAAACGATGATGATACCCCGTCAGCGTGGGATGATTAGGGACAAACTTCACAAACTTGTTCGCGGCGTCGGGTGGGGCGCGGTATAATCTGCGCCCTATAACAGTCACAATCTGTCAGGGAGAAACCCCAGTCATGTCTGATTCAACCCAAGTCCGTCTCAATGCGCGCAGCCGCACGCTGATTGATGGCGACAATCGCGCTGCCGCACGCGCTATGTTTAAGGCTATTGGCCTGACCGATGAAGACCTTGAAAAGCCGATTATCGCCGTCGCCAACACATGGACAGAGGTCGGGCCATGCAACTTCCATCTGCGCCGCCTCTCGCATGAGATTAAAAAAGGCATCAAGGCGGCGGGCGGCACACCGCTGGAATTTAACACCATCAGCATCAGCGACGGGATTACGATGGGAACGGAAGGCATGAAGGCCAGCCTCATCAGCCGCGAGATGATTGCCGACAGCATCGAACTGGTGACTCGCGCCAATTATTTTGACGGGGTTATCGCCATTTCGTCGTGCGATAAGACCATCCCCGGCACGATTATGTCGCTGATTCGACTCGACCTGCCCAGCCTGATGATTTACGGCGGCAGCATCGCCCCCGGCCATCTCGACGGTAAAGACCTGACCGTGCAAGATGTGTTTGAGGCGATTGGCGCGTATGCCAAAGGCTCAATCAGCGCCGAGCAATTCAAGGCGGTTGAAAATGCCGCGTGTCCCGGCCCCGGCGCGTGTGGTGGACAGTTCACCGCCAATACGATGGCGATGGTTGCGGAATTTATGGGCATTTCACCGATGGGATATAACGATGTCCCAGCGATGGACGCCAAGAAAGACAGCGTGAGCTATAGCGCTGGTGAACTCATCCTCAAGTTGATTGAGAAAGACCTCCGCCCGTCACAGGTCGTCACCCGTCAAGCGCTGGAAAACGCGATTGCGGCGGCGGCGGCCAGTGGCGGCAGCACCAATGCCGTCCTGCACACACTGGCCTTTGCGCGTGAGGCCGGTATCCCCTTCACGATTGACGACATCGAGGCGATTTCCTCGCGCACGCCGCTGTTGGTCGATATGAAGCCGACGGGCAAATATAACGCCGTCGATATGCACAACGCGGGCGGCATCCGTCTGTTGGCAAAGCGCATGTTAGAGGGCGGGTACATTCACGGTGATGCGCTAACCGTCACGGGTAAGACGTTGGCGGCGGAAGCCGAGAGCGGCGTGGAAACCCCCGGTCAGAAGGTGATTTCGACGCTGGAAAACCCCATACACGAATCGGGCGGCTTGGTCATCCTCAAGGGCAACCTCGCCCCCAACGGCTGCGTGATTAAGCTCAAAGGTGACGAGCCGACGCTGCATCGCGGCCCCGCCCGCGTGTTTGAGCGTGAAGAAGACGCGATGGACGCCGTGCAAGCCGAGAAAATTGTGGCGGGCGATGTGGTCGTCATCCGCTATGAAGGCCCTGTCGGCGGCCCCGGTATGCGTGAGATGTTGGGCGTGACCGCCGCGATTAGCGGTCAAGGTTTGGGGCGTGATGTCTTGCTCATCACCGATGGGCGTTTCAGCGGCGCGACTCGCGGGTTGTGCATCGGTCATATCGCGCCGGAAGCGATGTTGGGCGGCCCGGTTGGGTTAGTCCATGAGGGCGACATCATCGAGGTAGATACCGCCGCCCGCAGCATCAAATTACTGGTCGATGAGGCAGAATTGGCGGCGCGTAAAGCGGCGTGGGTACAACCCGCCCCGAATTATCGCTCTGGCGTGCTGGCGAAATATGCCGCCACCGCCCGCCAAGCCGACGATGGCGCGGTCACAAACGTGAAGGCATAAGTTTTGAGGATACTCACGGGCGGCGATGTGCTGTCAGGGTTTAGCATCCCACTGAGGGAACTGTTCGCGTAATAGCACACAAGGGATTTTCATGATAATCTCACTCTATCTCAACTGGAGGGATGTATTATGAAAATCCTTTTAGACTGCTTTCAAGAGTGTCTGGAGTAAACATCCCATGATTACATACATGGAACTAAGTAAATTTAAGACTTGGGCTACATTACGCCTAAAACTAGGCAAAATCACGGTTTTGTTCGGTACAAATAGTGCTGGTAAAACAAGCGTTTTACAAGCTCTTTTGATGTTAAAACAAACAGCGTCAAGTTTTGATAGAAACCAAGCGATTCATTTTGGCGATCCTGAGCGAGATTACGTTGATTTGGGAAGTTATCGCGATCTTGTATACCAACATGACGAATCCCAAAAGATGGGGTTGCGGTTGGAATGGAAAACTGCAAAAGCTGAAACAGCTACCTTTTCCGAAGAAAATAAATATCTTAATCCCGCGTTATCTTATAGCGTCTTATGGGGGAAGCGTAGCGATATTGATAGCGTCGTCGTTGAAAATTTGGCGTATGAGGTTAAGCAAAATCAAGCAGAACCGATGTTTTTCAAAATGGAAAGAAAAGACGATTCTTATCGCGTGACGACGCCGCGTGTTAAAATTACGAGAGGTCAACCGCCTTTATTACGTGCGCCGGAAAATAGTTTTGCCATCCCCAGTGAGATAATTGACTCTTATAAACCAGATTTCACAGAGTTTAATCGGCAGTTCCGAGCGTTGATGGAGCGTATTTATTACCTCGGTCCGTTACGCAATCATCCGCGACGTACTTATACTTGGACAGGCTCAACACCAACGGATATAGGGACTCAAGGTGAGAATGCTATACCTGTTTTGATTGGCTCTGCGCGTCAAGCACATGAGAAAAAGCGCAAAGGTGAGAAACTCACGCTGATTGAACACGTTTCAAAAAGTTTACAGGAACTGGGTCTACTCGATAACTTTACCGTGGAGGCGGTAGATCGAGATAAAAGATACTACACCGCCAATGTTCGCGTGTCTGGTCAAGCCACGAATTCATCGTTGATTGATATTGGTTTTGGGGTATCTCAAGTCATGCCGATTATTACGGCTTTGTTCTTTGTGCCTGAGGAGTCAATTCTGCTTATTGAGCAGCCAGAACTTCATCTACATCCGTTAGCACAGGCCAAACTCGCTGATTTAATGTTAGATGTTGCTGATACTCGACGGTTACAACTGATTGTTGAGAGTCACAGCGAACATATCTTAAGGCGATTTCAACGGCGCGTAGCCGAAGTATATAATTCGGTTGCAACCCCAGATAACTTAAAACTTTATTTCGCCACTCGTGCTGAGGACACATCACAGATGCAAGAGGTAGAGCTAACTCCTTATGGTCAGATTAGGAACTGGCCTGACGATTTTTTTGGAGATGTGTCGGGCGATTTAGAGAAAATGATGGATGCTGGTCGTCAAAAACGTATCAAGGAATTAGAGACTGGTGGCTAGTTCACAAACATGGGTGATTGATACCAATGTCTGGCTTATGGCAGATAAAGACATAGATGCAATTAACGTAATTGATGAATTAAACTGTAGCCATGCTTGCCAGAACTGGCTAAGTGGTTTTAGAGATGGGGATGAATTACTGGTCGTTGACTCGCAGTATCAAATATTTAAAGAATATCGCAGAAAAATCAAAAAAGGTGGTCTTGCGGAGCAAATCCTTAATCAGCTTGAGACACAACCTAGAGATTTAAGATTGATTGAGGTTCAAATTGTCTATGATTCAGAGGGTTATGCGATTTTACCTTCTATAGGAAGTTCAATTGATTCTAGCGATAGAAAATTTGTGGCAGTTGTTTTAGGAGTTCCATCCCCGAAACCGCCAATTGTTAATGCGACAGATACAGATTGGGCTAAAGCTGACGCAGCCTTAAGTCATCTGGGCGTTGTCTTGTTAGAGATATGTCCAACCTACATCCGAACCCATCTCAAAAATGGATAACATAGAGATTCTTCTTTAGAGTGAGAATGAATCCCTATGTCTGCCAGCGCTATTCTTTTTCCAGCGAGTCGAGCATTTCCATGTCGCGTTGGAGCGAACGGGTGCGGGTGAAGTAACTGGCGACCAGTACGCCCATGATGATGACGATGACGGCCATCCCCAACCACAAGTATTCAGACGTTTGCGGCATGTTTTAATCCTCCAAGCTATTGGCAATGGCGGCCTTACGGGCGGCCACAAATTCCATCGCATTTTGTAGGCGGATGCGCCACCACATCAGCGCCCACGGCACTAAGATGCCCCAAATCACCAGATTGGGCAGTAACGCGATGGCTGTGCCGACCCCAGCGGAGAATCCGCCTTCAGCATTTTGGGGGCTTGCGCCGATGACTGCCGGATGGATGGTATCGGGGCGAATACGGATAATCATCAGCGTCAGGATCACGGTTGAAAACGCGAGGATGCCGTAAATGGCCGAGAAACGACGGCGTGTGTCGGGGTTTTCCATCGCGCCGCGCAGCATCAGATAGGCCGCGTATGTGAGGCACATGATGGCGGCAGAGGTCAGGCGCGGATCCCATGTCCACCACGTATTCCAAATCGGACGCGCCCAGATTGAACCAGTCAACAGATTGACCAGCGATAGCGCCAACCCAACTTCCACACCGCTGACGGCCAGTGCATCCCAACGCGCATTGCGGGTACGGAGATATTGAATCCCGCCGACTAGTGCCGCGCCAAAGGCGAAGAATGCGCCAAAGAACGAAGGCATGTGAATATAGAATAAGCGCTGTACCTCCCCTTGGTCGGGGTCAGTGCCAATCCAGACCAGCGCGAGGTAGAGGCCGAACAAAACTGAGATGACTGTGACCGCCGTCAAGATGAGTAGACGACGCGGGGCTGGGGCAGAGAGCGCCACCGGGGTGTGTAAAACGGGGCGCGATAGGGTTGCACTCATGGGTTGAGACTCCGGAATTCTCGAAGATCTACATAAAACTACAGATTTAACTATAAGTTTAGACCGAAAATTGTTCAATTTCCAGATGCGCTACCAGACCGATACCACGCTATTTTGAGTACGGACCGCCCAATAGGAAATGTATCTTTATGCGTTTATGATTTAAATTAGGCTACACTTATATAGATTTTACCTGATTTCCCGTATCACACACATAGCGTAGGCGGTTTGTGAGCGTCTATAATAAACGCACACGCTTTTTGTGGACAACTATTTAGCGCTGGGCATAGCTTGAGGAAGACCGAAAATGGTGGACATCCCACGCATTATCACACTTGACCCGACAGGCGCGGCGGGGCGCGCCTTACGCAGTGCGCTTGTGCTGCTTGATGTTTCCTGCACGCATGTTGATGTCCCAACGGCGGCGCAAGCGATGTCGGAATTAAACGGTGGGGCATCCCTGTTGATTGCGGCGTATGCGTTGGATTACGACACCGGCCCGGTGATCGCCTCGGCGGTCTGTATGTCGCGCCCGGATGTGGGCGTGATTGTGCTGTCGAATGAGGATGACCCTGAAGACGAGGCGGAATTTCTGGAGAGCGATGCGCCTTACGTGGTCATGCGCCGTCCGATTGACCCAGCCGCGTTCATCCGTGCGATTGAAGCCGCGATGAATGGCAACAGCGTGCGCGACGCAGTGCGTAGGCCAGCCGCTGCGGCTGCGGTGGTGGCGGCAGAAGCGGCTGGCCCCGTCCCTCCAGTAGATATTAAATCAGCGGGTGCGGTGCTGGAACGTCTACAGGTCGATGTCGGCGCACGTTCCGTTCTATTAGCGACTCGCACCGCCCAACTGGTGGTCGAACGCGGATTGTCCGGCTCATTGAGCAAAGAACTGCTGATTGATACGCTTTCGCCGTCATTGGCGACGGGGCGGGGCGTCAAGGATGTGCTGGGCGGCCAACTTTCCTCACTCCAATTTTTTGACGGTGAAGAATACGATGTATTCGTGTTGTCGGCTGGGTTGCACCACTTCATCTGTATCGTCTATGACGGACAAGGCGGTCAGCGCAATTTCGGCGCGGTCAACCGGTTTGGACGCCGCGCTACTGAAGATGTGATTGCGATTATCGGCGCGGGCGCGTTCATCTGGGAGGTGGCGCGTCCGTCCTCAGAGCCAGCCATCCGGCGCACGATGCACGTCAAGCCGATTAAGCTGGATGATCCATTCGAGATGCCGCTGGCAAAAGCTGAAATCATCGACTCCAATTCCGGTGTGGATGAGCCAGAAGCCAATATCATGCTCGACCCGATTGAAGACCTTGACCTCGATACGCTGTTTGGAAGCGATAATGACGGGGATAGCGGCCTGTTCGATTTCGATAGCCTCAGCGATTTGACCCAACAGCCGTCACAAGGCAAAGGCAAACTGAGTTGGGATCAAGCGAAAGAGATCGGCCTCATCCCGTGAAAAGCCCGATTTATACAGCGGAACGCCGCCATCAGAAACATGTCCTAGAAACCAATCGAAGCGGGACATTGTGGATTTGGGTGGCGGTGCTGATGCTCGTCCCCGCCCTGTTAACCGCAGTGATTGTGGTGGTTTTGACGTTGGCCGGGGTCGATATGCGCGAAATCCCGCCGGAAACCGATTTGCACCGCGCCCTCCAGAACGTGGTTAGTGCGGCAATCATCCTCTTGATTGCGATGAACGTCGCGCAATCGCTGGTGGTCACGCTGGTGGCCTCTGGTTTGGCAGCGGAAAGTATGCGGCGCGAACACCGTCACCAGACGTGGGATTTGCTCATCCTGACCGGTCAGCCCTCCCGTTCCATCGCACGCGGCAAAATCTTGGCCGCCTTCTGGACTTTTCGACGTGACCTCGCCTTTGTGGTCGTCTTACGGCTGGGGTTGGTGGCGATGGCCTATGCGTTTTTCCGCCAAATCAACCAAGATTTTGGCCTTGAATCGTTGCATCAAGGCCATCTGCTGATTTTGCTGGCCTTGACCATCCTATGGACGGTGGTTGATTCGTTCATGGCGGTAGGGATAGCGGTTGCAGCGGCAGCCTCAGTTCGGTTTCGTGGGGTGACATTGTTTGTCGCGCTCGGCCTACGCTTGTTGGCGTTGGTTGGCGGGGTTATATGGTTGACCGTCGTCTTTAATACGATGGCCGCCGCCCCAGACCAAGTTGGATTCGTCGTTTTGGGCGGGATTGGCCTATTGGTATTCGCAATCGCGGCCTATTTGTCGGTGATTATCGCAGAAATCGCCGTGAGAGGCGCGGGCGCGTCTGCGAATATATCCCAACCTATATCCCAAACTCCGCCTGCTCCTCCCTTAACGCCAGAAAATATCCCAAATTTATCCCAAACAGCAGAGAGTAGCTCTGTTAAAGTTTAGCAGTAGGGAGGGTTTTTAAGGGTTCGCCTTTGAGCGCGGCGCGCAAGGCGTCTCTGTCATCCCACGGGTACTCAATCGTCCCGAAGCACATGCTCTGCTCGTGGCCTTTGCCGCACGCCATGACAATATCCCCCGGCTGCGCCATTTGGCAAGCGACATACAACGCCTCACCCCGGTCTGGCACGCGGAAGAAGGTCTGACCGTCTACCCCGCCCTGTGAGGTCGCGGCGTCGGCCATGATTTGCAGAATCGCGTCCAGCGATTCTGTGCGCGGGTCCTCTGCGGTCATGATGGTGATGTCCGCGACATGGACGGACGTCTCGGCCATCATGCGGCGCTTCTCGACATCGCGCAAACCGGCGCATCCGAACACAGCAATCACGCGCTTGCCGGGTTGAATCAGGGTGCGTGCCGCCTCTAACGCGACCTTGAGCGCATTGGGCGTGTGGGCGAAATCGACCATCGCTGTGAAGTTTTGGCCTTCATCAATCGCTTGCATCCGCCCCGTGACTTGCTTAATCGCAGTCAGTCCCGCGTAAATCGTTTTGTAATTGACCCCCAACGCCCGCGCTAAGGCAATCGCCGCCAGCGCGTTATAGACGTTGAACGCGCCGACCAAGTTCAGGTCAAACCGCGCCGACCCGATATTGAATGATGCCCCGTCAGGGCGCAAGTCGATATTTTCCGCCTTACAATCGGCGTCATTGTGGATGCCATACGTCACGCGCACATCGGTGGGGATGTCCATCAGCGACATCGCGCCGGGGTCATCTGCGTTGATGATGGCGATTTTCGGGATGTGCGATTCTGGCGCATACGGCTCGAAATCAGACTGCACGCGCACGCCAGATTTATAGGTGCTGTTCTTGAGCATGGTGAACATCGTGGCTTTGGCGTCGCGGTAATTTTGCCAGTTGCCGTGGTAGTCCAGATGCTCATGGGTGATGTTGGTCACAACTGCCGCGTCGATGTCTACCCCAATCAGGCGGCCTTGTGCGAGTCCGTGACTGGTCATCTCTAGGACGCAGTGCGAGAGGCCGTTTTCGACCATTTGCGCCAGAATCGCTTGAACTTGCGGGGCGCCCGGAGTAGTGACGTGCAGCCCAGTATCGAGTTCCGTGCCGCCGATGTCCGCCGCAATGGTCGAGATATAGCCGGTGCTGCCGCCCGTCGACAATTTCAGGATGCTGTGAATCATCGTGCTGGTGGTGGTCTTGCCGTCCGTGCCGGTCACGCCAATCATGACCAATTGCTGGGACGGGAATTCATAATAGGCGGCGGCCATTTTGCCCAACGCGGCTTGTGTATCGCGCAGTTGCACATACGGGACGCTCAGGCCGGTGATGTCTTGTTCACCGAAAATTGCGCTCGCGCCCAATTCAATCGCCTTTGGGATGAACTTATGGCCGTCGGTGCTGCGGCCTTTGCGGGCGACGAATACGCCCCCCGGCCGCAAATCGTCGGTAGATTCGACCACCGGCGCGTTAATCATGGTGTCGCCTGTGACGGACAGCACCTCGTCATCGGATAGGGCTTCTAGCAGTTCAAATAGGGTTTTTGCCATAGTCGTGTCCTTGTAGGGACGGCATTCTTGCCGTCCGTTTATATGATTTACAGGCGGACGCCCAGAAGGGCGTCCCTACATTTTTGTGGGTTTGGATAGGGGCGCTACGCCCCTATGGGATTTGTGGTAGGTAATCAATATCGCGTAGCCACGCCTCGACCTCTCCAGCCAGAATCGCGTTGCCGGTGGAGTTGAGGTGCATGTCGTCGGTGTAATACAGGTGTTCGCCACGCTCGGCATAGGTTTGGAAAATCGGCAGCAAGTCGAGACAGGTCAAGCCTTGCTCGGCGCAAATGTCATCCATCATGCGGCGCGGATCGCCCAACTGATTCACGGCCTCCTCGCCCATAATCGGCGCGGTCAGGTCGCGATAGACTTCCTCGCGGGTCGGCAGAATAATCACCGCCAGTTTACCGCCCCACCCCTCAACAGCGGCTTTGGCTTGCGCCAGCGCATCACGGGTCATCGGGATACCGGCGCTGATGCGCGGGTCGTCCATCTTTGAGACGATACGCTCATAATTCTGACCGAAGTTCAGGGTATGGCCGTTATATTGAACGGTATAGGGGCGGCTGAAGTGATACTTTTCAAAGTCGCTGATATAAGCCGACTCGCCGCGCAGACTGACTTCTAACAGTGACCATGCTACCGAATTGGAACGCAACCAGCGCAAAATCGCGCCGCCCTCATCGGGGTAATCTGGGACGACGGTTGTCACTGAGGATTCTGGCGTCTCGCCGCGCAGGACGGCCAACTGATAATCTTCGTTGAAGTCGTTGACCCAGAATTGCCAAATCACCAGCGGCGGCTCGAAGGTGCGCCCGAAAGTGTCGATGAAGCGCCAATGGCTGACGCTGCCGGTTGACCCTTGCCCGGTGTTGAAAGTGGGCAAGCCAGTAGAGTGGTCGAATCGGGTCACCCAACAGTCTTCAAATTCGGTGAAGCAAAACGAGAACGAATCCCCAACCACCATCGCGCCGATGGGGTCGCCTAAGGTGAACGGGCGGCTGCGGAATCCCATCCGACTGCCTTGCACCTGCACGGTGCTGACATGGAAGGCGATGCCGGGCCCCGGCCCATAGAGTTGATTGTCGATGTTGGGGAGCATCATGAAATTGTGGTCAATATCGGTGGTCATCAAGCCGATTCGGTTGATGTCCAGCGCTTTGCCGGTGGTCACGCGCTCCGCCACCAATTGCAGATACGGCGATAGCATCGGCACGGCTACCCGTACCACCACCTCTAACAACAACGGCGTGGCAATCAGCCAAAACCCGACCAACAGTAAAATTTTTCTCACAGACGCGCCTCACCCCCATCAAACCATCGCCTCAGTGTACAAGATTTTGGCGACAGTTTGCAGGGGGTGAGGGGAGAAATGTCTTAGGCTGGGACGGGCTGACGGGCGGAGGCGATGGCGGATTTGATTTGGGCGAGGTGTTCGCGGACGTGTCCGCCGACATCGCTGTTGAGCATGGCGATTTGCTTGAATAGCGCTGGGTTGCTCACCATACTGGGGTCAAGCGCTTCAATCATCGGGGGGAGTTCGTTGAGCGCCCGCTTGAGTTCAGCAACCAGCGCTGCGCCGGTGGGTTGAGTCGCCAGAATCCCAGCGATTTGGTTGGCTTGATTGCCGACCCACGGCACATGCCCGTCGCCGCCCGCCAGCCCCCAGATGTTGAAGGCCGACCAGCGCTCCGTCCAGATACAATGCGCTAAGGTCTGGTTGGCGCTCCACTCTCCGGCGGCAGGGTTGACCGACATCTCGGCTTCACTTGCGCCGTCTACAGCCGCGTCCAACTCAGCACAGACGGCGTTGACCGCCTCGCGCATCAGAGTCGTTAATGCGGCTTGCGACTCTGCGAGTTTGGGCGTCGGGCGCTGCCCGAACGTCATCTGAACGGTGTGCTTGTCTTGTCCGCGATAAAACTCTACGGGGATAGTATCTCCCGCCGAGTGCTGTTGAATCACGACGGTGAGGTCGCTGAAATGGGCGATGGGTGTTCCATCCATGCCGACGATGATATCGTTGGCTTTGAGTCCAGCGTTAGACGCGCCACTGCCCTCAACTACGCCGGACAGACCCAGACCTTTCGAGACGGGGCTGTGTAATTTGGTGATGAGTTCCGGCGTCAACGGTTCAAAATTAATGCCCATCATTGGGCGGCGCATGAAGCGGGCGTCGAGTCCGGTTTCGATGAAATAGGCGAGATCGGCGAGGTTGGTTGTCCACCCTTCCTGAAGGGCAGCCCACATCTCATCCGTCCAGCCGGACGACTCATCGCTCGTATGATGGAGGGTGAGGCGGGTGCCGTCAGCTTCTGGTGTAAACGTGACAGCAACATGGGTGGCCGATGGCGCACCATCTGACAGCCATGTGAGGGCAAGGTGTTGATTCAATTCTACGGCAGTATATTTGCCCACCGCCCACCACCCATCGCTACAGGAGATATAGTATGAGCCTCCGGTACGGACTTCGAGGTGGGCGGTATTGCACAGCCATTGTTCAAGCAAATTAGGGTGAGAGAATAAGCTATAGGCCGTCTGCGGTGAGACGGGTAGGACGGTTTCCATGTGAATATCAGACATCTTTTAACATCCCCCGTAATGTTCTACGATGCGGGGAGTATAACGAATGTTCGATAGATTTCAATAAAGTTAAATGTTGGTTTTTTGTTGAGTATGGTGAAAATCTGAGGCTGCATCTCTCAAGAAGGCAGCCCATTCGATAACTATCGTTAGTTGTCCGTTTGACTTTTTACCTTAGGCGCGGTGAGGCGTTTCTTTTCTTCACGCTCTAATTTCTTGATGCTGTCCGCGTTCGGTGAATCTTCCGGCATCGTGCCGCCAAGTTCCGCAATTGCGCGTCGAACGACCAGACCCGCTTGAAAGTGAACTTGATTTGCCGCGTCTCGCCCTTGAATCTGATCTCGGCGAAGCTTGTCCTCTGCCTGCGTACTACGGAAAAGGTTAGCAGCGAGTTCCGTCGTCCCCATGTGATCAAGGATGTGCTGACTTTTCTTGAGTTTCTTTTTCCGGTGAATCGCTTCCGCCGTCAGGCCGTTATAGAGGCCTTGATAGCCATGATTTTGAAAGATCGCAAAATCTTTGGTGTTAACCACGCCTGCATTTTTCGCCGCAGAAGCCAAATCCGTGTTCTGGTGCTTGATTCGTTGGCGCAAGCCCAAACGCCGTTGATCTTCGGTCAGTTCGGTCAGCGGATTTTTATCGGTCAATTCTTGGCGGCGCGTCTGGACGGCGAAATACGTTTGCCCCAGCGCAACGACTTCTTTGTTTGGGTCTGCATTTTGCACGACCAGATAGCAAGCATAGCGCGATAAGTGCATGTCTTCGACTTCACGCTTTGCATCTGAGCCGATGGGAACCATTTTAACCGCTTGGATAAAATGGTCTGTTGGATTATTGCCACTGTTCTCACAGGCAATTTGTGCTTTGAATAAGACATTAGTGAACTTTTGCCAGCTTACATATTCAAGTACAGGCATGAGATCGCGTGCTGACCAGAATTCATGCCCGTCTGGGTCAGTCAATTTGATCCGTTCAAAAGGAGATTGTGGGTTTTGAAGTGGGTTGTTTGCAAGCTTGTTCAAAATATCCTCCTCAAATCATGTGTGACCGTTCGTAAGAGTATAGCAAACAATTGTTCTGTGGAACACATGTTTAAAAAACTGGGTGCGGCTATCCCCGTCGCACCCAGATACAGACTGCTAAGACGAGAATCGACGCTAAAATACCCACCCCAATCGCCAGATTGCGTCCGCTGTGGTCGTAGACTGTCACGCTGTCGAACAAGGCCGGTGTGCCATCTTGAGGGACGACGATTTGCACGTTGAAGGTCTGTGGTGTCACGCACGTACACAGCGAGATTTCTTCCCATGTCTGGCCGTCTGACCGATAGGCAGTATCCTCGCCATCCTTGATGACGATGATTTTATCGCCTTTCCAGCGCACGACCACGCCCGTCCCTTCGGCCTTAAAGCTGATTTCGATGCCGCGTAGCGCCGTATCAAATTGTGCGCCATCCGCTGATTCTGGCTCTCCATCACGGGTGATAGCGTAATGGTCATCGGCCTGATGCACGCCCTGATACAGCGTTGGCGTGATGTTGGCGAGATAGTTTTGCATGGCTGCATAGACCGGCAGCCCGCTGAACGATGGTTTTTCGGCGGTGAAGTCGGGTTCTGCCATGCGGAAATAGTACATCGACTCATCTTTGCGGCTGTCGTCTGGGAGGGTGAAGAACCAGTAATTCACGACCCCGACCCACGGCCATTCGCGCTGGGTGCGCTCATAAAACAGCGGCATATAGCGGGCGGCCTGTTCCTGAGTCATTTGGCCGAAGTTATAACGGGCGTCGATAGTGTCGGGGTAGTCGGCCTCGGACGGGACGGAATTCCACGCCGCCTCGCTCAACCAGATGGGTTTGTGCGCGTCGCCGTGCTTGACCATGATGTCGCGGATATAGAGGTTGCGGCTGATATTGACCGTGGTCGGGCGCATCCGCTTATCCGGCGGGCCGCTGTTGAGTCCGTAGCCTTGCATCGACAAGACATCGAAGCATTCGCCCGCGCCTGCCGTGTACATGCGCTCTAGGAATACGAAATCGTTCAAGTCGCGCTCACTAAGGGCGACGGTTGGCGCAAGCGCCCCGCTGATGACCACGATATTCGGATCTACGGCTTTCAGAGCGGTATAGGTCTGGCAGAGTAAGTCGGTATAGCGCTCAGGACTTACGGGGTCGAGGTCGCCCCATTCTGGGTAGATGTTTGGTTCGTTCCAGATTTGGAAATATTGCACGCGCCCCTGATAGCGCTCGGCCACCGCGACGGCGAAATCGACATAATCTTGCACATTGGCGGGTGGAGCCATATCGCCCGCGTCCTCGCTGATTTGCGCCCAACGCGGCGGGTTGCTCAGGCGGGCTTGAATCTGGATGCCGTATTCGTCCGCCCAATCGACCATCCGGTCATATTTGTCCCACGCGCTGATGATTCCGATGGCGTCAACGTTACGGCTGTCATCAAAGTCGCCTTTGGCGTGGATTTCGATGTCCTCCCACGGGAATTCTTGTCGAATCCAACCGAATCCGATGTCGCTGATTTGCCGGAGTTGCTGCTCGACTTTGGCGGGGTCGGGTTCTAGCTGGAGGAAGGTATTGATTCCGTAAGGACGTTCGCCGGTATGCTGTATCGGCACAACCGGGTCAAATGACGGCTGGGGGCGGACGATATTGCCCGTCCATTCGATGACGCCGCGTATTTGTGCCAGCGGTTGTTCCTCACCTGTGACTGACCAGAAGAATTGCCATGCCAGCCCGTGGGCGCGGAGGTCTAGAAATAGGCCGGCCGATAAAACGACGGCGACCACGCCGAAAATTACGATGCGTCGGAACATTAAAATTCACCCCTCACCCCTGCCCCTATCCCACAGGGGGAGAGGGGGAAATAACCAAATCGCAATCACAACACACCCTATCAACGGGCATATCAACTCGAGACCACCATTATATGCAGCGCTGGTATAATCGCACCATGCGCCGCTGAACAATCACCGTCTAAGAGGTGGGAAAATCTTATGGATTACGCAAAACGCCGCGAGAAAATTAAAACCTTATCCGAAGTCGATGCCGTGGCACTCGTCCCCGGCGCGAACCTGACCTATTACACGGGGCTACATTTTCACCTGTCAGAGCGCCCGCTGATCGCGATTCTGACAGGTGATAATCTGTCGATCATCGCGCCGATTCTGGAAGTGCCGGTGATCCAGAATCATCCTGACCTCGAATTCCGCGTGTTCACATGGACGGACGAGGACGGCTATCAAGGGGCATTTGACGCCGCCATCCGCGACCTCGGTTTGACTGGGAAGCGTTTGGGCGTAGATGACAACACTATGCGCGTGTTTGAAGACCGCGCCTTTGAGAAGGCCGACAACAGCCTTGAGCGCGTGTCGATGGGGAAGCGCCTGTTGGATTTACGCGCCAATAAGGACAGCAACGAAATCGCCTTGATGCGCGACGCCATAGGTCGTAGCCAAGACGCGCTGGATAATCTGCTGGACTGGGTGCAGCCGGGCTATACCGAGAAGGAAATCGCCCGCAAGCTGGATGAGTTGTTGCTCATGCACGGTTGCACCAATTACGCCTTCCCCGCGTTGATTCAGACCGGCCCGAATAGCGCGATGCCGCATGGCAGTGTCAGTGACCGCGCCTTGCAAGAGGGCGAATTTTTGCTGATCGATTTCGGCGGCAAGTTCGGGGATTACCCCGCCGACATCACCCGCACCTTCATCATCGGCACGCCGACAGATGAGCAGAAGAAAATCTATGACACGGTATTGGCCGCCAATCGCGCCGCGATTAAAGCCGCCAAGCCCGGCGTGTCGTGTGATGCTGTCGATAAGGCCGCCCGTGATGTGATTGAGGCGGCGGGCTACGGTCAATATTTCTTCCATCGCCTCGGCCACGGTCTGGGCTTGGAAGTCCACGAGTTGCCGCAGATGGCGGCGGGCAATCAGAGCGTCTTGGAGCCGGGGATGGTTTTCACGGTTGAGCCGGGGATTTATGTGGCCGGGGTGGGCGGCGTCCGCATTGAGGATAATGTGGTCGTCACCGAAACCGGCGTCGAGGTCTTGACTACTTTTCGCCGCGATTTGAAGGTGAAATAGAAAAATCTATTCCCCGGTTTGTGCCTGAATCCATGTCGGGAGATCGAAAATCTCTGCGAGGGTGAGAGTCAGGCCGGGGAATAAGGCTTCACAATCAAGCGCGTCTGTGAGGTCGGTATAGAGGCGAAGCGACGGCAGGCCTTCACGTTTGTGCTGATAAATGCGCTGGGTTTTGGGATAAACTACCCAGACTTCTCGTGTGCCTTTTTCCAGATACGTCTGGACTTTGTAATCGAGGTCGTCCGCATCATCCCCCGGCGAGACGACCTCAACCGCTAAGGTTGGGACGCCGGGATAGGGTTTCGATGGGTCGGGCATCGGGATATAGTCCTGTGCGCTGACATAGGCCGCGTCTGGCTCAAACGTGTCTTTCAAACCTTTGTGCGGGGAGAACATCAAGAAAGTTGCGCCGTCGGGTAGCACGACGCCGATTTTAGTATCAACATAATTACTAAGCGTTGTGAAAATATTCCCTGAGATAATTTTGTTTAACTTTAACCAGCCCGCTTAGAATCTCGATGCGCTTGTGAGGCATCTTGAGGTAAGCGTCTAATGTCAACAGGGCGGGAGGTGCTTGTTGAGTAATGTCTTGGAACACCATCGTTTTACCCTCAAAAACTTACAGATTAACCTTATGGGGAAATCGAAACAAATCCAAACGATCTTTGATCGGGGTTTTAGCATAAAAAACACCCAAATAATCGTTTGGATTTTAAATCATCCCTCCATTAGTATAACCCAAAAAACAACGATTCATGTTCAAATCGCGTGGTGTAGGGACGGCATTCTTGCCGTCCGTTTTTGGAACAGGCGGACGCCCAGAAGGGCGTCCCTACGTTTCACGGCGTCTGAACATGAGCCAAAATAACAAGACCGGCGCATTAGCCGGTCTTGCTTTCATGTCTATCATATTCTGCTGATGGGATTACCCTTCAATCAGCAGGTTTTCGGGGTCTTCGATGAGTTCCTTGATTCTGACGAGGAATTGAACCGCCTCGCGCCCGTCAATCACGCGATGATCGTAGGTCAGGGCGGTGTACATCATGGGGCGCACGACGATCTGACCGTCCACCACCACGGCACGGTCTTTAATCGCGTGCAGGCCGAGGATGGCGACTTGTGGCGGGTTCAAAATCGGGGTGGACATCATCGAACCGAACACGCCGCCATTGGTGATGGTGAATGTGCCGCCCATCAACGCCTCAAGCGGGAGCGTCCCAGCCTTGACCAGACCGGCGTAGTCCTTGATTTGCTGTTCGATTTGCGCGAAGCTCGACTTATCTGCGTCACGCAACACGGGGACGACCAAACCGTCTTCCGCGCCGATGGCGATACCGATGTCATAGTAGTGCTTCATCAACAACTCGTTGCCTTGCATCTCGGAATTGACCACTGGGAACGCCTTCAGCGCACCGATGACCGCCTTCACGAAGAACGAATTGAATCCGAGGCCGACGCCATATTTCTTCTGGAAGGCCTCCTTGCGCTTGGCGCGAATCGCCATCACCGCGCTCATATCAACCTCGTTAAAGGTGGTCAACAGGGCGGCGGTGGATTGCGCTTCGAGTAGGCGTTTGGCGATGGTCAGGCGACGGCGAGTCAGGCGGATGCGCTCCTCACGGCGACCAGCGGCGATATTCACCGTGAAGCCTGCTGGAGCGATGGATACAGCGGGTTGGATGACTTTGGTGGCGACGACAGGCGCGGTTTGCGCGGCGACGTAATTCTGCACATCAGATTTCGTCACTTTGTTGCCCGCCGCTGGGACTTGGGCGACATCGACATTGTGAGCAGCGGCCACCCGTTGCGCGACAGGGGTCGCGGTGGCGGGGATGGGCTTAGCCTCAGTCGGTGCGGGCGTAGGCGCGGCGACTTGAGGGGCGGGCGTGGCAGCTTGTGGGGCAGCGGCGGGCGCGGCTGCGACGGTTGTGCCGCCGGCCTCCAATGTGCCGATGACCTGTTTGGCCTTCACATCTGTACCAGCGGGCGACAGAATCGCGCCCAATACGCCGTCAGATTCGGCGGCGACTTCCACCGAAACCTTATCTGTTTCTAGGATGACCAGCACATCGCCAGCCTTGACCGAATCACCGACGTTTTTTGTCCATTCAGAGACGGTTGCATCGGCCACCGACTCGCTCAGTTCAGGGACTTTAATCTCTAGGCTCATGCGCGGGCTGTCTCCTCGTTAATCTTCTGGGTTCCAAGTGAAGGTGTCCTTCACCACAAGCTGTTGGTTGGCGAAGAAGGCGTTTTTAGAGCCTTCGGCGGCGCTGGAACTGCGGCGGCGCCCGATGGGGAACATCGCCAACGATGAGCCAATCAGACGGCGCAGACGCCACCCGATATAATCCCATGCGCCCATGTTGCGCGGTTCTTCCTGCGCCCAGACCACTTGCTTAAGGTTGGGGTAGGTGTTGATGATGCCCAACAGATCGGCCTTGGGGAACGGGTAAAGCTGTTCGACGCGGGCGACGGCGACATGCGGATTGGCGACGCGGTGTTCGCTCTCTACAAGGTCATAATACAGCTTGCCGCTGGTCAGCACCAGACGGGTGACTTCCAGCGGGTCAACCTCATTGTCACCGATGACCGGACGCCAACGCCCTGTCGCCAGTTCCATGACGGTGGACTTCACCGAGTCCTTACGGAGCAGTGACTTGGGCGACATCACAATCAATGGCAGAGGGTCGGTGGTCAGCAACAAGGCCTGACGGCGCAGCAGATGGAAATACTGCGCGGCGGTGGTCGGATAGCAAATACGGACGTTGGTATTGGCCGCCATCTGCAAATAACGCTCCAGACGCGCCGAAGTGTGGTCGGGGCCTGCGCCCTCTGCGCCGTGCGGCAGCAACATCATCAGTGATGGGGCTTGCCCCCACTTTTCGCGCCCAGACATGATGAACTGGTCGATAATCACCTGCGCGGTGTTGGCGAAGTCGCCATATTGCGCCTCCCAGATGACCAACCGCCCCGGCTCTTGCACGCTGTAGCCATATTCAAAGCCCAACACCGCTTCTTCTGAAAGCGGGCTGTTATAGACCTCGAACGTAGCTTTGGCTTGCGGTAGGGCGTGCAGCGGGACAAACTTCTCGCCGCTTTGAGCATCGCGCAGTACCGCGTGGCGGTGGCTGAACGTGCCGCGTTCGCAGTCTTGACCGGTTAGACGGATGGGCGTGCCTTCTGACAAAATCGAGGCGAAGGCCAATTCTTCCGCCGCCGCCCAATCGATTCGCGCCTCATCTGGCGTATCAAACGCCTTACGGCGGTCTGCGAGGGTATTCTTGAAGCGCACCGATGTGAAGTTGAAGCTGTCCGGGATTTGGCCGAGATTTTGGTTGAGGTCAGCCAACGCCTCAAAATCGACGGCGGTGATGACCGATGCGGCTGCCCCACGCGGCGGCTCTGGCGGGCGCTCCGGCTTCATGGCTTCTGGCGCGGGCAGGGTGTCATAAATGGTTTGCAGGGTGACGGTGTGCTTATCGTACATGCCGCCCGCTTGCTCTTTGAGGAGGTTGCCGCGCCCAATCAACATATCCGCCCAGAGATGGCGGACGGTGGGATGGGCGCGAACGCCCTTATACATCACCGGTTGGGTATACATCGGCTCGTCCATCTCGTTATGACCATAACGGCGGTAGCCGATGAGGTCAATCACGATGTCTTTTTCGAACTGCTGTTGATACCCAAACGCGATACGCGCCACTTCAATCACGGCGGCGGGATCGTCGGCGTTGACGTGCAGAATCGGTGCTTTGAACCCTTTGGCGAGGTCGCTGGCGTATAACGTGCTGCGCCCGTCGCTGGGGAGGGTGGTGAATCCGACCTGATTATTGGCGATGATATGGGTCGTGCCGCCCGTCCAATAGCCGGGGACTTGAGACATATTAAAGGTTTCAGCCACGATTCCTTGACCGGGGAAGGCTGCATCGCCGTGGATGAGGATTTGCATGGTCTGGCTGGGATCGAATTTGGCCGGGCCAGCGTGATCTGTTTTCGTCCCAGCAGCGCGTGCCATCCCGATGGCAACCGGGTTAGCGGCTTCGAGGTGGCTGGGATTAGGCGGCATGGTCACAATCAGCGGCTGACCGTTGGTATTCAGCCCGACCTGATAACGCACGCCCTTGTGATACTTCACGTCGCCGTGGGTCGTGCCGATGTCATCTTGCAGCAAGGTATCGCGGAATTCGCTCAGGATTTGCGCGTAGGGCTTGCCCATGATATGCGTCAGCACGTTCAGGCGGCCACGGTGCGCCATCGCAATCGCAATCGTATTCATGCTCGTGCCGCCCGACAGCCGGATGATTTCATCCAGCATCGGGATCATGGTATCCAGACCTTCTACCGAGAAGCGGTATTTGGTCGGGAAGGTGTTCTGGAGGAACTGCTCAAAGGCTTCAATCTGTGCCAGCCGGTCAAGGATATTGACCGAACTCTCCTCTGACCAGTCGTAGCGGTAGCGGCCTGATTCTGCTGCTTCGCGCAACCAGTTACGCTCATCGGGGATGCGAATGTGGTCGTTGTCGAAACCGATTGTGCCGCAATAGACCTGACGCAGCTTATAAATCGCCTCGAAAGCATCTGCGCTGTGCGCGGCGATAGGGCCGCCAATCAGCGAGGCGGGCAGGCCGTTGAGGTCGTCCCACGTAATGCCGTGGAAGGCCGGGTCGAGTTCGGGGTCGCCGGGGCGCTCTGAGCCGAGTGGGTCGATATTGGCTTGGACGTGGCCGAATTGTCGGATGGCCTGCGCGAAATTGACCGCGCCGACGGCTCGCTGCATTAAGCGTTGGGTATCGACTGCGGCGGTTGCGCTCACCTGACCTGTCGAGACGGCAACGAGGCCATCATCAACGACTTCAGGAGACCACGCGGCGAAAAATGCCCGCGTCTGGGGGTCTAGCGACTCTGGGTTTGCGCGGAAACGTTCGTAAAGTTCGAGGACATAGCCCTCGTTAGCACCGTAGAATGGGGTCATGGTGTGTGTGAGTCATCATCCGATTTCAAGACATAGCTTCGATTATAGCGGTTGTGTGCGGGGGGGTGTAGGGCGGTATGGGTTAATAAGTGGTCTGCATTGATGGGCTAAAGTGGTTCTTGTGACCGGTTTATGACGGCTGTACAGTCTAAACTATCCCATTGTAACTACGAAAGAAACTTCTCCCATGCGCGCACAACGCCTGCATTACGCTTGGATTATCTTGATCGTCACCTTTGTTGGAATGCTTTCAGCGGCGGGTGTCCGCAACGCGCCGGGGGTTATCATCACCCCATTGGAAACCGAGTTGGGCTGGTCGCGTACTGATATCTCGGCGGCTATCGCCATTAGCCTGTTCATTTTCGGCTTCGGTGCGCCGTTGGGCGGCATGATGCTGAATCGTTTTGGCCCGCGCCGCATGATGTTGGCTGGCCTGACCCTGATTGTGATTGGCTTGTCCGCCATGACCCAGATGACTGAACTCTGGCAGTTTCATCTGTGGTGGGGTGTGCTGGTGGGGCTAGGTACGGGGGCAATCTCTGGTACGTTGGGCGCGACCATCGCCAGCCGCTGGTTTAATAAATATCGGGGCGAGGTGCTGGGGGTGTTCAGCGCGGCGGCGGCGGCAGGCCAATTCATCTTCCTGCCACTGTTGATTGGGGTTAACGACCAGTTCGGCTGGCAAGCACTGGTCTGGACGCTGGCAGCGATTTGTGCTGGGGCAGCGGTGGTGATTGTATTCTTCATGCGCGACCAACCAGAAGACGCCAAACTCAGCGCATATGGCGAGACGACAAGCATTTCAACAGTCACAGATAATCGTTCGACCTCTATGCGTGAAGCGCTCAAAACGCGGGATTTCTGGCTATTGGCGGGAAGTTTTTTCGTGTGCGGCTATACCACCAATGGCATGATTGGCACGCATCTACTCCCTCACGCGCTTGAACACGGTTTCGTTAAGGCCGAAATGTCTTGGGCGCTGGCGCTCATGGGTATCATGAACATGATTGGTTCGCTGATTTCGGGCTATCTGAGCGAACGCTATGACAACCGTACACTTTTGGCGATTTACTACGGCTTCCGTAGCTTGTCGCTGATGGCGCTGCCGTTCATCCTCCAGATGCAGGGGATGTTGATATTTTCCATCATCTACGGCTTCGACTGGGTGGCGACTGTGCCGCCGACGGTCAATCTGACGGCGCAGCGATTCGGGCGTAAATCTCTGGCGACGATTTACGGCTGGATTTACTTTTCACACATGCTGGGTGCGGGCATCGCGGCGTTCGCGGGCGGATTTTTCCGTGAGCGATTGGGCGATTACCACGGCGTATTCATCAGCGCGGCCATTATGGGGATTGTGGCGGTTGGTCTGACTATGAGTATGTCGCGCAAGACCATCCCATCACGGGTGAAGCTTGCGGCTGCCGCTGGGGATTAGTTCCAGCATAAGCATTTTGCGGTACATTGTAGGGACATGGCATTGCCGTGTCCTTCTTGGTAACTACTCAGCCCCTATTTGAGGGAAAAACAAGATTTTGACCGGTACTCAGCCCAATCATCTGAGGGAAGAATTTCCCCGAACTTCAGCCAATTTGACGCTCTAAAGCATCAAAT